>JAPLGL010000090.1 GCA_026390155.1 Caldisericota bacterium
ATGCGGATAAGCTTGCCCACGCCCTTCTGGTCGATGGTCTGGAATGGGTCGACGTCCAGGACCTTCGACTCGAGGTAGGTCGGCAGGAATGTGCCTGCCGCATCGTCACGGCTGTAGGCATAGGTCGTCTGGGTGAGGTCGTTGGTGCCAAAGCTGAAGAACTCGGCGTACTCGGCGATCTCGTCTGCGGTCAGGCATGCGCGCGGTACTTCCACCATGGTGCCGATCTTCACAGCAACCTTGATGCCCTCGCGCTCGAACGCCTTGTCGAGCTCCTCTTGAACCAGCGGCTTGAGGACCTTGATCTCATTGACGTGGCCCACCAGGGGAAGCATGATCTCGGGCATCGGGTGCAATCCTCGCTTGAGCAGTGTGGCAGTTGCCTCGGCGATTGCTCGGACCTGGAGCTGGTAGATGTCGGGGTAGACGATTCCAACACGACAGCCACGGAACCCGATCATCGGGTTGAACTCCTTCAACTCGTTGTACCGCTTCATCACCTTCTGCAGATAGGCAATGCGTGTTTCATCGTGAGTCGTTTCTGCCTCGGCCAGTTCCGCGGTGAGTCGGTCCATCTGGGGAAGGAATTCGTGGAGTGGTGGGTCCAGCAGGCGGATGATGACCGGAAGCCCATCCATGGCCTCGAGGATCTTCTCGAAGTCTTCGCGCTGCATCGGAAGCAGTCTCTCGAGAGCGGGGGTGCGTTCTTCAAGTGAACCCGCGATGACCATCTCCTGCATCAGAGGCAGACGCTCGGGATCGTTGAACATGCGCTCTGTACGGCACAAGCCGATGCCCTCTGCGCCAAAAGCCCGGGCCTTGCGCGCATTCGCTGGAGTGTCTGCGTTAGCACGCACGCCAAGACGGCGGATGCCATCTGCATAGCCAAGCAGGGTCGCAAGTTCGGCGGTCTGTTCTGCATCGACCATTGGAGCTTGACCAAGGATGACTTCGCCTGTGGTGCCGTTCACCGTGATGACGTCGCCTTCGTGGACGGTCACGCCATTAGCCACGAAGGTTTTTTCGGCGCTGTTGAGCTTTATCTGATCCGCACCAACCACACACGGCTTGCCGAGCCCACGCGCCACAAGTGCGGCATGCGCTGAGGCACCGCCACGCGTCGTCAATGTCGCCTGAGCCTTGGAAATACCATCGATGTCTTCGGGAGATGTGTCCTGACGAACCAGAACAACCTTCTCTCCGGCTTCTCCAAGCTCGGCGGCCTTCTTTGACTCGAAAATGACTTTTCCATAGCCGGCACCTGGCGAAGCAGGAATTGCCTTGGCAATGACCTGAACCTTGGCCATTGGGTCTACTTGTGGATGCAGCAGGGTGTCGAGCTGGGTGGGAGTCACCCGCATGACTGCTTCTTCCTTTGTGAGGAGACCCTCGACGACCATGTCGACTGCGACCTTGACAGCTGCGACTGGGCTCCGTTTGGCATTGCGGGTCTGCAGCATGAACAGTGTGCCTCGTTCTACGGTGAACTCCATATCCTGCATGTCACGATAGTGTTTCTCCAGCAGGAGTGAGACCTCAACGAGACGCTTGTATGTCTCGGGCATCACTGTCTCCATTTCGTCGATGTTATTCGGGGTGCGAATACCGGCAACGACGTCTTCACCCTGGGCGTTGACAAGGTATTCGCCCGAGAACCGCTTGGCTCCGGTGGAATTGTCACGCGTAAAGCAAACGCCCGTTGCCGAGTCGTTGCCCATGTTGCCGAAGACCATGGACTGAACCGTGACCGCCGTGCCGATGAGACCCGAAATCTTCTCGATCTTGCGGTAGGTGATGGCTCGCTCGGTATTCCATGAGCGGAAAACAGCGCCCACTGCCCCGAGCAGCTGATCTATTGGATCCTGCGGGAAGGGCTTGCCGGTCTTCTCCTGAACAAGCGCAAAGTACTTCTGGACCAGGGCCTTCAGGCTGTCGACGGAGAGGTCCGTATCCAGCGTGATACCCTGAAGCTGCTTCTGTTCTGCCAGTATGGCCTCGAAGCCGTTGTGCTCGATGCCAAGCACGACGTTGCCGTACATCTGCGTGAACCTGCGGTAGGAGTCCCATGCGAAACGCGGGTTCACAGTCAGAGCCGCAAGACCTTCCACGGTCTCGATGTTGAGTCCGAGGTTGAGGATAGTGTCCATCATGCCGGGCATCGAAACTGCCGCACCGGAGCGAACGGACACGAGCAGCGGGTTCTGCTCTGAGCCGAACTTCTTGCCAAGCTTGCCTTCGAGTCGGGCAAGGTGTTCTCTGATCTCATTCTTCAGAGTCTCAGGGATCTCACCGACCTTGAGATACTCGGGGCACATCTCCGTTGAGATCGTGAAACCAGGAGGTACGGGAAGCCCAATTTTTGTCATCTCCGCGAGGCCTGCTCCCTTTCCTCCGAGGATGGTTTTCATCTCCTTGCTGCCTTCTTCGAAATCGTAGACGAACTTCTGCTGGTCCATAGTTCCTCCTGTCAGGCCTAGGTTAGCTTGGAATAGTCGCAAACAAGTCCAAGTATATACTTCAGATAGCACAAAAGCAATAAACGTGCGCTCCGCACGCGTTCGTCGGTGGCCATGACGAGGACCCGGTCAAAGAAAGCCGTGACGGGAACTGCAAGTTCTTCGCACGTCCGGATGGCCTCTGGATACTTCCGCACGGCCAGAAACTGGAGAATTCGCGGAGCCGCCGCATCAGCCGACTCTCTGAGCACCAGCTCCTCCGGATCCGTCAGCAGCAAGTCTGGAGGAATGCTCGTGACAGCAGGAAGCCCCCTGGTGATGTTCTGTATTCTGCGATGACTGTCGGCAAGGGTCACGAGTGTTGTGTCGCCTGCTGCTTCATGCAGGGCTTGCATGCGCTCCGGAATGGAACTCAGTTCGACGATTGGAAGACATTCGAATGCGGCGTATTCCCTGGTCAGCTGTTTCTCCTTGAAATACTGGGCAATGCGCCCTTTCAGGTAGTCCAGGACTCTCTGTTGAAGATCTTCAGGATGCGGCAGGGAATCAGTAGCCTGATACCCCTCAACCGCTTTCCTCACGAGTGTCTCCAAGTCCACAGGCTCACGTGACTCGACGATCGTGCGGACGATGCCGTTGCCGGCACGTCGCAGGCCATAAGGGTCTTCTGACCCAGAAGGATTGAAGCCTGTACCCAGGATGCCAACGAGCGTGTCAATCTTGTCGATGACTCCGAGCAGTCGGCCGGCTGCGGTTGATGCAATGTCCTCGGAAGGAGAGCGAGGCACGTACTGTTCACGAATGGCGGACACAATGGCTGGTGAACCACCGGCACGCGAGAGATAGACGCTGCCGATTTCCCCCTGAAGCGACGTATACTCTTTCACCATGCTGGTAGCGAGATCTGCTTTGGAGAGGTGGGCTGCAGCGATGAGCGTTGCTCTCTCTTCCGGCGTCACCGAAGCGTACACGGTCGCGCAGGCTGCCAGCCGCTCGAGCCGAAGAGTCTTGGCGGCCATGGTGCCGAGTTTGTCCATGAAAATGAGTGTGTCCAGCCGGGCAACGTATGCTTCAAGCGGCTCATGTGTGTCTTCCTGAATGAAGAAGGCTGCGTCGAGAAGGCGGGCATTGGCCACACTCTCGTTGCCTCGTCGCACGATGTCGATGAAGTCGGTAAGGCCATTTCGGACGCTCAGAAAGTGTGGAACGACGTTCCCGTCCTCATTGTACACGAGAAAAGAATGCATTTGTTGCTGAAGGACAGAACGGACGACGCTCTCGGGGAGTTCGGTTGCTATTTGTGGGAGGTCTCCCAAAAACACGGAAGGGTATTCGACGAGATTGACGACCTCGTCCAGCACATCACTCACATTGTCTCCGAGCCTGAAGCCAAGAGGCTTCAACAGCTTGTCTGTCTGTTTCTGGATCATGCGGCGGCGTTCGGCGGGATCCAGGATGACGAAAGCCTCGCGCAGCCGTCGCAAATAGTCCTCGGGTGATGCAACCGCAATGGGTTTTGGCTTGCCGACGCGGAGACCGTATGTTGCGTTCGAGCTGTGGACTCCGGCCACCTCCCACTGAAGGACTTCGGAGCCAAACAACGCGATCAATCCACGAATTGGGCGCGCAAACTGGAATCCGGATTCTTCCCAGCGCATCATCTTGGGAAACGTGACTTCGTGGGGCAGACGGGCAAGAAAAACCTCGATCAACTCAGAGGACTTCTGTCCCGGAACTATCTTCCTTGCATAGACGTATGACTTGCCGGCGACATCAACAGTGTAAGCGTCTGTGGGATCTACACCCTGTCCCCTGCAGAAACCGAGGAGAGCCTGCGTCGGGTTTCCTTGAGCGTCGTAGCTGGACGCCTTGGCCGGGCCTTTGACCTCAGTTGTGCGCGGGTCTGTCTGCTCCTTGACGTCCTGAGCCAGGACGACCAGTCGCCGTGGCGTGGAATAGCCACGGACATCTCCATGTCCTATGAAGGACTCGTCGAGATGCGCTGCAACGTGTTCGACCAGTTGTGTCTGAGCGTTGTCGACAAACCGTGCTGGAAGCTCCTCGGTCAAGATCTCGATCAGCAGGTCACTCATGGTTTTCATTCTCCAGATAGAGGTTTGCGCAGCCATACGCAAGACGGCGTACGCGGGCAAGGTAGGCCATGCGCTGAGAAACGCCGACGCTGCCGCGGGCGTCAAGGACGTTGAACGTGTGTGAGCACTTGAGGAGACACTCATAAGCCGGAGTAATCAGCTTCTTGTCGATCATGCGCTGGGACTCTCTTTCACAGAGGTCGAACATCGTGACAAGCGCGTTGATATCAGCTTGTTCAAACGAGTAGACACTGTTCTCCCGTTCGACCTGCTGTCGCAGGTCTCCATAGGTCACACCCTCATGCCACAGGAGTTCGTAGACGTTTTTCTTCTCCTGTACGAACATGGCGAGTCGCTCGAGGCCATAGGTTATCTCGACTGCCACGACCGGGACTTCCTGGCCCCCTGCCTGCTGGAAGTACGTGAATTGCGTCACTTCCATGCCGTCGAGCCAGACTTCCCAGCCAACGCCGGCTGCCCCCAATACCGGCGTCTCCCAGTTGTCCTCGACGAACCGGATATCGTGCTCTGCCGGCTTGAGACCGAGCAGGTAAAGGCTACGCAGGTAGGTGTCCTGGATGTCCGTGGTCGGAGGCTTGATGATGACCTGTAGTTGGTGATGCATGTAGAGACGATTGGGGTTCTCGCCGTACCTGCCGTCTGCCGGACGTCGTGATGGTTGAACGTAGACGGCTCTCCAGGGTTTGCGTCCCAGGACTCGCAGGAATGTATATGGGCTGAGCGTTCCCGCCCCTACTTCCTGGTCATACGGGAACAGCCGGGTGCAGCCCTCGTCTTCCCAGAAGCGTTCCAGTTTGGAGACCATTTCTTCAAAGTTCATGGCATGACTCCTTGGGTTCTTCTCTTGTGTCAATGCGAAACAGTGTAGCAGCGTTCTGCGCGAATTGCTCGAAGGCTTGTGTGATGGCCAGCTTGCCGGCAGCGGACCTTAGTAGTCGCAGCGTCAATGCGATGCCTGTGAGGGTTCGGCGCGGGTCGATGCTGCCTTCCCCGGTCCTGAGGAAGCTGACGAGTTCAGGAGAGAGCCCGACATCTGTCTCGCTTGTCGCACAGTGGGAGCAATGGAAGGCATTGTCTCTCTTGGAAAAGCGCACATGATCGTCCAGTGCGGCTCCGCACCGCTCACAATGCAGGGAACTGATGCCAAAACCGAGTTCATCGAGGACGTCGAGGGTGAACTGAAGGAAGGCTCTGTCCTCCTCAGCTGCATTTGCGGCAAGGTTGAGCCTTGACAGAGCCGTGACATACGCAGCGAACAAGCCTGGTTCCTGTGAGGATGGCTCAAGAATGCATTCTGCCAACTGGTTCATGGCCATTCCTTTCAGCGACCTCGACAGAGAGGATAGGACTCCGGTATAGACGACTCGCTCTTCTGCGCCGACGACGGTCAGAAAGCGGGAACGGTCGTACAGGCGGAGGTAGAGGAGCGAGAAAGGTTCGAACGAGGTTGACCACTTAGCGTTCGGGACCACTGTTCCTCGTGCCACGGCAGTCACCTTGCCCAGTTCCCTGGAGAAGAGCACCAAGCGTTTGTCCTTTTCTCCCACCCTCGAAGTATTGAGAATGGAGGCGAGCGTCCAGTGATAGACCATCGAGTCCTACTGCTGAGCCTCCGCAAGGATAGCAGCAGACGCAGACACGCCGAGACGGGTCGCGCCCGCATTGAGCATAGCGATGGCAGTGCGAAGATCGCGGATGCCTCCCGCGGCCTTGACGCCGATGAGAGGTCCCACAACCTCGCGCATCAGCCTGACATCGCCTTCTGTGGCGCCTGCCTTGCTGAAGCCGGTGCTCGTTTTGACGAACCCCGCTCCGGCCGAGACTGCGATAGCGCACGCCACGCGCTTTTCCTCGTCCGTAAGCAGGCATGTCTCTATGATGACTTTCACGAGAGCGTCCCCGGCCGACCCGACGACCGCTGCGATGTCCTGTTCAACTCCGCGGTAGTTTCTCTCCTTGAGCCACCCAATCTGGATGACCGTGTCGATCTCCGATGCCCCGTGCCGGATGGCCGACTCCGTCTCCCATGCCTTGGCCGTGGACAGTGCTGCGCCAAGTGGAAAGCCCACCACGGACGCAACATGTACGTCGGACCCATTCAGTGCGGCAGAGGCGGTTTCGACCATCGACGAATTTATGCATACGGCAAGGGTTCCGAACTGCACCGCTTCGGCACACAGTCGTTCGATATCGGCGCAAGTCGCATCGGGCTTGAGGAGCGTGTGATCCATGAAGCCAGCGAGTTCTTTCTTCGTGATGCTATCATTGTACATGGGTTGCCTCCGAGTATTCTAATCCCTTACATTATCGCGTTACTGCCCCAGAAATCAACGGTGTGCGACGATTGGGTGCTTGACACCCGGATCGTTTGAACTACAATTACTGCACGATTAGCAGTCCTATGGCGAGAGTGCTAACGCCCAGGGAGTTCGAGGCTGAATGCAGCCCTTGTGGCGAAAACTGACCGGAGAGCCCACATATGATAAACGGAAGCAGGTCCTATGTTGCTAGCGAAGAACGAGGAACAGACAGTGCTGAGGAAGAAGGCATTCAGTCTTCGCCTGAGGTTCCATCGGATGTGGTTCCCGAGCATGAGGAAGGTGACGAAGGAGAGGCAGTGAGAATGCTCGGGTCCAGAATACGGGAGTTGCAGCAGGAAGTGGAGCGGCTCAACAGCGCCGTTCATGAGGAGCACATGTTGCGCATCCGCGAACAGGCGACACTTCAGCGTGACAAGAATTCCTTTGAGGCCAGGACCAAGTTGGCGCTGTTTCTTGATTTGCTTGCAGTCGTCGACAGTTTCGACCAGCTTGTGAAACACGGTGAAGGAAGTCAGGACGATTCAAGCCTTCTTGTGGGGTCTCAGGCTGTTCTCGGACAGTTGAACCAGTTCCTCGAAAGGAACGGCGTTCACAAGTTGGAGGGGTTGGAGGGAAGTGCTTACGACTCAGCAACGTCTGAAATCGCTCGTGTCGTTGCCGATTCCGGTGCGCCCGCCAATACTGTCGTAAGGGTCCTGCGTGACGGCTACAAGCTTGGAGAGATGTTGCTGCGGCCAGCGATGGTCGATGTCGCCTCGGAACCGCAGAAAGACGTTGAAAGCATTGAAGATGGCGAAGACTGATCAGGTTGTTGGCAAGTATTCCAACTGAGGAGGTTTGTCGAATATGGAAGAGAAGATTATTGGCATTGATCTTGGAACTTCGAATTCTGCTGCAGCTGTCATGGTCGGCGGCGAGCCGACAATCGTGCCGGCAGCGGAAGGGGTCAGTATTGGTGGAAAGGCCGTCCCATCGTATGTGGCGTTCACCAAGGACGGGCAAGTACTCGTCGGGGAACCAGCGCGGCGTCAGGCGGCTCTGAACCCCGAAACAACAATTCAGGCAATCAAGCGAAAGATGGGGACCGACTACACGGTCGATATGTTTGGAAAGACCTACACGCCGCAACAGATCAGCGGGTTCATCCTTCGCAAGATCAAGAATGATGCAGAAGCTTTCCTTGGGCAGAAGGTGTCCAAAGCTGTCATCACCGTACCCGCATACTTTAACGATGCACAGCGCCAGGCGACCAAGGATGCAGGCGAGATAGCTGGGCTCGACGTTGTGCGCCTCATCAATGAGCCGACTGCCGCAGCCTTTGCGTATGGACTTGACAAGACTGAGGGTGAGCACAAGATCCTGGTCTTCGACCTTGGTGGCGGTACGCTGGACGTGACGATCATGGAGTTCGGAGGAAATGTCTTCACCGTGAAGTCGACGTCGGGCGACACGCAGCTCGGTGGAACGGATATGGACAACGCCCTGCTGAACTATGTTGCCGAGGACTTCCACAGTCAGAACGGTATCGATCTGCGCGTCGACAAGATGGCCATGCAGCGCCTTCGTGAAGGCGTGGAGAAAGCCAAGGTCGAACTCTCGACGACCTTCGAGACGACCATCAACTTGCCCTTCATCACAGCAGACGCGAGTGGCCCGAAGCACTTGGTCATGCCGATTACGCGTGCCAAGCTCGAATCACTTGTCCAGCCTATCATCGACAGGTGCCGCGAGCCAGTCAACCGTGCGGTCGCCGATGCCGGTCTCACCCCGCAGCAGATCGATAGGATCATCCTTGTTGGCGGTCCAACGAGGATGCCAATTGTTCAGAAGTTTGTCGAGAGCTACTTCAGCAAGACTCCCGAGCGCGGCGTCGACCCCATGGAGTGCGTTGCCATGGGTGCTGCGATCCAGGGTGGCATCTTGGGTGGCGAAGTCAAGACCGGGATGGTCCTGGTGGACGTCACCCCCCTCACGCTCGGTATCGAAACGCTTGGCGGCGTTTTCACCGAGATGATCAAACGCAATACCGCCGTGCCTATCTCCAAGACCCAGACGTTCACCACAGCAAGTGACAGTCAGACGCAGGTCGAGATCCATGTCCTGCAGGGCGAGCGCCCGATGGCAAAAGACAACATGTCGCTGGGACGCTTCATCCTCGACGGAATTGCCCCCGCACGCCGCGGCGAACCACAGATCGAGGTCAGTTACGACATCGATTCAAATGGTATTGTTCACGTCACAGCCAAAGACAAGGCTACTGGCAAGGAACAGCACATTACCATTGAGAACGCGACGAAACTGAAGGATGAGGAGATCGAGCGCATGAAGCGCGAGGCGGAGCAGTTCGCCGATCAGGACAAGAGAGTCAGGGAAGAAGTCGAGCTCAAGAACCGCGCGGATCAGGTTGTGTTCAGCGGACGCAAGACGCTGACAGAAAACGCGGCCAGAATCTCTCCCGATGTCAAGGCTGAGGCGGAGAAGAAGCTCACGGAACTCGAGGACCTGGTGCGGGAAAACAAGACCGCGGACATTGAAGCAAAGATCGACGAAGTGAACACCGCGTTCTCGAAGGTTACCGAGGACCTGCAGCACCAGCAGGCCGGCCAACAGCAGGGTCCGGCAGCAGCTGCTCAGCAGAATCAGGCCGATGCTCAGCAGCCGCCGCAGGACGGAGAAACCGTCGAGGGACAGGGGATACCGAAACAATAGGCACCGTAATCCTGGCAAGCGCTGATTCCTGAGTGGAGGTCGATGTGGCGACTGATCGAGACTACTATGATGTGATGGGAGTGCCCAGGGGGGCCTCCCAGGATGATATCAAGAAGGTCTATCGCGAACTGGTTAAGAAGTATCATCCCGACCTCCACAAGGATGATCCCCAGGCGCCCGGGCACATGTCGGACGTCAATGAGGCGTACGATACCCTCAGTGACCCTGCAAAGCGACAACAGTATGATGCCTACGGAAAGGCGGGCCCTGCTGGCTTCCCCGGAGCAGGTCAGGCCTGGGCATCTCAGGGTGGTGGTTCCGGCCAGACGTTCGGCGGTTTCGACATTGGAGACCTCTTTGGCAGTTTTATGGGGGGGTTTGGTCGTCAGCAAGCCGAGGAGACGCCACACGGGCGCGACCTCAGCGTCAACATGACGCTTACACTGGAACAGGCTGTTTTTGGTGTCAAGAAGGAAATCCAGGTCAGGCGGTACGATACGTGTGCGACCTGTCACGGCACCGGGGCGGCGGCAGGAACGTCTCCGAAGGTGTGTCCCACGTGCAATGGAGTGGGTGAGGTTCGTCAGGTTCAAGACACCATCTTCGGGCGTGTCGTCACTGCGGGGGTCTGTCCCACGTGCCGGGGTGAAGGCAAGGTCATAGAGTCACCGTGTCCAGCCTGCAAGGGTTCTGGCGTCACGAAGAGCGACAAGACCATAGAGGTGACGATTCCGGCCGGTGTCGACAGTGGCATGAAGGTTCGCATCGCAGGACAGGGAGATGCCGGCAGGCATGGTGGCCAGGCGGGAGACCTGTACCTGTTCGTAACCGTGCAGGTCGATTCCCGGTTCGAGCGGCGAGGGAGTTCTCTCTATCATACTGTCCACGTATCACCTGCCAAAGCCGTGCTCGGAACAACTGTAGGGGTTCCTCTCGTGGAAGGCGGAGCGGAGACGGTGACGATACCAGCCGGAAGTCAGCACGGGGCTGAAGTGCGGATCCGTGGCAAAGGAGCCCAGGCGGTCGGAGAACGACGCCGGGGTGATTACGTCGTCCGTATCGAGATCGGGGTCCCCAGGACCCTTACTGGTGAGCAGCGGAAGCTCTACAAGCAGTTGGCCGATCTCGAGAGGTAGCCACGGCGGAGCGTATGCGTAACGGGCCGGGACTCTCCTGGCCCGTTTGTTCATTGTCAGCCCGGGATTCTCTCATTGCACTGTCAGGGAGTGGCGTGTATACTTGATGTCGGCAGTCCTGAGGAGATGCTGACAGGCTGGCGGAGACGAGTGTGAGAGAAACAGAAACAGTGAAGCGGGGGACATAGCCGGTGTCGGCGAAACGGATTGGCGACGCAGTCGGTGACAGTCTGGCCACTCGATGTCTCGAGGCGGCTCTCGTTTCTCACAAGCTGGCACATGCATATCTTCTTGTAGGCAGAGACGAGGACGCCAAGCTCGCCTTGGCTGCAGCTCTTGCCAAGTCGGGCAACTGCAGGGGCGAGCACGGGCCAGGTGAATTCTGTGACACGTGTCCGTCGTGCCGGCAAGTTGATTCGGGAGGTTCACCGAACATGAGGGTCTTTGGAGACTCGGGGACCCTCAGCATAGACACCGTCGACCAGTTCATCTCATATGCATCGGTGAAGACTGCATCGGGTTGTCTCAAAGTAAGCGTTTTCCGTGGAGTGGATTTCTTTACGGATGTTGCGGCCGACCGGGTTCTCAAGACCATTGAAGAACCTGTGCCGGGAAATATCTTCCTCTTGCTTTCTCAGAACAGCAGGCGAGTCCTTCCCACAATTCGTTCACGGGCCCAGATCATGAAAGTCGAGCGGGGTGCCAGGATGGTTGATCTTCATGATGTGACATCCGCGACCGGCGCGGACACGAGTCTCGAAGTTCTGCTGGACTTCGCCAGGGCGAACGTAAGCCTCTCTGAGACTGTCGGGCGTCTCCTCAGGATGAGAAGTCAGAACAGTCTTCGGGATAATGCGACGGCGGGTTTGCAGACGCTTGCGCTTTTCATGAACAGCGTTCTGCGGGCGAGGGGAAAGGTCCCTCCTCTTGCAGGCGTATCACTCTCGACTGAGCCTGAACTGGCCCGTGTGAACTTCGTGCTGGACGAGTCCAGGGTCGGGCTCTTTCTGGATCATCTGGGGGAGCGCCTTAAACACGTGGAACAGAACGTGAACCCCGAACTTGTCCTGACAAACGCTCTGCTGGAACTAAGGAGAATGACCACTCATGAATGATCCCACGTATATGTTGCCGGCGAGCTGTTCATCAGCACGATACTTGAGCGCTCGGTCAGCCAAGTCGTACCAGACATACATGCTAGAAGTCAGCGATGGCGTTGTGTTGCTCCCCGGTGATGAGGTCCTTGCCGTCGGCAGCGACAAGGAACTGATGCAGGTCATCATTGGCTATCCAAGGCACGACGCATCAGGCAAGAAGCGTGTGACAGCAGGTCTCAAGTACGTCCGCAAACTCGCTCCGACCGACGTCGAACGCCTTGAGGAGAACCAGCGCAAGCAGGACGCAGCCGTGATTCTGTGCAAAGAGCAGGTGCGAACGGCCAAGCTCCCGATTCACCTTGTAAACTGTGAACTCTCGTTTTCGGGCAAACAGTATGTGCTCTACTTCACTGCCGAGACGCGTGTCGACTTTCGGACCCTTGTGTCCACGCTGTCTCGCTCATTGAAGGCAAGGGTGCAGATGTGGCAGATTGGCTCACGCGATGAAACGCGTTTCTTTCCAACGGTGGGCATGTGTGGAAGGGAGCTTTGCTGCAACACGTTTCTCAAGGAAATCAAGCCGGTCAGTCTCAAGTGTGCCAGGGTGCAAAACCTGAGCTTGAACCCCGGCAAGATCACGGGTGTCTGCGGCAAACTGATGTGCTGCCTCAGGTATGAGACCTATGAGTATGCGGATGCATCAGGGATTGACGTCAAGAAGAGGCCCAAGGAAGGAGCTGTGCAGTAGTGCTCTTGGAGGACATGACAGAGTGTCCCGTGAAGCAGTCGACATCGTCGCCGTAGCTGTGACTGCAAGGACCCTCCTGGGGACTGGATTCTGTTCATGAGCGTGGTGGTTGGAATGAGCGGGGGCGTGGACTCTGCCGTCTCTGCCCTGCTCCTGAAAGAGCTTGGTGAACACGTCATCGGGGTCACCCTGCACTTCTCTCAGCACAGTGCTTGCTGTGACATCGGTTCTACGCGACGAGCGAAGGCCCAGTGCGAGCATCTTGGCATTGCATGGCACAATGTGGACCTGAAAGACGCCTTCGACTGCCGAGTCATCCAGCCATTCTGGGAGGCTGTGGCCGGAGGAGCCACGCCAAATCCTTGTGTCTTTTGCAATGAGCGCGTCAAGTGGCAGGGACTTCTTGATATGGCCGGCGAGCTGCGTGCCGACTTTGTCGCAAGTGGTCACTACGCCGGAATCGTCCACACTGAGGATGGGGATCAGATTTGCCGCGGCATGGACCGAGAGAAGGATCAGTCTTACTTCCTGTACCGGCTTTCGGCGGAGCAGCGTCGCAGAATCTTGTTCCCTCTCGCAGGTCGCGTCAAGAACGACGTGGTGGCGCTGGCCTCGCGATGGTTCAGCCCTGATCTTCTGGCGAGTCGCGAGAGTCAGGACTTGTGTTTTGCAGAAGATCCGGTGAGCGAAGAGGTTCGTCATCGCTTGTCATGTGTGCCTGGGGACGTGGTCCTCACGGATGGAACCGTCATCGGCAAGCACCAGGGGATGGCGTTGTATACGGTCGGCCAGCGATCGGGCCTCGGCATCAGTGCTTCATCACGGCTCTATGTCGTGCAGAAGCGGCGCACCACGAACGAGCTTGTCGTCGGGCAGCGGAGTGAATGCATGAAGGGTGTATTTGACGCGATCGACCTGAAATGGCAGCACCTTCCCACCGGGGAATCGGCGCATTTCAACGCAGACGTCGTGACGCGATACAGGTCAATGCCAGTCAAAGGCAGTATTGATAGAGTATCTGAGGATAGGGTCTCCGTCCATCTGGCCAATTCCGTGTTCGCTGTTACTCCGGGGCAGGCGGTTGTCTTCTACGACGACCAGTGTATACTCGGAGGCGGAACGATAGTCTAGAACTTGTTCTTGGCGCTTCTCCACGAATTGTGGTAAAAAGTGGGAAATTGTGGTATACTTACGCCATGACCAAGGAGAACTGTTTCATCGGTGAATACAGATACTCTGTGGACGACAAGGGGCGAACGATGTTCCCCGCCCACTACCGATGTGACACCGGTTCTCCCTACGTTCTCACCAAGGGCATGGATCGATGCCTTTACCTGTTTGATGACAGAGTGTGGACCTCTATCATCGAACGGTTCTATGGTGACCTCATCCCTGTCTCATCCGACAATCGGGCCTTCGTCCGCATTCTTTTCAGCGGAGCTGCAACGGTTGAACTCGACAAGATTGGTCGCATTTCGATACCTCAGCATCTACGTGAGTATGCTTCACTCGACAAAGAGGTCGTATTCGCCGGTGCGTTGACGCACCTGGAGATCTGGGACGTTCATACTTGGGACACCTACCGGTCCAAAG
>JAPLGL010000032.1 GCA_026390155.1 Caldisericota bacterium
TGCGAGACGAGCGTCTGGCTCAGACCCGTTTGGCCGCAGATGCCGGCGACGTTGTCCTCACCGTCGCGGAGGGCAAGCAGGATGGCCAGCCGCGACTCATTTGCCAGCAGCTTGTAGAACGATGTCAGTGCCTCGAGCTTCATGTTGGGTTTCATGATGCTACTATCATATGACATATGTATCATATGTCAAGGGCGTCATGAAAGAGTAGTCACTCCCGTGAAGGCGGAAATACACCCCTGCATAGTCTTGCTTCTTTGGCCCGGGTCTGGAGCAGCTAGGTCTCCACGTAGTACATGTTGTCGCAGAGGTCGTCTCCGCTCATCAGGGTCCTGGTTCGCTTGAACGCCAGCTTCGGGTTGAAGGATCTGACCCAGGGCTCGTCTCTTGCGCACATGATCAACCCCAATTCAGGCTCCTCGAGCTCACGGAAGATTTCGGCGTACATGCACCTCGTAAACCTGTAGCCTACGCTCTGAGGCTGATCCTCGGTCTTCTTCCATTTGTGAGTGCCTACAGCGGCCTTGTCTACCATTGCACAGAAATCGCGAAGATCCGTCTCTGGCTTTCCCGCGTCTTGGCGTGATTCAAACTCTTGGTGGTTGACCATTTCTCGAACGACTTCACGCGCTCTTGAGCCAAATTCTCTCTCCATGGCGCGCAGGAGCTCTACGGCGATATCCGCCATCACCGTCATCTTGCGCTTCAACAAATCCAGCAGAATCTGCTCATCTGCCTCGCTGATAGGATCGGGTAAAATCTCATTCAGATTGCCAGCCATACTACTCCTCCCTGTTTTGCCCAGAAGCATGAACAATCATAGCCTTCTTAGATCCCCCGGACAATGTTCCGACTCATTGTCTCTCGATTAGAGACTGTGACAACGGGAGCTTTGCCTATCGTCAGCTCCACGTCGGCGAAGTCGTCCATCATCTTCTTGTCGAGGAAAAGGGTGCCGCCCAAGTCGATTCGATGTGCGAGCCCGGGCGGAACCGTGCAGGTATCCGACAGGCACCTGCACTCACGGAAAGTTGTTTTCGGAGTACAATGTTTGCCTTGTTGTCGGTGACATAGCTGAAAGATTCGGGGAGAGTTGCTCACCCAAGAATGCCGCGTTTCATGGATGATACGGGGGGAACACTGATGAACGTCATTGAAATCAAGAATCTCACGAAGTACTACGGCAAGGCAAGAGGCGTCATCGACGTAAGCATCGAGGTTGAGCAGGGCGAGATCTTCGGGTTCATAGGACCGAACGGGGCTGGCAAGTCCACAACCATCCGGACTCTCCTCGGGCTTATCTACCCCACGAGCGGCAGTGCCAGGATCTTTGGCAAGAGCTGCACGACAAACCCCGAGGTGCGCGAGGACGTGGGTTATCTGCCCAGCGAAGTGTTCTACTACGACGGCATGAGGGTCATCGATCTGCTCAGATACTCGGCGAGTTTCTATAAGAAGGACTGCACGAAGCGGATCAACGAGCTGGCAGAGCTCATGGATCTCGATCTGAAGAGGAGAATCGACGATCTCTCGTTCGGCAACAAGAAGAAGGTCGGCATCGTCCAGGGCCTCCTGCACGCGCCCAAGCTCATCATACTCGACGAGCCCACGACCGGCCTTGATCCGCTCATGCAACAGACGTTCTTTGACCTCATCGCTTCAGAGAATAAGAGGGGGGCTACAGTCTTCCTTTCGTCTCACATCCTCAGAGAGGTTCAGAAGATGTGCGAACGCGTCGCTCTCATCAAGGATGGAAGAATCATCAAGCTCGAGAGGATGAGCGCGCTGCAGGAAAACAACTTCAAGAGAATCAAGGTCGAAGGTCTGTCAAACCTCGACAAGACCATCTTTGATATGCCGGGGGTCACCAAGCTGGAGAACGGCGGCAAGACCGCGAGTTTCCTGTACAGGGGTGACATTAACAACGTCATCAGGAAGCTTGCTCAGACCGAGGTGTTGAACCTGTCTATTGACGAACCAGACCTCGAAGAGGTGTTCATGCACTACTACTCGAAGGATGGCTGAGCCGCATGAACATGTACCTGCACGAACTCAAGTCCCTGCGCAAGTCTACGATCATCTGGGTATGCGCCATGATCGCGATCGCCCTCGTGTACCTCTCACTGTATCCCCCCATATATCGTGACGGGGCGCACTTCAAAGACATGCTGGCGGGCTATCCGGCTTCCATTAGAGCTATGCTGGGCGTGACGTTCGCTTCTGGGCTTCTACTCGATGATCATCGCGTTCGTCGTCCTCTGTGGAGGTATTCAGGCGATGAATCTCGGCATGTCTATTCTCTCCAAGGAGACGAGAGAGCGGACGGCGGATTTCCTCCTCGTCAAGCCGGTCTCGCGTTCCGCCGTCGTCACCGCGAAGGTTTCTGCGGCGCTCACCATGTTCCTCATCACTGACGCACTTTACTATGCCGCCGCTGCCGTCATCGCCTTCACGGTCAGACAGTCGACCTACAGCGCAGGCCTGTTCTTCATGGTTAACCTCACCCTCCTGTTCATCCAGCTCATCTTCTTCGGGATCGGAATGGTCGTCTCGGTGTTTATGGACAAGCTCAGATCGGTGCTTCCGGTCTCGCTCGGTACAGTCTTTGGGTGCTACATCATTGGGGCGCTCATCGCTGCCGGCAAGGATGACTGGGCCCGGTTCATCTCCCCGTTCCGGTATTTCGACTGTGTCTACATCATCAACAATTCGAGATATGAGACACCCTTTCTCATTACGGGCGCGGTCATCGTCGCTGTGTCAGTTGTCACCTGCTACTTCGTGTACGCCAGGAAGGATATCCATGCCATCAGCTGATACGCGCCATGCGCTGATTAGGGGGGTCCGATCATGAACATGGTCCTGAGAGAGTTGAAAGCCAGCAGCAGAGCACTGATCATCTGGAGCGTCAGTATGTTCCTCTGCGTCCTGACCGGCACAATCAAGTTTACGGCCTACACGACGGCAACCGGCACAGGGCCCTCTATCAATGAACTCTTGAAGACGATGCCGACCTCCATCAAGGCCCTGTTTGGATTCGCCTCGTTCGACATGGCGACGATGGCGGGATACCTGGCGCTGCTCTTCATCTATGTGGAGCTCGTCGCCGCAATTCATGCCGCCTTGCTGGGCGCCAGCATCATCGCCAAGGAGGAGAGCGACAAGACGACCGAATATCTGATGGTGAAGCCTGTCTCGAGAGCTGCCATCGTCACATCCAAGCTCGTTGCAGCGCTTCTTAACGTTGTCGTCATTAATGTCGTCACTCTCGTATCATTTCTCGTCGTGATCCCCCTCTACATCAAGGGCAGTACCGCCTCCGGGGAAGTACTTATGTTGACTCTGAGCATGTTCGTCGTCCAGCTCATCTTCGTGTCATTCGGCGCGGTACTGGCTGCCGGCATGAGGAATCCGAGAGCTTCCAGCTCCATTGCCTCAGGGACAGTACTCACGGCGTACTTCCTGGCGAGGATAACCGACATGTCAGACAAGCTCAGATTCCTCAACGTGATCTCGCCATTCAAGTACTTCGATCTGGGTAGAATAGTGGCGGGACACGGTCTCAATCCCGGTATCGTTCTCCTCTCGATGGCACTTGTCGCCGTTCTCTGTGTTTTGACGTACTTCTCCTACCAGAGGAGAGACCTGAGAGTCTGAACGGGTCCTCAAGAACGCCCAGTCGAGGTTCAGAGCATCGCAACAGGCGACTGGGCGTGACGCTTTGCGCTACTTTTCGCACCCCGTCAGCTCCACGTAGGCGAAGCCGTCCAGTACCTTCTTGTCAAGGAAGCGGGTGCCTCCCAGATCGACCGGCGTCAGAATCTCGGCGTGGACTGTACACAGGCCCTCCCAGTAGTCCGGCGTAATGAGCGATGACAGGTCCTGCCCCTTGAGCATCGGCTTCACGTGGGCGGTCATGAAGGGCGTCGTCCCTTCCGGGCTGTCGAAGATCTGCAGCTCCCAGTCGATGGGGTACGTGGCACGGTGCCCGGCCCTGAAGATGTCCGACGCGTTCACCTCGAACTGTTCGACGCGCATTGTTCGCCCATGACACTGCACGTTCCCGGACCCGTACGTCGTGCCCCACCGGTCGAAGTTGAACAGCATCACGTACAGGTCGTCTGCGTCGAACCGCAGAGAGAACCAGTTCCACTTCATCTTGACCACGTTGAAGTTGCCCCACTGGTGGTCGTGCCACGTCAGTCCCGCGACTGATAGACTCTCGCCGTTCAGCACGATCTTGCCCTTGGTGTTCATGTTGGGCATCGTGAAGTAGTAAGATGTGTCGCCCGGACTGTTCTGCATCTCCTGGACGCCGCCCGCTCCCTGTGCCATGATGTCCCGGATGGCACAGGAGAGGCTGACCTGCAAGCCCCTCAGGTGAGTATCAATAGCAAGACTGCTGGTACCCTCGTCAAACCGGACACGGTTGCCAAAGAGCGCGATCACCATGTGGTTGTCGGACGTGAACCGGATGCATATGGGCAAGACTATGCCGGTGTAGGTGAACTTCTCGCCCTCGACATCGGTGACAGCCGCGTGGACGATCACGCTCTCGACCAACGTCTTCACTCGGAAGAATGTCACTTCAAGTCCAATGGGGGCCTTCCTCTTCGGTGTCGTCAGGACGCTGGTGAAATACCACCACTCGACGCGCGCGCCCCGGTGGGGAAAGTACTCTTTGCTGGTGAACGTCACAGGAGGAAGCGGGCGGCGTGACGCGCGTCGGACCATCAGCTCATAGAGCTCAATGGGCAGCTGCGTCAGCGCGCCTTTCAGGATCTTCCTGCCGGTAATCATGGTCACCTCTATTCGTCACAGTATCACGCAAACGGATGGTTTGCCTAGCTGCAATGCAAGATGGATTCCAGCATGCGGGGGATGACAACTCGAGGGATTGTCCGTTGCCGTCCCCGCGAAGGAAGCGGCACTATGCCGCAACGGCGTGTCTGCATCACGGCACCAATTGTGAACATCCATAGTACCTGGTACAACGGGATTCACAATTCATGGGAGCAGGTGTTGCGCGGCCGGCTTTGGCTCGTAGAATGAATGTATGGGCGCACAAGTCATCGTGATCACAGGTCCGCGCGCGGCGGGCAAGTCGACTTTGGCGGCTAAAATCCACCACGAACTGGCGGGTTCGGTCCTGCTGCACGTGGACGAGCCATTTCACCAGGTGATGGACGAGAACCGTGAACAATGGACTGGCAGGGAGATCGAGCTGTATGCCATCATCCTGCGCCATGAGCTGGCCCTCGCGCGCGACCTCGCCCCGGAGGGCGGCCGTATCATCGTCGACGGCACGGTCCTGGCAAACCAGCTTGCTCCTCTCCTGGAGGCGCCGACGCTGGAAGCGAGCGTCATCGTTCTCCTGCCGTCTCTCGAGGAATGCCTGGTGAATGAGCGCAGGGCAGCACGCACGGTCCCAGTTCGAGAGGAGAAAGTAACTGCTACATGGCAGGAGATGCAGGGGTGGCGCACCGTGACAGGAGTCCCCGTTCAGATTCTCGACGGAAATGAGGCGGAGCGCAGGGAAGCGCTGGCTGCAGCCTTGGAACAACTGAAGCAGGCGCCCTAGCCCCAGTCTGAACGGCTCTGGCGCAATAGCAGCGCGAAGACGGGCGCACCAACGATCCCGGTCAGAATGCCCAGTGGAATCTCCGCCATCGTCAGGGTGCGCGCCACATCGTCGATAAGCATCATGTAGATTGCCCCCATCGCGATCGAGACTGGTATGAGCCTGCGCGCATCCGGCCCCACGATGCCGCGCGCCAGGTGCGGCACAACCAGTCCCACCCACCCGATGACACCGGAGACGGCCACACTGACAGCGGTGGTCATGGTCGTCAACCCGATGAGGGTGATCCTCATCATGCCGGGGTTCTCGCCCAGCGACCGTGCCTCGTCGTCGCCCATCGAAAGGACATTGAGCTTCCAGCGCAGCAGTGTAATGGCCACGAGGCACGGCAGGATAAGAAGCGTAGCCCTGAGAAGATCTCCCCACTGCACAGACGCGAGCGAACCCATCAGCCAGAAGACGATCTGGGGCAGCTTGGTCGACGGGTCAGCCACATATTGCGCGCCAGCCACCAGCGACGAGAACAGACTGCCGATGACAAAGCCCGCGAGCACCAGGGTCACGTGGGAGCGGTCACGCCCGGAGCGCGCGACCAGCCACGTCAGCGACACCGCGAGCGCCCCCGCTGCAAACGCTGACGCCTGCGTGACCACAGCGCTTGCGCCCAGCAGGATAGCGACCGCCGCTCCGAACCCTGCCCCCGAGGAGACACCAAGAACGTATGGCGAAACCAGCGGGTTGTGAAACAGCCCCTGGAAGACCGCTCCACCGGAGGCAAGCGCGGCGCCAACCAGTGCCGCTGCCAGTGCGCGGGGTAGGCGCACTTGCCAGACCACCGTCTCGGCAGTCGCGTCCCATGTGTGGGCAATCGGCACGAACCGGGAAATCAGTACCTGCAGGATCGTTCTTGGAGCGACGGGATAACGCCCCAGGCACAGTGACGCCAGAAGCACTGCCAGCACGCCCACCCAGGTTAGCAGCAGGATCGGCAGAAACCGTCCGCGCTTCATGAGGAAGTCCCCGCGACAATCACACGACGGTTGCCGTCTGTCAGAACCTCGATGGGCATGCCATACAGCCGTCCCAGGTTATCGGCCGTCAGAACTTCGTCCGGGCTCCCGAGAGCAATCAGGCCCCCATCGATCACCAGTCCCACCCTGTCGGCGTACTGCATGGCATCGTTCGGGTCATGGACGGTCATAATGACCGTCAACCCGAGGCGGACGGCAAGATCCCGTATGGTGCTCAGCACCACGTGCCGGTTCCGGAAGTCGAGGTGCGCCGTCGGTTCATCCAGCAAAAGTACCTGCGCCTCCTGCGCCAGCGCACGAGCGAGCAGGACCAATTGAAGCTGGCCACCAGAGAGCTGGGTGTAGGAACGGAGGGCGATGGCCCGAATGCCCAGTTCATCCATGGCCTCCTGTGCCACCGCCACGTCATGTGGACCAGGCTGGGATGCCTTCCCCAGATGGGGGTTGCGCCCCATCAGCACGATGTCCTGGACGGTGTACGGGAAGGCGGGCGTATGTGACTGCGGAACTGATGCAGAACGCCTGCTCATGTCCCGTGCCGACAGCGTCTTCAGGTCACGACCGTCGATAAGGATCGTTCCTGTCTTTGGGGTCAGTAGTCGTTCGACGCAGCGCAGAAGTGTCGTCTTGCCCGCGGCGTTTGGTCCCACAATGGCGAAAACCTCGCGGGGACCAATCGCCATAGTGAGGTCGTGCAGGACCTCGGCGTTGCCATAGGCGACGCCGAGGTCCTCGATGTCGACGACGGACGGACGGGACTGCGTCATGCGCTACTGGGAGAGTGCTGTGAGGTCGGCCATCGGAACGCTGAACCCATAGAACTGGCGATAGAACAGGGTGATCTCGGTGGCCATGTCGAAGTGGACCTGATCGGCGTACAGCTTGTGCGCCAGCCACATCGTGCCCAGGAATGACTCGGGAACCGGCATGTCCCACGAGACGATGTATTTTGGCATCACGTAGACCCTGTGGTCCCGCACGGCTGCCACACTCTGCAGCTTGGGGTTGGCAAGGACGTCACTCACGGATTCCTTGGTGTAGGACGTGAGGATGATGACGTCCGGGTTCCAGACGAGCACCTGCTCGGGAGATACGTCCACCTTGCCGCCGGTCAGCTGCTCTGCAACGCTCACACCCCCGGCGTTCCTCACCATGAACGTCTGGAAGAAGTCACCGGCAAAGGTCTTGAAGATCCCCGTCCCGGCAACATAGACCTTGAGGCGCTTCGCTGTCTCAATCGAGGCGACAGCGTTTGTGATGATTTCCATCTTCGCCTTCAGGAGACCAACCGATGCGGTTGCCTGTGCCGTGTGTCCGGTCAACACTCCCATGCGCTTGATAGCGTCGGTGAGCTGCCCCGGCTGCTCAGCCGAGAACGCATACACAGGAAGGCCAACTGCCCTCATCTGAGCCAGCGCTGGTCCCTCCTCCGTCAGAACAATGTCGGGGTGAGCTGCCAGCAGGGTCTCGATGTTCGCCGCATTCGCATTGCCGGCGTCGGGCAACTGGCTCATGCGCGGGTAGATCATCCCCATTGCCTTCCCTTTGACGGCAGGACCGAAACTTGCCACAACCAGCTGGTCTTGGGCTCCAACAGCAAACACCAGCTGTGTGGCAGTGGCAGAGATGGTTGCGATGCGCACGACGCGGCGTGGTATGATGACGGTGTGTCCCTGCATGTCCGTGACCTGTTGCATCTGCTTGGGCAGCGTCAGCGTGATCGTCCTGCTCTGGGCACTCCAGGTCGCCAGCCCGCCGAGAGACTCCGCGGCAAACCTGACGGGGACCATCACACGACCACGAACGACGGTCGGTACGACCCGATGGTCTGCGTCGATCCATACTGTGCGCCCGTCGACCTTTGCCCTGGCGTTCCCAACCGTCAGTTCCACCGTGTGAGACTCCAGGGAGAGACTCACCAGCCTTGTGACAGACATCCATGTCACGTCGCCGCCCGTCAGCTCAACGACACTGCGAATTGGCACCAGGGCTCTGTTCCAGGCCACTTCGACCACAGGGACTACTTTCGGATTCGCTGGATCGACGGGAAAGTCGAACCCGTTCACGGTCATAGCAGGACTCCCTACCGTGAGCACGACGGACGACACTGGTCGGTACGCGGCCTGTACGGTTGTGGACGGGATACCGGCAACAAGCATGACAGCAGCCATCAGGATAAGACAGAAGGAACGATACATGCTTGTGTGCATGGCACAACCTCCAGGGTGATTGGTTACGGGCGACGACACGCCCCGCTTCACCGAAGGTACGGCGCACAACGGCGCAGAACCTGAAGCCACGCGCACGACGGCACGCGGCCACAGCGACAGCCCGCGACGGAACTGAAGCCGGTTCGTTCTTGAGCGCAAATAGTATAGATTCTGAAGGCTTGGTGTCAAGGAAATGCAGCGTGTGAGCGGAGCCGTTCTGAACCGGGGTTCCCACCTCCCTGGCGAACGACGGAGTTCTATGATATGTGGAGCGGCCGCCTAAACGCTTGCACCACAGTGCCCTTGTGGGTATGCTGGTCTCATCGATTCTGAGGAGGCTGGAGCATGGAGAATCTGCCTGTCATCATGAGTGGAACTAAGGTCGTCCTGACGCCTGCATGCCGCGAGGATGTCCCCGCATACCTGCACTGGATCACGGACCCTGATCTAAACATCTTCCTGATCGATTATGGCAAAGTGTCCACGCTGGAGCAAGAATATGCCTGGTACGACGATGTCGTCGCCAAGGCCGCCAGCCACCACATGGTCCACATGGACATCCGTCTGCCTCAAGATCAGAGGCTCATCGGCGACTGCGGCCTGTTCGACATCAATGACCGGGAGGGCACCGCCGAGGTCGGCATCCTGGTAGGCGAGAAGGATTATCACAGCAAGGGATACGGCAGTGAGGCACTGTACCTCCTGTGCCGCTACGGGTTCGACAAGCTGAACCTGCACAGCATCCTCCTGCGGCATCTGTCCATCAATGCGCGCGGCAACAAGGCCTACCGCAAGATCGGCTTTCGGGAATTTGGCTGCTTCCGCGAGTCCGTGATCCGCGACCGAGTGCGCTACGACATGGTCTATATGGACCTGCTGGAGCCTGAGCTGCGCAATCCGGCTGCTGGAGAAGGATGACGCTCCGCGAAAACCTGCTCCAGGAGTTCTGCCCGCAGAACGCATTGGAACTGGAGCGCGATTTGGCCATCCTTCATCGTTCAAGGGGCGCCCAGGGCTATGTTGACGCCGTTGCCAGGTTGGAGGCATTCACTGGAGCGGGCACGGTACGCCACTACCCATGTGGCGGCACGTGCCAAGGATATGTCGTGCCGCGCCCCTGGAACCTCAAGGGCGGCTTCCTGCGCCTGTCAAGTGGCGAGTGGCTGGTCCCCGACCTGAGGATGGCCCCCATTGGCGGCATCTTCCTGTCCGGACCGAGTCACGACATCGAACGTCTCCGCCTCGTCGACGTGGGGTCGGGGACAGACGCTGCCGAGTATCCTCAGCTGGTCGAGGGCTGCGCCGTCCTGGCGACGGGAAAGCCTCCGGTCGTGTACCGCGAGGCAGTCGTGGCTCGCGGGGCGCGCTGTGTCATCACCGACTTCATGCCAGCGCAGGACCCCCGCATCGGCCGGACGCCCGAGGAGATGCCCGACGCTGTGAACTATGCCTCCTTTGGCTCAGAGGTGCAAGGTGAGGGTTTCGGCTTCAACGTCAGCCACCGTACGTTCAAGCGCTTGCAGGACATGGTCGGGAGGGAGGTTGTTGAAGTCGACGCCTTCTTTGACGTGGACGCCGGCACCGGCGACCTGCAGGTACTGGAGGCTCACGTGGGGACGCCAGAAGCGCAGAAACCGATCCTCCTGCTGGCACACCTGTGCCACCCTCGACCGGGGGCGAACGACAACGCCAGCGGGGCAGCTTTGCTGGCCGAACTTGTGCGCGTCCTTCACACCGTGCCGCTGGAGCGCGAGGTCATCGCCCTGTGGATGCCCGAGTTCTATGGCACCATCGCATGGTTTGCCGATCAGAAGCCTGATTTGGCCTGCGCCATCAACCTGGACATGGTCGGCGAAGACCAGGCACAAACCGGCTCCACCCTGGAAGTCACTGCAACGCCATGGTCGCTGCCATCGTTCCTTCCGGACCTTATGGCCGTCAACCTGACCACACACGACTTCCGCCTGATGCTGACCGGGTTCACATGGGGTTCCGACCATGCTGTTCTAAGTGACGCGAGCATCCACGTCCCTGCCCTCCTGGTGAACCAGTGGCCCGACCGCTACTACCACTCCAGCGACGACACACCGGACAAGTCCAGCGTCCACTCCTTTGAGTGGGTCGGCCGCGGCGTTCTGGACACCCTTGCGGACCTTGCCTCCGGCATTCCCGACGAGCGCGCCGCAGTCGTCGCCGCCCGCATACGCGAACGGGGACTGGCGGACAGCGTACGGTACAACGACCAGCTGATACGAGATTGGGTGGCTCGGCGTACCCGTGCCGCCCTCCTCGCGTTGCAGGAGACTGCCGACACCCCTGTCGTCCGCGCTGAGCTTGCTGCGACGGGCACCACCGCTCCAATGCCGGACTTCCAGCCGAAGGTCCCCATCATCGGACCCATCGAAGAAGTGTGGATGACCACGGACGACCTCCAGTGGAATGACCGCCTGATGCGCGACTTCCCTTGCTGGTCCAATCTCAAGGCAGAAGTCATCAACTTCATCCAGTTGGGCGTGGAACGCGAAGACGCCTTGAAACTGGCCACCGCTGAATTCGACGCACCAGCTGCCGCTGTGCACGCGGCACGACACTATCTCGAACTTCTGACAGCGAGGGGGTATCTTCTTTCATGACCACACAATTCACCGGACCCGGCATCGCACCGGGTACGCTCATCGTCCTCATCGGCCCATCCGGGTCTGGCAAATCGACCTTTGGACAGCAACATTTCAAGCCAACCCAGATCGTGTCGTCCGACACCTGCCGCGCCATGGTCGCGGACGACGAAGCGGACCAGGCTGCGACCGCGGCCGCATTTGCAGTCCTGCACAGCATCGTCGAACAGCGCCTGCGCGCCGGCCGCCTGACCGTCGTCGATGCCACGAACGTACAAGCGAAGGCACGCCAGCCACTGCTGGACGTCGCGTCCCGCTATCACCGTCCGTGCATGGCTGTCCTGTTCGAGCTTCCACCA
>JAPLGL010000071.1 GCA_026390155.1 Caldisericota bacterium
TCGAAGATCGTGAAACTGTAGAGCGCGGAGGAGACGTGGAAAACAGACGGTCAGTAGGCAGCATCCTGATTGCACGGGGATATATCAACGAACAGACTCTGGACGCAGCTCTCTCTGTTCAGCATCACACAAACGAGCCACTGCTCAAGATTCTCATCGATCAGGGATTCATCAACGACGATATCAAAGCACAGGTCCTGGCAGAACAGTGGCGCATGCCATTTGTGGACATCATGGCAGAGCAGATTGCGTCGGACGTGCTGGCGATCGTGGATCAGGAGCGCGCCAAGCGCTACGGCTTCGTCGCGTTCAGGCGCGAGGAGGGCGTCGTGAGCATCGCGCTCAGTGACCCCACCAACATCGAGCTCATGGATTACCTGCTGGCCACGTACGGACGTGAGACAAAGTTCCTCGTCGCCCCCAAGAACGCGATCTACGGCGCCATCGAAAAGTACTACGTCGTCGGAAACTCCATCAAGGAAGCCAGCTCCGAGGCGAAAGCTGAGATCATCGCGGAGACTGGTGAAGAGGTCAGCATCGAGCAGTTGCGGGAGATGGGTCAGGACGCGCCTGTCATCCGGCTGGTCAACACCATCATCACCCAGGCCATCGTCGAGCGCGCCTCGGACATCCACGTGGAACCGCAGAAAGACCACCTGCGCATCCGCTACCGTGTGGACGGTATCCTGGAGGAGAAGCAGAAGCTGCCGCGCAATATTCAAGCCGGCGTGCTCTCGCGCATCAAGATCATGTCCAACATGGACATCGCCGAGCGGCGCAAGCCCCAGGACGGCCGTATCTCCCTGCGCATCGACGCCAGGGCCATCGACTTCCGTGTCAGCTCCCTCCCTACCATCTACGGCGAGAAGATCGTCATGCGTATCCTGGACAAGACCACCGCGATGGTACCCCTTGAGAACCTTGGATTCCTCAGTGACACGCTGAACCTGTTCAACAACGTCATCAGCCAGCCATACGGCATGATCATCATTTCCGGTCCGACGGGCGCTGGCAAGACGACGACCCTGTACTCCGTGCTCAACCGCCTCAACACGTCGGGCAAGAACATCGTGACGGTGGAGGACCCGGTCGAATACCAGATGGACGGGCTCAACCAGGTGCAGGTCAACATCAAGGCCGACATGACCTTTGCCAACGGCCTGCGCAGTATCCTGCGTCAGGACCCCAACATTGTGCTCATCGGCGAAATCCGTGACGGCGAGACGGCGCAGATCGCCATCGAGGCAGCCCTGACCGGGCACCTCGTTCTCTCCACCCTGCACACCAACGATGCGCCCTCGGTGGCGACACGACTGATCGACATGGGCATCGAGCCGTTCCTCATCGCGTCGTCGCTCATCGGGGCAACGGCCCAGCGCCTGGCGCGCAAGATCTGCCCCGAGTGCAAACAGCCCTACGTCCCGCCCGCCTCGGCCCTCGAAGGTCTGGGCCTCAGCACGCGGGGTAAGCTGGAGGAAGTCACGTTCTACAAGGGTGTCGGCTGTCCGAAATGCGGTGGTTCAGGCTACCGCGGGCGTACCGGCATTCATGAGATGATGAAGGTGGACGACGACCTGCGCCGCCTCATCCTTCACAAGGCCAGCGCGCGCGACATGTCTCAGGCCGCACGCAGCCATGGAATGCGCACTCTGCTCGAGGATGCCCTGGTCAAGGCCAGGGAAGGCATCATCACCCTCGAGGAGGTTCTGCGCGTGGTATCTACCGTCGAATCGGACTAAAGGAGCTGTCATGAGTGCCGAGGTACAGGAGAACACCCCTCAGATTGGACCAACATCTTCGGGGGAGCATCGCATCGATCTCGCAACGATTCTGAAAGTCGCCACGGAAAAGAACGCTACGGACATTCATCTCCAGGTCGGTCTGCCCCCCATCCTGCGCATTCAGAAGAAGCTGGTGGCTCTCGGCAGCGAGAAACTTTCGCCCGAACGCGTCGAGGAACTCATGTTCCCCATCATGAACGATCACCAGAAGGTGCTGTTCAAGCAGAGCATGGAGTATGACTTCAGCTATGGTGTCAAGGGGCTGGCTCGTTTCCGTATCAATGTCTTCCGCCAGCGGGAAAGCATGGCGGCGGCACTGCGGAAGATCCCCTACGAGGTTCCTGCGATGGATACGCTTGGTTTGCCCGCTGCGGCGTTCACGTTCCCCAAGCTCAACCGCGGGTTCGTCCTGGTCACCGGGCCCACCGGGCATGGCAAGTCCACGACCCTCGCCTCTGTCATCGACCGCATCAACCAGGAACGGCAGTCGCACGTCATAACGCTCGAGGATCCGATCGAGTACCTCTTCCAGCACAAGCAGAGCATCGTGGTCCAGCGCGAGCTTGGCACGGATACGCAGAGCTTCGCGAATGCCCTGCGCAGCGCGCTTCGCGAGGATCCGGATGTCATCCTGGTCGGCGAGATGCGCGACTTCGAGACCATCGGAGCCGCCCTGACCGCAGCGGAGACCGGGCACCTGGTGTTCGCGAC
>JAPLGL010000048.1 GCA_026390155.1 Caldisericota bacterium
GCCGACCTCCATCTCTCGCCGCGCTGCCTGGAGTACATTGTTCACGTCAAGGGATGGCCGAGGCCCCTGCGATACGCGCCGTTTGTCGATGCCTATACCCCTCCGGCCGCACAGGTCCTTGGTCTGTCTCAGGAGGTCATCCATCTGACTCCTCAGGAGGTCGACGTCAAGACGCGCGCGATCAAGGCGCATTCTTCGGAGCTTCTTCCGCTCGCGACTTTGGTCGCATTTGCCCGCAGGACAGAGGTGTTTCTGGCTCCGGTGGATCTGAATGATTGCACAGATGCAGTCCGGACGGCCCGATTCTTTTTTCCGGTCAACCGCGTGGGGGACGAGGATCGCCCCGTCATCCAGACGCTCTCTGCTGTGGAGGACGCCGGAGGTCTCCGGCTCTCGCTGGAAATGGGTCGCGCGCTGGGTGGGCTCGAGGATATGGAGCTGTTCCTGTTTCCGCTGCCCGCGGGTGGTGGCTTTGGCTCCGCGCCGAAACTCCACATCGTCTATCGCGGAGGCGCGGCAACTGCGGAAGTGTCTGATCTGGAAGATTCCACATCGAAGAAAGTCAGTGCAGGAGTAAGCTGCGCAGGCACAATGGTAACGCTGACGTTTGACCACACACTGACGGGAGGACGTCCCAAAGGGTTCTTCCTCCGTATCGAGAAGGGGCCGGGGCGAATCGATGTCACGCGCAGCAGAACTGTCTGGATCCGAATTGCACCGACCGTTTGGTGAGAAGTGTCGGTCTGGCAACGAGAAAGCGGCGCTTGCGCGCCGCTTGTGTTTTTCTATGCCAGAGAACGCTACTTTTTGGCGATGGCGTCCTTCAGAGCCTTGCCGGGCTTGAAGAAAGGGGCCTTCTTTTTCGGAATGGTGATGGCTTTGAGGGTCTTGGGGTTGACGCCCTTGCGAGCCTTGCGCTCCTTGACGCCGAACGTGCCGAACCCGACGAGTGCGACCTTGTCGTTCTTCTTCATGGCTTCCTTGACGGCATCCATGAATGCATTGACCATGACCTCAGACTCTTTCTTGGTCATCTTCGTCATCTCGGCGATTCTGGCTACAAGTTCTCCTTTGTTCATGCAATCTCCTTTCCTGCTTATTTGTCGCGCTTTTCCCCGCGGCTGGGAAGGTACATGCGTATTATAGCACACTTTGGCAAAATGTGGTAGCGTTATAGTCGCTTCTCATGGGAGATGACAGCCAAACGAGCCCAGGAAGGGGCATCACCGTCTGGTGACATGCAGTCCTGGAGAGCAGTTGATGGGTGTGACAGGAAACGTGCCCCCCATGCAGAGTAAGCCGGATGCCGTGCCGAATTGTGTAAGACTGAGCGAGGAAAGTCGACCGAGCGACTGGTCAGACATCCTGAAATTGGTCGTGTCGGGTCGGTCCAGGCATTCCTCAACGTTGTTTGTGCATGATGACGGAGTGGTGATGAAGGCATAGCTACCACCCATGGGATGGTCGGGTATTCATGGCGGCTGAATAGCGCCCCAAGGAATGCTGACAGCTTTGCTGGAGATTTGGACGTGGCAAGCACCGTGTTGTGTGTATACTATGCATGAGAACTCGTCCAGGTCGTATCGGGAGGTATGTATGGCGATAGAAGAGAAGCTTGCAGAGCTGTGCATCATCTTGCCGGAGGTAGCAGCGCCTGTTGGCAGCTATGTTCCAGTCAG
>JAPLGL010000130.1 GCA_026390155.1 Caldisericota bacterium
CACAATATCCCAACACCACCATAATCACATCAATGACCGAGCCAGCCTTGCGCACCGTAACCGTGTCTCCAATCAGGATGCCGAGACGCTTGACCTCGTCTTCGTTGTGGAGGGTCGCCCGCGCAATGACTGACCCGTCGATCTCCACCGGCGTGAGCACCGCGACCGGCGTTGCGACGCCCGTTCGACCGATGGAGACGATGATATTCTCGAGGTGTGTTTCCTTTTCTTCAGGAGGGAACTTCCAGGAGGAGGCCCATCGCGGTTCCTTGGCCGTCTGGCCCAACATACGCTGCAGCGATATCTCGTTCACCTTGAACACGATGCCGTCGGCAGCAAACGGCAGCGAACTGCGGGCAGCCAGAATCTCCCGTGTGGCCTCCCACAGTGCGGCGGGTGTCCGCACGAGGCGCACAAACGGCGACACACGAAAGCCGACGCCGGCAATCCATTCCAGCACACTCTTCTGGGTTGGCAGTATGAGGTCTTCAGACGTCTCTCCCAGCGCATATGCCACGATGTGCAGCGGACGCGAAGCAGTGACACGGGGGTCCAGCTGGCGCAGGGTCCCGGCTGCTGCGTTGCGCGGGTTGGCGAACAGGGGGTCGCCCGAGACAGCTCTCGACGCGTTCAGCAACTCGAAGTCCCGCCTGAACATGACCATCTCGCCCCGGATCTCGACCAGCTGTGGAATGCGGTTCCCGACGCTGGCCAGATTCATGGGAATGGAACGCACCGTCCGGACGTTGGTCGTGACGTCTTCGCCAGTCGTGCCGTCTCCGCGCGTGGAAGCCTCGACCATCAGGCCCTTCTCGTAGCGGAGCGATATGGCAAGCCCGTCCATCTTGACCTCCGTCAGATACTCGACGGGTTCATCGCGTGCGAGCGCTCGCCGGACGCGGGCGTCGAAGAGCGTGACATCTTCTTCCGAAAACATGTTGCTGAGGCTGAGCATTGGCAAGCGGTGCTGGACGGTCGTGAACCCCCCAACCGGGGTTCCACCCACTCGCTGTGTTGGGGAGTCCGAGGTCACCAGATCCGCAAACTGGTCTTCCAGGCCCTTAAGCTCGCGCATAAGAGCGTCGAAGGCGGCGTCTGGTATCCTGGGACTGTCCAGTACATAGTATTCATAGTTGTGGCGCTCGATCTGCGCCTTGAGTTCACGTATGCGTTCGCGTGCTGTATCGCGGTCCACGGTCTCTCCCGTCAGGGTGCAAGGACCAGAAGACCGCTGCCGACAGCAAGGACGGAACGCATCCCTGGCAGCTGGAAAACCCGGGGAGACTCGCTCTCGGCCGTACTCCACTGGCGGACCAATGTTCCGGTCTTCATGTCATAGATGCCAAGGAAACATACGGCAGTCTGAGACGTGGTCTGCTCCTGGAACAGAAGCGCGCACTCTCCGACAGACATCGACGCGTCGATCGCAGTGAAGTTGAGTTTCGAGGCAGACAGCAGGTCCTTGCCGTCTCTGTCGATAAGCTCCGCAGTGCGCCCAAAGATCAGGAAGTCGTTGCCGAGGGCGCGAAGGTTGGGATTGTCCGATGCGGCTGTTATCTGCGCTATCTGTTTGCCCTCCTGGTCGAAGAGATAGCGGGGCAGAGGAACGGAGGCGCCCGATGCGCTGCGGCTGTAGCCGGCCACTATGCGTGTACCGCTCTCCTCAACCGCCGTGACGAGTCCTGCCAGCTTCTGGTCCGGGTTGGGGATCGTGAACTTCGCGATGACCTTGCCTTGTGGAGAGATCGTATACACAGTCCCGCCAGCCAGCGTCACGACGAGCACACCGCTGCGCGCGAGGCTGACCTGTGACCCCCGGCCGAAATCGGGAACGGTGTAGCCACCAATGTACTTGCCTGCAATGTCGTACGTAACGAACTGCCGCGACTGATTCTCGAGGAATGAGTAGACAGCGGCGACTCCTCCGGTAACAGTGAACACAGCTTGCTCGACGACGCTGGGAGCCGTCGTCTTTCGCGACCATTTCTGGACAAGAGCGCCGTCCAGCAGCGTCAGCCGCTGTCCGGCCACCAGAAGGTACTTGCCCGACGTGCTCAGCGTCAGCGATGTGGGGCTGTCGGCCAGTTCCACCCCTTCGCTCTGACTCGCCCATCCGCGTAGCGTGAACACCTGGCCAGCGGCAGTGAGCACGTACCCCTGGTCCTGAGTGCCAACGATCCCGACGGGGTAGTCGCTAGTCTTGAACTGTGATACGACACGCAGAGCAGTCTGTCTGCCACGAAGCGCCCACACGGCTGTCGCACCCAAGGCCGCCGTCACTGCGACGACAACGGCCAACCAGCGCCAGTTGCGGGGGAACAGTCGCCGCAGACTATGTGACCGAACGGTTTTCTTCATCTCATCACCATGACAATTCTAGCCTGAACGGAGGGTTTGGCAAAGAGGAGGCTGGCGGACCCAGCACCACGCCGCTCCCGGCGTTGCTTTTGGTGGAAGCTCCAATATACTGACGATATCGACCAGGGAGGTGGCCAGTGGACAAGTTCACGGAACGGGTCATTGCAGGAGCGAAGAGCCTTAGTGCCAGTTACTGCGACTGCCGTCTTGTTGACATGGAACGCGAGGACGTATCCGTCGTAGGGGGAGCGCCCCGCGCCGTTGTGCATGCCCACCAGCGTGGGTTCGGAGTCCGCGTCATTGTGAACGGGGCGTGGGGATTCTCATCGTCGTCTGTCGTGGACGACGCCGAGGCCGACCGTATCGTCGAGGAGGCAGTGCGCATCGCGCATGCGAGCGCGCTGGCAAAGAAGAAGGATGTCGTGCTGGCTCCGATTTCTTCCAGTGAGGACATGATACCGCATCAGGCGGATGTCGATCCCTTCACGATCCCCGATTCCGACAAGATTGGACTGCTTGCGGAAGCTACGCGGGCGATGATGCTCCCGGGAGTGGTTCTTGCGCGAGGCCAGATGCAGTTTCTGAAGGAGCGAAAGACCTTCGCGTCGTCCGAGGGCGCGTACATCATCCAGGACCGTATCGAGAGCGGAGCTGGCATCAGCGCCATGGCAGCAAGCGACGAAGGTGGCGTCCAGATTCGCAGCTACCCCATGTCCTTCTCTGGCGACAACGCTCAGTCGGGCTGGGAGTTTGTCGATGCCATGAAGCTTCTGGAACATGCGGAGCCGACTGCCAGGGAGGCACTGGCTCTCTTGTCTGCCAAGGCCTGCCCATCGGGATTCAAGGACCTGGTCGTCGGGGGCCAGCAGCTTGCGCTGCAAGTCCATGAGTCATGTGGCCATCCCTCCGAGCTGGACCGGGTCATGGGGATGGAGGCATCATTCGCGGGGACGTCGTTCCTGACGCCCGACAAGAAGGGCAGCTTCCGCTACGGGTCCGACATCGTCAATCTGACAGCGGATGCTACGATTCCCCACGCCCTGGGGGGATTGGCGTATGACGACGAGGGCGTGAGGGGCCGCAAGGTGTACCTGGTGCGGAGCGGCATCTTCGAGCATTACCTGAACTCGCGCGCATCGGCACCCGTCGTCGGCGAAGAACCCATGGGAGCGATGAGGGCCGACGGCTTCGCCCGTTCTCCCATCGTCCGCATGGTGAGCATCAACCTCGAGCCAGGCGATCTGACCTTTGAGCAGTTGATTGGCGGTGTCGAGGACGGGCTCTACGTGGATGGCATCAAGAGCTGGTCCATCGATGACCGGCGCCTGAATTTCCAGTTCGGCAGTGAGATCGGCTGGGAGATCAGGGGAGGAAAACTGCAGGATATGGTCAGGAATCCGACGTATACCGGGGTCACGTATGAGTTCTGGAGGTCTTGTGACGGTATTGGAGGCCCTGAGCTGTACCACGTGTGGGGTGTCGATAATTGCGGCAAGGGGGAGCCCATGCAGGTGGCCCACGTATCGCATGGCACGTCGCCAGCTCGGTTCCGCCATGTTCAGGTGGGGGTGCTGCATGAGTAGGGAACTGCTTTACGGCCTCATGCAGGACGCATTGAAGGCCTCGGACGCTGACCAGGCGGAGATCGTGGCAATGAAATCCAACAGCGCTCTCACATGGTATGCCGAGAATATCATCCATCAGAACGTCGCAGAGCATACAGCTCAAGTCCAAGTCCGCGCAGTCGTCGGGAAGAAGGTCGGGAGCGCTTCGACGACCGACTGCTCCCCCGAGGGCCTGACACTCGTCGTGCAACAGGCGTCACAGGCTGCTCGTCTCATGCCTGACGATCCTGATTTCCCGGGTCTCCCGCCTCCTTCCCTGCCAGTGGGAACACCTGCAACTGTCGGCGGATGGGTCGCTGCGACGGCCGCATCTGAACCGAGAGAACGGGTTCTTGCGGTGAAGAAGATCATCGAGCGGGCAGAACGTGATGACCTGCGGGCGGCTGGGACCTATCAGGTGCAGGATTCTGAACTGGCAGTCGTCAGTTCCATGGGTGTTTCTGCCTATCACCAGTACACTGTCGCGGTGCTCAAGGCTGTCGTCATGGGCGACGACAGTTCCGGGTATGGTCTCATGTCGTCCGCCGACGTAGCAGACATCGATCCGGAAGCCGTAGGCGAGCAAGCTGTGCGAACGGCAGTGGAGACGCGGCACCCCATCGAGGTCGAGCCAGGAGCCTTTGACGTGGTCCTGAGCCCGTTTGCCGTAGAGGAGCTTATGGGAATGCTGGCGTATCTCGCCCTGTCGGCCCGCAGTGTCGAGGAGCACACCTGTTTCCTGGAGGGACACGAGGGCGAGCAGCTCGCCTCCCCTATCGTCAGTTTGTACGATGACGGACTGGATCCTTCAGGAATGCCCATTCCCTTCGACTTCGAGGGCATGCCCAAGCGTCGTGTCGATTTCCTTACTGAAGGCAGGGGAGGCAACGTCGTGTACGACTCCTACTACGCTGCCAAGATGGGTCGCGCGACGACAGGGCATTCGCTTCAACAGCCCAACGACATGGGCCCCTATCCCCTCAACATCTTCATGGGAGCTGGTGACAGCAGTGAGGCCGACATGGTTTCCCATGTCGAGCGGGGCATCTATGTGACCCGTTTCTGGTACGGCAACCCCGTCGAGCCGCGTCGCGCTGTGGTCACCGGGACGACGCGTGATGGCACGTACCTCATCGAGGATGGCCGCAAGACGCGTGGCCTGCAAAACATGAGGTTTACGCAGGGGTTGGTCGACATGCTTGCGCACACGGTCGAAATCAGCCGAGACCGCGCGGTCCTGGCTTCAGCATTTGGAATCGGCGCCATGGTACTCCCCAGCATCCGAGCCGAGGGGTTCCAGTTCACCGGCGTGACCCGGTAGCAGAACGGCAACAGGAGGTACACAGATGAGACGTATCGCAATCATGACGGCGGGGGCGGATGCACCAGGGATGAACGCGGCAATCCGCTCCGTTGCAAGGCGTTCGTTTGAACTTGGATATGATGTACTGATGGTGCGAGATGGGTTTGAAGGACTTCATCATTGGTGATCGCAGCGCCGTGGGTGTGGCGGCAGTACTTGATGCAAACGGCATTCCGTGCGTCGTCGTGCCCAACACAATTGACAATGACGTCTTTGGCACGGACTTCAGCATAGGATTCGACAGCGCGATCACGACCATCAGCGATGCGCTGGACAAACTTCATACGACAGCGTCGGCACACCACCGCGTCATGATCGTGGAAGTCATGGGCCGGCAGTCCGGCTGGCTCGCATTGTATGGGGGTCTTGCAGGGGGAGCCGATTTCATAGCCATTCCCGAGCAGCCCGTGCCGATCGAGACGCTCGCAGCGCACCTGAAGCAGCGAAAGGAAGAGGGCAAGGACTTCTCCATCGTCGTCATCGCCGAGGGATACCCGGCAGCCACGCACGAAGCGACCGTTGCGGGCAGGCCCGTTGCAGGGTACGGACTGGCAGAAGCATTGGCCAGCACGACCAGCCTTTCCGTACGAGTGACTGTGCTGGGCTATCTCCAGCGAGGCGGCTCGCCCACGGTCTTCGACCGTCTGCTGGCGACGCGGCTCGGGCTTGCCGCTGTGAATGCGGTGCGCGAAGGCAAGTCCGGCATCCTCGTGGGCGAGATCGGGCAGCACATCGCCTTCACCGACCTGAGGGAGGCGACGACACAGCCGCACACGATCCCAGCCGATGTTGTCCTGCAGGCCAAGACGTTCTACTAGATCCTGGCTGATCAGCCACACTGCCACGTGATGCGAAACGCCCCGGTCATCAGGCCGGGGCGTTACTGGTTGTGAAATGTCGTGAGGCGATCCAGACTACTTGCCCCAGTCGCGGGGATAGAGGAAATCGATGCCGACGGTGCGCTGGGACAGCTTGGCGACAGGAGGAGAGACGCGCTTGAACTGGGATGCCAGGATCTTGTGCTCAACGCGGTGCACAAGGTCGGTTTCGAAGCCCTCTGACACGATTTCGGCGGACGAGCACCGCTGGTCGACCAGGAGGTACAGGACCTGGTCGAGTGTTTCGTAGCTCACACCAATTTCTCCCTCGTCTGTCTGGCCGGCCCAGAGGTCGGCGGAAGGTGGCTTGGCGATGACCTGCTGCGGCAGTCCGATGTGACGCGCGAGCGACCGCACCTGGGTCTTGTACAGGTCGCCGATGGGCATGAGGGCGCAGGCCATGTCACCATACCACGTCGAGTAGCCGACCAGCAGTTCGCTCTTGTTGCTGGTTCCGACGACGAGGGCATTCTCCTTCTTCGACTGGTCGAAAATGACGGCCATGCGCAGGCGGGCAAGCAGATTGCCCGTCCGCAGCCGGTCG
>JAPLGL010000064.1 GCA_026390155.1 Caldisericota bacterium
TGTCTTGTCACCTCCTTGCTCTTGACTGTTCCCTGGACTTGAAGTCCAATCATTTGACCAGGCCGGTTACGCCACCCAGCTCCATCGGCCCCTGGCGTCCATAGTATCGGGACCGACTTCTCAGCAATTCCTGCAGGGAAACGATACCCTGTACGGACAGTAGAACACCTTTCGTTTTTTTGTCAAGTATTTCACTCACGTGCCACGAACGCCCCATCAATACTGGGGTGCGGTCTGCATGTCAGGAGATGCCGCCCGCCATCATAAAGATTGGCAGGTACAGGGAGACGAGGACCCAGCCGATCATGCCGCCCACGACGATCATGAGGATCGGGTTGATGGCGCTAGTCAGGCTGTCCGTCGCGGAGTCGACCTCGGCCTCGTAGAACGTCGCCACTTTCCCCAGCATCGTCTCGAGAGAACCCGACTCCTCGCCGACTGCGGTCATCTGGATGACCATGGGCGTGAAGAACTGCGTCTCGGCCATGGCGGCGCTGAGTGCGGCTCCGCTCTTGATGGACTCCACGACCCGGTCGATGGTTGCCGAAACGATCGTGTTGCCCATCGTGCCGCCCACCATCTCCAGACAGCTGATCAGCGGCACGCCCGCCCCGAACAAGGTCGCCAACGTGTCGGTGAAGCGGGCCATGGACGTCTTGAGCACCAGGGGGCCGATGACCGGCATCCTGAGGGCTGTGGTGTCCTTCCAGTGGATGCCCTGGGGCGTGCGGAACCAGGCGCGGACGCCGAAGAAAATGACCGCCACGATGACAAGGAGGACGTACCATCGGTGAACCAGGAAGTTGCTCATCGCGAGGGTCATGCGCGTCGGGAAGGGCAGGGGCACGTTCAGGGCTTTCAGAAAGCCCACAAACTGCGGCAGGACGAAGATGAACAGGCCGATGACGATGAGCACGCTGGCGGTGATGACGATCAGTGGGTAGCTGGTTGCGCTCTTGATCTTGCGCTTGAGCTCCGCCTCCCGCTCGAGGAACGTGGCCATCTTGAGCAGGCTGTTGCCCAGGTTGCCCGATGCCTCCCCTGACCGGACCATGGCGGTGTACAGTGTGCTGAAGACTCCAGGGTAGTTGTCCATGGCTGTCGAGAGGGGAAGGCCGGACTCGACCTTCTTCTTGAGGTCGTCGGTGATCATGCGGAGCCTCTTGCTGCCCAGCTGTTTGCACTGGATGTCCAGCGCCTTGGTGATGGACAGGCCCGCGTTGAGCATGGTGCCCAGCTGGGAAGTGAAGATACCCATGTCCTTGGCGGCGACTGCTCCGCCGGCCGCCAGTCTGCCCTGCTTTACCTCCCCGGAGGGGCCGGTCGTGCGCACGGCGACGCTGCCGCCCGCACTCCTGGCCGCGTTGATGTTTACCGGCACAAGGCCCTTGCCGCGAATAGCCTCAGCCGCCTCGTGGGAATTGGCGGCGTTGATCGTGCCGCGTCGGGTCGAACCCGAACGATCGGACGCAACATAGTTATAGGTTGCCACAGGTGCCTCCTCTCAGTGCTCTCAAGAGCGCCCCAGCAAGCGCTGGAGTTCCTTGGGGTCGAACGCGTGGTCGATCGCATCCTCGTAGCTTATGACGCCACGGTCGTACAGGCCCTTGAGTGACTGGTCCATGGTCATCATGCCCATCGCGGTGCTGGTCTGGAGGACCGACTGGATCTGGTAGGTCTTGCCCTCGCGGATGAGGTTCTTGATGGCGGGGGTCGCCAGCATCACCTCGCAGGCAAGCACCAGGCCGTCGTTGTTCTTGCGCACCATGAGCTGCTGGGTCATGACCGCCGACAAGGTGTTGGCGAGCTGGACCTTGACCTGCTGCTGCTGGTACGGCGGGAACACGTCCACGATGCGGTCAATGGTCTGCGCCGCGCTGTTGGTGTGCAGGGTCGCGAACACCAGGTGCCCGGTCTCCGCTGCGGTCAGGGCGGCTCCGATGGTCTCGAAGTCGCGCATCTCGCCGACCAGGATGACATCCGGATCCTCGCGAAGCGCGCTGCGCAGGGCATTCGCGAAGCTCTGCGTATCC
>JAPLGL010000134.1 GCA_026390155.1 Caldisericota bacterium
GTAGCTGTCATCAACGTGATGGGTCAGTATTGCATGAACGGCGTGGATAACCCGTTTCGGTACGTGGAAGAAGTGCTGCACGACCCTGAGATTGGAGCTGTGCGTGCAAAAATCGTCGATTTTCATGCGGAAGCCACGGCGGAGAAGGCGGTAATGCTGAGTCTTCTGGACGGCCGCGTTTCGGCGGTCCTTGGAACGCACACGCATGTTCCTACTGCGGATGCACGTGTTACGGCTTTGGGTACCGCATTCATCACTGATGTTGGTATGACGGGGGTGCGATCTTCGATCATCGGGCTCGACCCGGAGATTATGATGCGCCGCTTCCAGACGGGCATCATGTACGCACCACGTGTTGCAGAGGGCGATGCGACGTTGATGGCCGTCGTGGTCGACATCGATGCGTCAACGGGGAGCAGTACGTCCATAACACTCATGCAGAGGGATCGCTGACATGGCCCGGTTTCTCATCAAGACATTCGGCTGCCAATTCAACGAGTTGTACAGCGCTACCATCGCTGACGCGTTGACACGGGGAGGCCATCGGCCTTCCGAGAGTCTTGGCGAAGCATCACTTGTCATCATCAATACGTGCGCAGTCCGCGAGAAGGCCGAGGAAAAGGCCTTCAGCTTCCTTGGGGAAGCTGCGAAACTGGTTGGAGCCACCCGCGTCGTGTTCATGGGTTGCACGGCCACGCTCGACAAGGAACGAGCGGTTCGCATAGCAGGCCACGGCCTGAATGTCGTGGAGGGCACAGCGGATGTGGGGCACGTGCTTGCTGTCGTAGGGACCGTTGTGCCGCTTGGTGAACTGGACTGCACGGCTCCCCAGTCACTGTTCCCCACGGCAGACATCGAACTTGTTCGTGGGTGTGAAAGCTGCTGTACCTACTGTATCGTTCCAAGGGCACGAGGTCCCGAGGTCGTTGTCGAGGTCGGCGAAGTTCTGCATCGAGCCGAGCGAGCCATCGGGAGCGGCTTTGCTGAGCTGCTCTTCCTGGGACAGAACATCAACAGGTATCGGTCGAGCCTTGGAGGGCTGATTGAGGTCATGTGCTCGGTCAATGAACTGGAGGGCAACTTCTGGTTTTGGTTCCTGAGCTCTCATCCGGCCAACTTCACGCCGGACGAAGTGAGACGGCTCATGGAACTGCGGCACATTGAGCATCGTTTGCACCTTCCCCTGCAGTCGGGGAGTGACCGGATTCTTGAGCGGATGAATCGGCGGCATACAGTTGCAGACTACAGAAGGCTTGCAGAGCCCATCCGCGAGAATGCTGACTGGACATTGACAACAGACATCATTGTGGGCTTTCCCGGGGAAACGGATGATGATTTTGCCCGTACGGTCGATGCGGTCCGTGGGTTCCGGTTCGACGGGGTCTTCCTTGCCAAGTACTCCGACAGGCCTGGTACGCCATCGTCGAGGATGGAGGACAAGGTGCCGCCCGCAATCATCGATGAACGCCACTCTTTCCTACTCAACATCGTCCGGGACCTGAGCGAGCAGAGCAACCAGGTGCTGGCCGGCAGATCCCTCGACGTGCTCGTCCTGTCGGCGCACGCAGGTGGAAATGCTTTCGGGAGGTCGATCGATGGCAGGAATGTCTGGTTCTCCTGTTCTGATCAGGTACCAGGAATTGGTACCTTCGTCAGTGTGGCCATCGATCATGGATCTAGAGAAGGGTTGTATGGGAAGCGAGACAACTAATCTGCCATTGGTTGTTGGCATTGTCGGTGCCACGGGTACGGGCAAGACCGAACTTTCCCTGCGACTCGCCCGTCGCTTTGGAGGGTCGATCATCTCTGCCGACTCGATGCAAGTCTACCAGGGCATGGACATAGGGACAGCGAAGCCTAGTCTGTCGGAGCGTCTCAGTATGCCCCATGCTCTCATTGACGTCGTTCTTCCCGGGTATCACTTCTCCGTCGCAGAATACCAGGTCCTGGCGCTCGAAGCAGTAAACGTGGCGATTCGCTCTGAGCGGCTGCCGATCCTCGTCGGAGGAACTGGCCTGTACGTGAGGGCCGTCCTCGACGGATACGAATTCTTGCCGGAGAAGCCCAACTCCAGTCTGCGAAATGAGCTGCGAATGCTGTCTGAAGACGAGCTCCGCCAGCGTTTGAGAGCAATCGACCCTCTCGCGGAACGTGAGATCGCATCGAACGATTCCAAGCGTCTGGAGCGGGCTTTGGAGATGGTCGCTCAGACAGGGGACCTGCCTAGCGTCCTGAAGCGAAGACAACACGCGGTCCCATGGCGTGTCCTCCGAATTGGTCTGCGTGCGGAACGAGCTGAACTCTATAGCCGGCTTGATCGGCGAGTTGATGCTATGATCTCTGCAGGAATGGAAGACGAAGTGCGGCGCTTGCTGGCCGATGGCCTGAACCCTGACGATACCGCGATGCAGGGTATAGGCTACAAGGAACTAAGCTCTTGGATCCGAGGAGAGATCGGGCACGATGAGGCGATCGAGCTCTGGAAGAGGCGAACGCGGAACTACGCCAAACGGCAGGAGACGTGGTTCAGAACAGAGAAGAGTGTTTGCTGGATCGATGTGTCTGAGCAGGCATCTGGCTCGGTTCTGGCGCAGGCGACCGCGCTTGTCGAATCCGCCGCTGGAGTACAGACGAGATGACGACGGAACGCCAGTTGATGGAACGGGCGCACCAGCTCGAGCGGGAATATGCAATCGAAATCGAGAGTATTCGCGAAGTTCAGCACCGCAACTTCATGCGTATCCTCGATGCATTTCACGCCGCCCGCCTGGCGACGTCGGACCTGCGTCCCATGTCGGGTTACGGCATCGGGGACAGCCTGCGGGACAAGACAGAACGCGTGTTTGCTACCCTCTATGGGGCACAAGCCGCACTGGTGCGCCCGCAGATCATTTCAGGAACTCACGCTCTCGCTATCGCGCTGTTTGGAGTGCTTCGTCCCCGGGATTTGCTGTGCTGCGTGACGGGGGCCCCCTACGATACGATGGAGGAAATCATAGGAATCCGCCCATCTGACGGTTCGCTTGCAGAGTTCGGTGTCGGCTATGCCCAGTGTGACATCACGACATCACCCTCAGAACTCTGGGAGGGTCAACTCGAGCAGTGCTTCTCGGCCCAGCATCCGAAACTCGTCCTGATTCAGCGAAGTCGGGGATACAAGCGCGTCCGGGCGCTTCGCGAGGGCGAGATCGCACGCATGATCTTGTCCGTAAAACGCGTGTCGCCTGAGAGTCTGGTCCTGGTCGACAACTGCTATGGTGACCTTCTTGAGGATCGTGAGCCGACAATGGACGGAGCGGATCTGTTGGCTTCATCCTTCATGAAGAACATTGGAGCAGGGGTTGTTCCGACTGGCGGCTACGTGGTAGGCACTTCCAGGGCTGTCGCGTTGGCCGCGACTCGCTACTCGAGCCCAGGGGTGGGAGCCGAGATTGGGCCGAATCTTGGGTTCGCAGAAGCGTTCCTGCGGGGTTTGCTCTTTGCCCCGACAGTCCTTGAACAGGTGCTGACTGGCAATCTCCTTGCAAGTGCGCTTCTGCAGGAAAATGGCTTTTTGGTGGATCCGGGACCACACGAGCTCCGTGGAGACATTGTTCTGCGCATCGAGTGCGGGTCGAGGGAACGATTTATTGCTTTTGCGCGTGCCGTACAGGAATGCTCCGCATTGGATGCTGATGTCGTGCCTGAGCCGAGCCGCATGCAAGGATATGAGACAGAAGTCCTGATGGCTGGCGGAACCCTTGTCCAGGGATCGACGGTCGAACTGAGTTTCGACGGGCCTTTTCGTGAGCCATACGTGGGGTATTTGCAGGGAGGTCTGAATACATGGCAGGTCGTGCAGGCGACCGCGCGGGGAATCGTGTACACTATGAAGGTGCTCAAGTAGTGTCGCCGTCGGCCATTCGTGATAGAATGTCCGAACGAGGGAATGCCGGAAGAAATGACGGGAGATCGTTATGACAAACTTGAGAAGGATTGATCCAGAGGTAGCTGACGCACTGAACAGGGAACTGCACCGCCAGCAAAACAACATTGAACTCATCGCCTCTGAGAACTTCGTGTCCGAAGAAGTCTTGGCTGCGCAGGGTTCAGTCCTGACAAACAAGTACGCTGAGGGATACCCGGGCAGACGCTGCTATGGCGGTTGTGAGTATGTCGATATCATAGAGACACTGGCTATCGAACGTGCCAAGGCGCTTTTCGGCGCTGAGGGAGCGAACGTTCAGCCTCACTCTGGAACACAGGCCAATCTCGAGGTTTACTTCTCCGTTCTGCAGCCAGGAGACACGATGCTGAGCATGTCTCTTGCCGACGGAGGGCACCGACAATCACCTCATGCTCGTCGATCTCACGTCGAAGGGCGTAACAGGCAAAGAAGTTCAAGCTCTCTTGGAGACTGTAGGCATTACTGTCAACAAGAATGCCATTCCCTTCGATCCGTTGCTGCCGAACAAGGCAAGTGGCATACGGCTCGGGACTGCAGCTACGACCAGTCGCGGCATGCGTGAGTCAGAGATGGTCGAAATCGCCGCCCCGATTGATGAGATGATCGTTGCACGCGACGACGAGGTGAAGCTGGCTCAGATTCGAAGCCGCGTCACGGCGCTGACGAACCGTTTTCCGCTCTATGCAGGCGAAACCTACTAGGGGGAACTGATGAACTATCCTAACCTTCAGGTACTGGACCATCCTCTGATACGACACAAGTTGACCCTTCTCCGTAACAAGAACACGACCCACAAGGATTTCCGTGAGCTTGCAGAGGAACTTGCCGGGCTCATGACGTACGAGGTGTGCAGGAACATGCGGACCAAGGCTTGCCCCATAGAGACCCCCCTGGAGCCCTACGATGGGCAGGAACTGGAGAACGAAGTCACAATAGTGCCCGTGCTTCGAGCAGGACTTGTCATGGCTCAGGGGATGCTGGACATGATTCCTCATGCCAAGGTGGGGCACATCGGTCTGTTTAGAGACGAGAAGACTCTGCAGCCGGTTCAGTACTATTGCAAGCTTCCCCTGAGCACTCCTGGGTCGGATGTATTCATCGTGGACCCGATGCTTGCAACTGGTGGCAGTGCGTCCATGGCCATTTCACTCGTCAAGGAACGCCATCCTTGGAGCATCTCCTTCTGTTGCATCATTGCAGCACCAGAGGGCATCGAGGTGCTGCAGCGCGAGCATCCCGACGTAAAGATTGTCACGCTGGAAGTCGACCGTTGTTTGAACGAGAATGGATATATCCTTCCCGGTCTTGGCGATGCCGGGGACAGGATATACGGGACGAAGTAGCCCATGCGTCTTGTCATCACGCAGGCACAACTCTGGTCGTTTCTTCTCGCTCTGGCGCTGAGCCTTGTGCTGACGCCGGTCTTCATGAAACTTGGGCTGCGCCTTGGGATCACCGACAAGCCGGCGGCCAGTGTTGAGGCTTGTGTCAACAGGGGACGCCATAGAGTGAATCAGAAGGTGACTCCCCGTACTGGCGGCATTGCCATCGTGGTCGCGTTCATCGTGGCTGTGTTCTTCTTCGATTCGCTCACAGTGCAGTTGAAGGGGATCCTTGTCGGTGGAGGCATCGTGTTTATCGGCATGCTCCTTGATGACATGTTCGACATCCCTGCCTTGCTGAAGCTGCTGATACAGTCGGTGGCAGCTATCGTCGTTATCGCGTTTGGGGTCCGTGTGACCGCATTCACCAATTTCCTTCACGGGGGGTTCTTTCAGCTTGGCATCGGTGGCATCATCCTTACCTACTTCTGGATCGTGGGGATCACCAATGCGCTGAACCTGATCGATGGACTAGATGGTCTTGCAGGCGGCGTCGCTGCGCTGATCCTCCTCGCTATGTTCTTCTTCGCGGCGCTCAAGGACATGGTAACCATGGGGGCCATCCTTGTTGCACTGCTCGGTGCTGTCCTTGGATTCCTTGTCTTCAACTACAATCCGGCAAAGGTGTTTCTTGGTGACGCCGGGTCCGAGTTTCTTGGGTTCATGATTGCGAGCCTCTCCGTCTATGGTGCCCTCAAGTTGCCGACGACTGTCATGTTCATTGTTTCGATCTTCGCGCTCGGCATTCCCATCGTCGAGACAGTCTCCAGCATTTTCCGCCGGACGGCGAGGCACCAGTCTCCCATGGTAGCGGACAACGGGCATTTCCACTATCTGTTGCTGTTCCGCGGGTGGAGCCAGCGCCGCATCACAACCCTGTATTACCTGGTAACGTTCGTGCTGTGCTCGATTGGGCTGGCCATCGCTCTTCTGGGAGTCCACTGATATGCGGCATAACGTGGTTTCCATTTTTGGCACGCGTCCCGAGGCAATCAAGATGGCTCCCATCGTCAAAGCGCTGGAGTCCGACCCCAGGTTTGACAGTCACGTGCTGCTGACCGGCCAGCACATGCAGATGTTGGACGACGTCGTACGAATGTTCGGGATCAGAGTGTGGCGAGATCTTGGCGTAATGAAACAGCGCCAAACGCTTCCCTACTTGACGGCGGCGCTTGCAATTCAGATTTCCGATGCCCTGGCTGAGCTTCAGCCGGACATGGTTCTGGTCCACGGAGACACCACCACGACGTTCATGGGCGCACTCGCTGCAACATATGCAAAAATCCCGGTAGGTCATGTTGAAGCGGGACTGAGGTCTCACCAGAAGTTCAGCCCTTTCCCCGAAGAAGTGAACCGAATGCTCACGGATCAGGTTTCCGACCTCTGTTTCGCACCTACTGATGAAGCCAGACAGAATCTCCTGCGGGCAGGTATCGATGCTAGCAGGATCGATGTGGTCGGCAACTCAATCGTAGACGCCGTCCAGATAGCCTTGCCTCACCTTCGTGTTCCGGATATCATGTCGAGAGTACGGCCGGACAGTCCGATAGTCGTCATGACGGCACATCGTCGCGAAAACTGGGATACCGGCATTGCCATCTTCTCGGACGCGCTTGTGAAGCTGTCCAGTTCACATCCGGAATTGACGTTTGTCTTTCCCGTGCATCTCAATCCGGTTGTGCGAGAAACAGTGTTCGGGATTGCGTCGGGACTGCCGAACGTGGTACTCACCGACCCACTTCCCTACTTCGATTTCCTGTATATGCTTGAGCATTGTGTCGCTGTTCTCAGTGACTCGGGCGGGATTCAGGAAGAGTCCGTGACGCTTCACAAACCGATGCTGTTGCTTCGTGAGGTCACCGAGCGGCCCGAGGCTGTGACGAGCGGCTGGGTCAAGCTGGTCGGCCAGGACGGAGACTTTATTGTGTCGTCATTCGAGCAGCTCGCTGCAAGTGGTTTTGCAGGTTCACACATAGATGGGGCGAACCCATATGGCGATGGGACAACTGCAGCGCAGATAGTCACTCGCATCGACGACTATCTCAACGCAACTCACCGAGGAGGGTAACGTATGACCATGGAACAGAGCTTTCTCATCGAGGGAGGGATCTCGCTGAACGGTTCGGTTCGGTGCAGCGGCGCTAAGAACTCTATCCTGCCGCTGGTGGCAGCTGCAATTGCCGTCCGCGACGTCGTCAGTTTCCAGAATGTTCCGGACATCAGCGACCTTCAGTCTCTGCTCACTCTTGTTCAGGCAATGGGGGTCAAACTGGTTTCTTTCGTTGATGGAGAGCTTGTCCTTGATACTCGTGGACCCATCGAGACGCGTGTCGAGAACACCAACGGCTACAGCTTGCGCGGAACGCAGACACTAGTAGGAGCGCTTCTAGGACGCGAGCACCGGGCCATGCTTCCATCGCTGGGAGGCTGCAGCATCGGTGCTCGGCCCATCGACCTGCACATCAAGGGTCTCAGAGCAATGGGCACGCAGTTCGAGTGGAAAGACGGCTATCTTGTGGGTCAAGCCACAGCTCTCAAGGCCTGTGACGTCTACCTCGATTTTCCCAGTGTCGGTGCGACTGAGAACCTTCTGTTGGCAGCCGCTCTCGCCGAAGGCACAACGCGCGTCTTCAACGCCGCCCAGGAGCCGGAAGTGTACGATCTCATCTCCTTCCTCAACAAAGCGGGCGCCCGCATCGTGCCAGTGTTTCCATTCGGGTTCCGTGTCGAAGGCGTTCCTGAGCTGCACGGGGCGTCACACCGCATCATCGGCGACCGCATCGAAGCTTCGACACTGTTGCTGGCCGCGGCTATTACGCAGGGCGAGGCTACCATCACGGGCATCGACGCCCGCCATATTTGGTCGATTATTGCCAAACTGCGAGAGACAGGGGCGGCGGTCGAGGTCGAGGGCGATGATGCTGTCGTTGTCAAGGGCATTCCAGAATATCGGTCGACTGATATTCGCACGCTGACGTTCCCAGGCTATCCCACAGACGCCCAGCCTCCGATGACCGCGTACCTGACATTGGCACGTGGCAATTCGATCGTTGTCGAGAGTATCTTCGAGAACCGGTTCGGCGCCATCCTGGAACTCGAGCGCATGGGTGCCCGGATCAAGGTGGCAGAAGAAACAGCCATTATAGAGGGTGTGGAGTGTCTGAACTCGGCGACAGTCCAAGCTAAGGACCTGCGGGGTGGAGCCGCTTTGGTGCTGGCCGGTCTTGCAGCGCATGGCGCCACGACAGTAAAATCCATCTATCACATCGACCGGGGATACGAGGCGCTAGAGAGCAAGCTGTGTCAACTTGGCGCACACGTGACTCGCGTCACGCAATCGGAGGCATAGACAATGATAGAACAAGAGCAGATCCTTGACGCTCTGCGGACCGTGTACGATCCCGAGATTCCAATCAACGTCGTTGATCTCGGGTTGATCTACGGAGTAGAGGTGACAGTCGACGGGGACGTCACGGTTCGCATGACCATGACTGCCCCACAGTGTCCGATGAGCAGCTACTTGCTCCAGCAAGCTGAACAGGGAGTGCGGACTGTGGCGGGAGTGCGGAACGTCCATGTGGATCTCGTGTTTGATCCTCCGTGGGAACCCTCCATGATCAAGGAGGACGCCCTCAAGAGCGCCGGTATTGTTACCGACGCTCCGGCTGACGTGGCCGACGGCTACTGCTCTACCGAAAAATGAAGGATATCACGCCGCGACAGCCTGCTGGAACGCTGGCGGCGAATCTCGACCAATTGATCGAGAGCTTCCTGCTGGCTCAGGATGTGGGCGTTACCAGCAAGGTGGTGTATCGCCGCGCGCTCAAGCGGTTCAAGGAGTTTCTGTCGCTTCGAGAGGCCGCCGGCGGCGTCGGCTACCTGACGAAGACGGATATCGTGCAGTATAAGAGCCATCTGCTGGCCGAGGGTCTGTCACCTCGGACTGGAAACCTGTACCTTACGTCGGTCCGCCAGTTCTTCAAGTACCTCGAGTCTAACCGTATCTACCCAGACGTGTCCGCAGGCCTCAAGGGGTTCAAGCGTTCGTACGGGTTCAACCGCGATCCGCTTACGCTGGAGCAGGCGCGCGATCTGTTGGACTCCATTGACAAAAGCGACGTGATCGGCCTGCGCGACTTCGCCATGATCAACCTGATGCTTCGGACGGGTCTCCGGACGATGGAGGTCGTCGGCTCCGACGTCGGAGACATTCGTCAGACATCCAACACCACACTCCTGTACGTGCGCAGCAAGGGCAAGGATGCCAAAGACGACTTCGTAGTGCTGACGCGAGAGGCATACGAACCAATCGCCCGCTACCTTGCGATACGCCGCTGCACCGATCCCCGAGCGCCGCTATTTGTGTCGCACAGCAACAACAACATGGGCAGACGGATCACAACAAAGACTCTGCGCTTCGACGTGAAGCAGAAGCTCCTGGGAATTGGTGTGTACTCCTCGCGCATCTCAGCGCACTCCTTGCGGCATACCTTTGCCACCATGGCCCTCCAGAACGGCGCTACGATAGAACAGGTACGCGACACACTCCGTCACCAGAATATCACGACGACTCAGATCTACGTTCATACGACCGACCGACTGGAACACGCCGCTGAAGACACCATCAAGATCTAGCCGCCCCCAGGTGGTCTGTACGCGCAGAAAAGTGGCCTTGGGAGAAGATTTCAGTCCACAAGACGTACTCTCGTGAGTCAGATCGCCGAAAAAGGGCCCAATTCCCATGGTCCAGGTGGTACCCTGGTCGGCACCGTGCTCGGGCAGGCGGTTCCCCACTCTCCCATGCGTGCATTGCACAATCGAGAAGCAGTTCGTCGAAGGTAAAAAAGGGAACTTGCATGATGGAGTGAACATGGAGGTTCACGACACTCGCCTCGATGAACGCGTATGTCATTCGTTGACCAGGCGGAAGAACACCGTTCGGGTCACCGGAAGGCGGTACATCTCAAGTACCGCAAATCAATCTTTGTGAACATCGGGCTGACCTGTGGATAACTATGCAGCCGACTTCGAGACGAGAGAACTAGGTAGACGGGTCTCGGCGGAGGATGGTTCCGGGGACAATACGCCTCCCGTTGAGGAGGTCGGTTGCAGACATGGGAGTTCCACCGGGAAACTGGAGCTCGAGGAGTTCGAGCCATCCATCACTGCAGCGGACGGCGGCGCGTCTGCGGAGGAATTGCGTGACCATGCCGGAGGGGGTGTCTGCAGGGAGTCCGACTTCCACGGACAGAGGCGCAGCCCGGAGAATCTTGACCCGGGCCATTCCTTGATAAGCGCAGGCGCCTGGTTCGGGGGAAAGAGCCCGTACAAGGTTGTACGTCTGTGCGACAGAGTGTGCCCAGTCGATGAGATCGTCGTCGGGCTCGAGTTTTGGCGCGTAGGAGGCCGCGCCGGTTTGTTGCAGGGGCGTTGTTGAGCTCTGCAGCAGTTGGTCGAAAACGTGCAAAGCAAGCGGCGTGCCTACCCGGACGATGGATGCTTCGACATCGGCACGGTAATCCGACCCGGCTATGGCAAACGGTTCCTGAGCCAGGAGCTCGCCTCTGTCCAACAGGCCATTCATGCGAATGATGCTCACCGCTGACTGGGTGCAACCGTCCATGATCTGACGTTGAATGGGGGCCGCTCCACGATACCGGGGCAGCGGGGACGGATGGAGGTTGATGGAAGCGATGCGTGGTGCGTCGAGGAGAAGCTGTGAAAGGAGTCTTCCGTAGGAGAGAAGGAAGAGAATGTCGATGGCGTCGTTTACGAGTCTCGTTGTCAGAACCTCTTCAGAGACCTCTGCTCCATTGAGTACCGGAATCGAGTGCAATTGCGCCCACTCCTGAACGGGGTTGGGCAGTACCCTGCCTCGACGGATACGCGGGCCTTCTGACACAACGGCAACGACAACGTGAAACCGTGTTCTGAGGGCATCAAACACGGGGACCGAAATCGGTGATGAACCAAAAACAGCGATCCGGGGAACGTCGAAAGGCATCGTCAGAGCCGTTTACCCCTTTCCTCGATCGTCCGGGTAAGCGCAGCAGCAACAGGACTGTCTTCCTGTACTGAAATCGTCGACGGGTCGGTGATCCGATCGACAAACAGCATACCCTGAAGGTGGTCGAACTCGTGCTGGATCACGCGAGCCTCAAAATCGACGTACTTGTGGATGCGTCTCTTGCCCGTGTGATCCAGGTAGGAGAGGGTAATCTCGGTAGAGCGGTCGATTGGAGCATAGACACCAGGAACGCTCAGACATCCTTCCTCGTCAGTCCCAAATCCCTTGCGCTCCAGAATCTGAGGGTTCACCACAAGGTTCAGGCCTTCGCCGACGTCGTAGATGAAAAACGCCTCACCAAGGCCAACCTGAGGAGCGGCCAGGCCAACCCCGGTCGGTTTCATGAACTCTGCCATGGACTCAGCCAGAAGAACAAGCTCACTTGTTACCTTGCGTATGGGTTTGGCCTTCTTGCGTAGAAGAGGACTGCCAATCAGCACAATTTTCATATGATCAGTATATCCGGATGGAGGCATTCTGAAAGTGCTTATTGTGAGAAACAGCCGTACCGACCCGCAGTCCAAGGGCTGGCTGGAGGGCATCGGCCCGGAACTCGACAGAGACCACTTTCGTCCGAGCTGATAGTGTGAGCAGGTCTGCGTGTAGCCCAAGGAAATCCACTCCTTCCGCCGCAAGGGCACTTCCCAGTTCGCTGGCGAATGCTTGTACGTCGAGGCTCGCGCTGCGAGACGACACACGTACGACGAACTGACGGGCGAAAGGAGGCATCAACAGTTCCCGGCGCTCTTCCCTTTCGCTTTCCAGAAACGTCGATATGGTTTCCCCACCATCGAGAATGCCTCGCAGGCCTGTGGACCGACGGTCCAGCTGAATAAGAACGGTGCCTGCTTCGATTTCTGCAACCGCGCCCCGGACGACTACAGCCAGCTGCTCGATGTTGTCAAATACGGGATGATGGAGCCCCACGCTGACGTCCGGAAAGACCACCAGGTCGGGCTTCAGCACAGCGATGCGCTGAACGTCGGCGTACGTGCCGAGCAGAAGTGATGGCCCACCGTTTTGCGCAATTGCGCTCTCGTCGCTGGGCGTCAGCAGCTGGATGGCTGAGCGAGGAAAGGTACGCTCGAGCTCACGGGCCAGGCGGTCCAGACCATATCCACGTGAGCGAAGCTGGGTCCCGTGGCAATTGGGACAGAAATCCGGTGGAGCTTCGGAGTGACCGCATTGTTTGCAGAAGAGTCTTTTGCGGTCGCCTCCCAGGGTCAGCGTCGCACCACAGTGAGGACATGTTGCCGTATACCCACATTCCGCGCACTCGATCAGAGTCGCGAAACCGCGGATGTTGAGCAGAAGCATGGAGTCCTTGCCGTGGTCGAACTTCTCCCGGAGAAGTCGCATACTGGCTGGGAGGAGAATTCCCGATGGTCCAGATTGTTTCTCGGCGGAATCTGTCTGACTCCGAAGAACGAAGACTGCAGGTTTTCCGGCAGGGTTCTCAATGACCGACGCCAACGTGGCATCTGTGGGGACTCCACATGCATCCAGTACCGAGAGGGTCGGCGCACTGACTCCAGTCAGACAGGGAATGCCTCGCTCCTTGCTGCCGTCAACTGCAACACTCAGGAGACTCCTGAGAGAGAAGCGTTGCCAGAAAAAGGGCCACTCGCCTGGGATCCCAAGATCCACGGCGACAAGCCGGATCTCAGGAAGGATCAACGACGACAGCTGACGGGTACTCAGCCAGACAGTCGAGTGACGGTCTCCACGAAAGCGTCTGGCTCGAGGTGTAGGCCAGCGAGCAACCGGAATATGCCATTGCTGGGACAGAAGCTCTTCATGGAGACTCGCCAGGACATCCGAGCTGACGATGAGGGCGACGCTGCCACCGGCCGCAATCGCTGTCTCTATTGCTGGGCGAAACCGGGCCGCTCGCTCTGCAAAAGATCCCACAATCAGTTCTGGCTCGCGCCGGCCGCTCCGCGCAGGTCTGGCTCCTGGCTCCATGTCGGCTAACATGCTGTCAACAATGAGTCCCTGTTGATACAGCTTGCGCCTTGCAGGGGTCGAGAGTGTCCAGAGTGCGCTCTGGAGATGGGCACTGAGTTCGGTATCGGACAGCAGCTGCCGGAAAGGAGCGGTTCTTGCCGAAAAGACAGAGTCGCGCGCGGCCATCACCTGTAGATTGTGGAGAAGCAGCCCCGGGTCCGGAACAGAGAGGCGGGCCTTGCTGCGGTCGTGCCCTTGGGATTCTTGAAGGAACCGAACAATTGCCAGGGCATCATCCCAACCAACGACTTGACGCTCGAGGGAACGCTGGAGTGCGACCACGTTTGGCCCAACCTCCGGGTAGACGCCAGGAGCCGAGCACACACCCAGGGCAGGCAGAGGAAGGGCTCCCGTCTCGGACCATGGACTTTCGGGACCAGAGGTGGAAACCAGAAGGGCTGGGGCAACATCATGCAAAAAAGGAACCAGAAACCAGGTTCCTAGTTGCACAGCAGTTTTCCCAACCGAATCAAGGTCATACGAGAGGAGATTGCGCGAAAATGGACCTCTCTGAGTCAGAACGGCGAAACTGCCGACCACGGGCTAAATCTTGAGCCAGTTCTTGAGTTCTCGAACCAAGTCAAGCTCTTCCCAGCTGAATCCCTGACGGCCAAAGTGACCGTGCATGGACGTCTGGCGATAGATGGGCTTGCGAAGGCCGAGATAGTTGATGATGCCAACAGGTGTCATGTCGATGTTCTTGGTCAGGACTTCTCGCACAATTGACTCCGGAAGAGCCCCGGTGCCTTCGAACGACAGCTCGAAGGAAGCGGGATCCTTCTGACCTATGATATAGGCCACCTGCGTCAGGCATCGGCGGGCAATACCGGCCGCTACAATATTCTTCGCGAGATATCGCATGAGATAGGTAGCTGATCGGTCCACTTTTGTCGGGTCTTTGCCAGAGAAAGCTCCTCCACCGTGCGGGATACGCCCCCCGTAGGTGTCGATACCCAGCTTGCGTCCCGTCATGCCAGTGTCGGACTGTGGACCCCCAACGACAAACTTGCCTGTTGGGTTCACGAAAAACTTCGTCTTGCTGTCGAGAAGGTCAGAGGGCAATGATGGACGCACGATCTTCTCGATGATCTCATCACGGGCATCATCCGACATTCGCGCCGGATTGTCTGCATCAAGAACGGTATCCAGGTGCTGAGAGGACAGGACAACAGAACGCAGAAACACGGGCTTGTCGCCATTATATTCCAAGGTCACCTGGCTCTTGCCATCCGGGCCCAGATAGTCAAGGATATTCTGCTGCCGGACTTCCTCCTGACGCATCGTGAGCCTGCGCGCCAGCTCATATGCCAGGGGCATATATGCCGGTGTTTCATCGGTGGCGTAGCCATACATGATACCTTGGTCCCCTGCGCCGCCAGCGTCGACACCCTGAGCTATGTCCGGAGACTGTCGGCCAATTGCGCTGACAACTGCACAAGTCTTGGCATCGAAGCCATACTTCGGATGGTTGTAGCCAATGCTGTCAATCGTCGAACGGACGACGCCGTCAACGTCGACGAACGCGTCGGTCGTTATCTCTCCTCCAACGATGACCAGACCGTGCGTGACAAACGTCTCACAGGCGACACGGCTGTAGCTGTCTTTCGTCAGCAGCTCATCCAGGATGGCGTCGGATATCTGGTCGGCGACCTTGTCAGGATGGCCGATCGTCACAAACTCCACAGTCTGACTGGTACGCATGCTATTGTCCATGGGTCCCTCCTTTCGCAAGGTGCTGACGCGCCGCACGCTCTCATAGAGTGATTGGCACTTCATCGCAAGTTGCCGGATTTCCGGGTACTCTAGCGCCGGGGTACGACCTCCTTGAACGCCGGGTCGGCAGCATCGCGTGCCGCCCCCGCCACCATGCGTGCAGCGGACTTCCGAAGAACGTCATCGACAGGCTCGCGAAGTGGGTCCGTCTTCTCTTCGAGCAATTCATGCGAGGTGTCGAGAAGCTGACGAATGAGTCGGTACTTGTTCGTGTCGACTTTCGTGATCAACGTCTCCAAGTAGAGATTCGCCAGCTCTGGCTGTTGAGCGGGCTGTTCTTTCTGCTCGTCCATGCGTAACTCCTATCTCCGCAGTACACTGCGGACTATGCTGTCGACAATGTCGACCGTAGTGTCAAGGTCACGGTTCGTGACCATGTAATCGTATTCCTTGGCGAACGTCATCTCGTACCGACCAAGCTCGATGCGTCCAACGATCTCCTCAGGTGTTTCGGAGCCTCTGCATTCAAGGCGACGCTCGAGCTCCATCACGTCCGGTGGCTTCAGAAAGATCATGAGGGCTTCCGGAAACAGGCGCTTGATACTTGGTCCGCCGTGAATGTCGATCGTCAGCACGATAATCTCCTGCAAACGAACAGACTGAAGCGAGGACATCAGCGTCCCGTAGTGATGGCCTCGTACATCAGCATACTCGGCGAAGAGCCCTTTGTCAATCCAATCTGTGAACTGTTCCTCAGTGACAAAGCAATAGTCGACGCCGCTCACTTCCCCTGGTCGGGGCGCCCTCGTCGTCACGGAGATCGAGCGGTGCATGTCTGGATGGCGTCTGAGCAGTTCAGCAACCACCGTACTCTTGCCGACACCACCAGGACCTGATACAACAACAATCATGGGCGTCTTCCCTCCTCAACCAGCTGGACGGCACGTTCGAGTTGGCCATCGCCAGGTAGTATACCAAATGCCACGGGGGTGGGATCTGCCACCACGATGTCTGGGGTCAATCCCTTTTTCTGGATCGTGTTCTTGTTTGGCGTGTAGTACTCCTCGACCGTCACTTTGAGCTCGTAGCCATCTGCGAGGTCCCAGCTGCGCTGGATGAGTCCTTTGCCAAACGTTGCGGTGCCTACAACGAGTGCAGCCTGGTTCTCCTGCAGTGCAGCTGAGAATATCTCAGAAGCGCTCGCCGAGTTTTCGTTGACCAGCACGACGACCGGGAATGAGACATTGCCTCCGCTGACGGTAACGGGGTTCACTTCGCCTCCGGCTTCCCGCGTCCAAAGAGCTGTCCCGTGAGCAATGAAGTTCGAGAGCATGTCAAGGCACTCATTGAGATACCCGCCGCCGTTGTCCCGTACATCGATCACCAGTCCTGCAACCTTCTCATCCTCGAGTGTATGGAGTGCCCGGGCAAACTTCACAGCTACCCCGGAACTGAACGAGGAGACAGAGATGTAACCGACCTTGTTTCCTACCACGCGACTCTCGACGACCGGAAGTTCGACGTTGCGCCGCACAACGGTATAGTCCAGAAGAGTCCCGGCACGCTCGATCTTCAATAGGACAGAGGTACCTGCCTTGCCTTTGACGCGCGCAGAGACCACTTCGAGATCAAGCTTGCGGGCGCTCGTGGCATCTATGCTGTCAATGAGGTCTCCAGGCTTCAGTCCCGCCTCCTCCGCGGGGGTACCGGCAAACACTCTCACGATCTCGATTGCGTCGGCTTTCTTGCTCGGCGTGATGACGACGCCGATACCCACGTACTCTCCGGACAACTGCTCGCGAAAATCCGCCGCCTCTGCAGGCGTGAACAGTTCCGTGTATGGGTCGCCAAGACCGGAAACCTGCCCCTTGAGGAGCTTGGTTGCATCGACCTTCTGATAGTACTGCAGACTGAGGGTGTCGTAGATACTCCCGGACAGCTTGAGGTAGGTATCACGGTCGATTGTCGTCTGGACAGATGATGGCCGGGAAGAACCCGTCAGGCGTGGTGCAAGAAATGGATACGCAACGAACCCTGCCCAGAAGGCAGTCGCGACAACAAGCAAGGCAGCTACTGCTATGAGAAGCGAGGATTTCCTGGATGGCATGGGAGTCTCCTTTCGCTGTGAGCGCTACGGTTTCGGCCCGAGATAGAGCATCGGGTTCTTCGGAGTGCCATCGATGCGGACCTCGAAGTGCAGGTGAGGGCCAGTGCTCCAGCCAGTGTTGTCGGTAAGTGCTATCACCTGACCCCGTTTCACTGACTGCCCCTTTTTGGCGATGAACGACTTGAGGTGTCCGAAGACCAGGGTCATGTGCTGCCCGCACTGAAGCATCAACATGTTGCCATAGCCAGAGAATCTCCCTTCGTACTCGACAACGCCGTCAGCGGGAGCCAGAAGTGTCGTGGACATCGGACATCCCAGGTCCATACCATTGTGCATTTCCCATGCACCGTTGATGGGATCGTGGCGCATCCCGAAGAGCTCGGTTATGCGAATGGGGCCGGGTATCGGCCACAGGAGCTTGCCTGTGGGCTCATTGCCAGGATGCTGTAGCCGATCGATCTCAGCGACAATCTGATCGATGAGCTTGTTCTCCCGGGCAATCTCGGCTTGAATGCGCTTGTCATCGGCTGAGTATTGGCTGCCCTTGGCTGCCAGATAGGTCAGAGTCTGCTGTTTCGCAGCTGTCTGCTCTGCCAGCAGGGCTGCCTGTTCCTTCTTGAGCGCATAGACCTGTTCCAGCTGGTTTTTCGTCTCTTCATAGGCGGTACGATCCGATTGCAGAGCGAGCTTCTGGGTATTCACCGCGGAAAGAGACGCTGTGGTCTGCTGGAGCACAGCGGACACAGCCTGTTGAGCTTCAACAGTAGCATTGAGGCCCCCTCCCTGGAAGGCGAGACCTGCAACATCGAGGTTGGATACATGGTAGAGGAGATCGATCGACGACTCGGTCTCGGCCGACAGCACGTCGTTTTGCTTTTCCTTGACGACAATCTGAGCCGCAGTCTTGGCGAGGAGCGTCTCCAGTTGTGCGATGCGACTGTCGATGTCTCCAATGTCTCCTTCCAGCTGATCCATCTGTTCGTTGAGAGAGGTCAGCTGGCTCAGCAGGCTGTACTTGGCCGATTTGTTTTCCTTGATGAGGTTCCGTATTTGCTGAAGCTGTGTTTTCAGCTGGTTCATCTGCTGCTCGGCGGCCTTGAGGTCGCTGGTGAGGTCTCCTCCCACCCGAGGAGCGAAGGCAGAACCACCTGCAGCCAGGGAGAAGATCAGGACGATGGCAATGAGAACCCTCACGGCTTTCACTCGAGGAGCATCTCCTCGCGACGCTGGTCCTCATCAATGCGATACGCCAGCAGCGTTGCAATGACGCATGCCAGCAGGAGGCAGGCGAGGGAGGCCAGCAAAACAACCGAAGCCGCTCCAGCGTAGACGATGCCCGCAGGCTCGGGCGTCACCCAGGCGAATGAGGCCTTGAGTTGCCTGGTGGAATACCTGATGACGCCGGGGAAGACAACTGCAAAGAGAACCGAGGCGAGAGCCCATACAGCGACAAGGTGAGCGGGTGTTGCGAGAAGAACCTGCATACTGCTGGCACCAGCGATGCTCAGCACTGCGGTTTCTTTTCGCTTGCCGTTGATGATGCTGAATGCCATGAGGCAGAAACCCGCGATGAACAGGAAGCCTGCAAGAACCAGCACATACAACAGGAGGCTGTGGACAAACAAGTTCGCGTTGGCCATCCCCTGCACCGAACCCTCGTCATACTCCACCGTCTGGACTCCCGGAAGAGAACGCAGCTCTGCCGCCAGGCTGGCGATGCCCTGAAAAGATACTGGATAGACCCGAATCAGCGGTGGAATCGGATTGCGCGTCAGGTCACGAAACACGCTTGCAAACTGAGGATATTGGGCCTCAAGCTTCGCCAGGCCGTCAGCGGGGCTCACATACTCCGCACGGGCTATGGCTTCGTCTTTCTGCATCTGTTCGAGAAGAGTCTCTATCGAAGTCTGGTCCAGGCCGCGCAGGAGATACACGTTGATGGAGTGTGTACGCTCGATCTCCGCAATGGTGTGGCGCACGTCGATGGACATTGCGTAGATGCCGGCACTTGCGACCATGAGCACGGCTATCAGGATTGAAACGAGAAGAGTGCGGGCAGGATGTCTTGCAAGATCTCTCATTGTTTCCTTGAAGATAAACATGTCAGAAATTCCCCTCCTCGACCTTGCGGCCGCCACGGAGCCGCACAAACGGCAGCCGCGTTGATTGCACGAGATACAGATCGTGGGTAGCCATGAAGACAGTGGCGCCCCGATGATTGGCATCGTGCAGGACTTCGACGATCTTCTCTCCATTGCTCAGGTCGAGGTTCCCGGTCGGCTCATCGGCGAGGATGATGTCAGGTTTCGCGATAAGAGCGCGAGCGAGGGCGACACGTTGCTTCTCGCCTCCGGACAGCGAGCAGCACAGGCGACGCTGGTATCCGGCCAGGCCAACCTGATCCAGATATTTGTCCACCTCCTCGCTGATGGTCGCTTTGCCCAAGCCTCGAACAGCCAATGGCAGTGCGACGTTTTCGTACACCGTGCGGTCAAAGAGCAGCATGTAGTCCTGGAAGACCATGCCGATCGTCCGTCGCAGAGATGTAAGAGAGCTGCCATGAGCGGAAGCCGTGTCCACGCCGTCGACCAGGATGGTTCCGCTCGTCGGTCGTTCTGCGCGATAGACAAGTCGCAGCACAGTGCTCTTGCCAGCACCCGATTCGCCTGTCAGAAAGACGAATTTGCCGGGACCTATCTTGAAGGTGACATCCCTGAGGCCATAATACCCGTCGTCATATCTCTTTGAGACGCTCAACAGCTGTATCATCAGCGTGTACCCAGCTCCTTGAAGCCGAGACCCAGAGTCTCGGTGACGTACATGATGACCACGAAGGCATCGGGGTCTACCTCATGGACGATCTGCTTGAGATGCGATATCTGGCTCTGAGGCACGACGCAGAAGACGACTTCCTTGCGTTCGCTCCTGAAACCGCCAGCTGCGGTGAACTTAGTCACTCCACGATCCAGTTCGGTCATGATTTTGCCTGCGATGGCTTCTGGTTGGGCACTCACCACCCAGGCAGCCTTGGAGAAAGAGATTCCTTCTTGTACGAGGTCAATGGCTTTTGCGGATAAGTACAGCGACAAGATCGAGTAGAGTGGTATCGTGACGCTTCGAAATGCGATACCTGAGCATGCGATGATGGCCGTGTCGATGATCAGTAGAGTCGTTCCGAAGCTCAATCCTATGCGTTCGGACAGCATCTGAGCAAGGAGATCGGTGCCGCCGGTGGAACCAAAGAAACGGAAGATGATGCCAATCCCGATGCCCATGACGACTCCGGCGTAGACCGCCGAGAGCAGCATGTCCACGTGGAAGCCGCGTGTGTAGGGCACGATCGCATCGATCAGGAGTGACGAGACGACGGTTGCGTACACTGAACGCCACAAAAATGCCTTGCCCAGCCTCTTGAGGCTCATCAGAAAGAGCGGAGTATTGAGGACGATGATCGTGATGCCGATGGGAACGACCTTGAAGAAGTGGTTCAGAATGATCGCGAGTCCCGAGACACCCCCGGGAGCCAGATCAACAGGGATGACGAACAGGGCAAACGAAAGAGCGTAGACGAGACACCCGATCGTTATGCCGACGATGTCACGAATCGCTCGAACGACGATCTTCCGCGTCATGTCGCACGCTTGCAAGGACGAAGTCCTGTAAATCGCCATCGAGAACGGCATCGACATTTCCCTTCTCGACACCCGTACGATGATCCTTTGCCAGTTTGTAGGGTTGGAGGACGTAGGAGCGAATCTCGTTGCCCCATTCCGCAGATTTGAATACCCCGCGAACTTCCGAAATCTGGGCATCGCGCTGCAGCTCCTGCTGCACAAGCAGCCTGGACTTGAGAACGGCCATCGCCATTCGCTTGTTCTGCAGCTGTGAGCGCTCGTTCTGGCAGCTGGCCGATATGCCCGTTGGAATGTGAGTGATGCGCACAGCGGTGGAAACCTTCTGCACGTTCTGGCCTCCATGACCCGACGCATGATAG
>JAPLGL010000068.1 GCA_026390155.1 Caldisericota bacterium
GGCAGATGCAATGTCCCCCGCGTTCGTGCCGGAGGCGTCGTCTGCATGGACCCACTGGTACGCGTAGGTCAACGTCGAGCTCCCGGAAACAGATGTGTCGACAGTGTCGTTCCACGTTCCGATCGAAGCGGTCACCGTATCGCCAACATTCATCGTGCCGGCAATGCTGGGCGGGGACGTGTTGACAGGCGGGTCGTTCACCGTGGTGACGGAGATGGCGAACGTCTGGGGGGCGGAGGTGTCTACGCCGCCGCTCGCGGTGCTACCGTTGTCATGGATGCTGACCGTCACGGTCGCCGTACCGTTCCCGTTGGCTGCTGGGGTGTAGCTGAGGGCTCCGTCCGGCGCAACGGCTGGCTGAGAGCTGAACAGCGCGTTGTTGTCATTGGTGACGATGAAATCCAGGGTCTGCCCTGCTTCGTCAGCAGGGCCGGCGCTGATCGACGTGGCCCACGAGGCGACAGTCTCTGGACCGCAGTCCTCCAGGACCGTCTGGTCAGCGCCCTTCATGAAGGACGGGACGTCGTTGACAGGGACAGTCAGGTCAGGAATGGACGTGAACGTAGCGACAATCGTGTGCGGACCTTCGATACTGGTGAGGGTCACCGTGTAGCCCAGTCTGTTGGTGGCTTCGTTGACGACGACACCATCGACAGTCAGGGTATCGATCATGTATCCTGCGTCTGGCTTGACCACATATGCCTGAGCTGCGTGGCAGGGGAGAAGACCGGTGCCAGGCGTCACCGTGCCATGGAAACCTGAAATAATCGTGATGGCAAACGTGTCCACTGCAAAGGTAGCTGCGATGGTATGACCAGCGGTGACGCTCGTGAAGGTGTAGGCGGCGGCAGTGAGGGTAGCCGGTGCCCCATCGACAAGAATGGAGGAGACGTGGTAGCCAGTACTCGGCGAGATGGTGAAGGACTGTGAGGCACCGTGGTTCACCGTGACGTTCCCAGAGGGAGAGATGTTTCCGCCCAGGTCGGCGGAGGCGACGATCGTGTACGTGTTGATGGCGAAGCTCGCAGCGATGGTGTGGGCCGCCGTGACATTCGTGAACGTGTAGGCAGCAGCAGTGAGGGCAGCCGGTGCCCCATCGACAAGAACGGAGGAGACGTGGTAGCCGGTACTGGGGTTGATGGTAAAGGACTGAGTGCTGCCGTAGTTGACCGACACAGAACCGGACGGATCCATGGCACCGTCGGCGCCTGCCGACGCCGTGACAGTAAACGTATCGACGGCAAAGGTGGCGGTGGCATTGACATTCGCCGTCACGGCGGTGTCAGTCCTTGCAGCAGCGGTGGTGCTGTTGTTGTCGCTCCAGCTGACGAAGTGATACCCGACATTCGGAGTGGCCGTCACGGTGGTGCCGCTGGCTCCCTGGTTCACAGTCTGGGGAGACGTGCCCGTGACCGTGCCGTTCGCACCTGCTGTATAGGTCAAGGTGTAGGTGTTGATGGAAAAGCTGACCGCAATGGTGTGGTTAGCCGTGACATTCGTGAAGCTGTAGGAGGGGACCGCGCCCACGGTGCTGCCGTCCACGAGGACGTCCAGGACGTGGTAGCCGGTGTTCGCCGTGATCGTGAAGGTGAGGTTGCTGCCGTAGTTGACGGACACACAGCCGGACGGATCGATGGCACCATTGGCACCTGCCGACGCCGTGATGGCAAACGTGTCCACTGCAAAGGTGGCGGTGACAGTGATGTCGGCAGTGACGTTCGTGTCCGTCCTGGGGTTGACAGTGCTGGCGTCACTCCAGCTGACGAAGTGGTAGCCGGCATGTGGAACAGCTGTCACAGAGGTGCCGCTGGCTCCATAGTTCACGGTCTGGGAAGTGGTGCCGGCGATGACACCGCCTGCTGCACACGCATAGGACAGCGACCACGTCGCAAGCCCAGTGTAGAGGCGACCCAGGTCTGCCCCTGCCATGAGGCGGGAACCATCGGCGCTCGAGGCGCAGCACTGCCAGGATGCTGTGGTCACGCCTGCCGGCTGCGCGTCGGAGCAGGTCGCGCCTCCGTCCGAGGACGTCCATACGCTGCCACCGTCCATTGCCGCCACGATGTGGGAACCGTCTGCATCCACAGCCACCGCCTGCCAGTTGCGGTCGACGTCGCCCTCCGGCCGCAGTTCGGCCCATGTCGCACCCGCGTCGGTGGATTGGTAGAGCCGTCCCTCGTATGCAGCCGCCACGAGGGTCGAGCCGTCAGCGTCCATCGCGCAGGCCTTCCACGGTCGACTTGCGTCGCCTGCGGGACGCACCTCGCTCCAGGTCGCCCCTGCGTTGCCGGAGGCATATGCTCGACCATTCCGGGCCAGCGCCATGATGTGCAGCCCAACCGCATCACAGGCGACCGCCTGCCACGTCTGGTCCGCGTTGCCGGCAGGGCGCGGCTCGCCCCAGTTCGATCCTCTGTCCACCGACAGCCATAGCCGCCCGCTATACACCGCCGCGACAAGCGTCGACCCGTCCGTGTCACTGGCGACCGCCTTCCAGTTCTGATCCGTCGTGAGGCCCCCAGGTGCAGCCGCGCTCCAGGACGTCCCGAAATTCGTGGACCTGTACAGCCGCCCACCGTACACCGCCGCGATGAGCGTGGAGCCGTCGGCGTCAGAGGCACACGCCTGCCAGTGCTTGCCCATTCCTCCTGCCGCCGCGCCTGCCTCGGACCAGCTTGCGCCGCAGTCTGACGATACCCAGAGACGCCCACCATTGTCTCCAGCAAGCAGCCTCTGGCCGGTTGCATCGGAGGCACATGCCAGCCATTTCCGGTTAGAGTCGCCTGCAGGCGTTCTCTCCACCCACGCCGAGGCCGCAACGGCCTGCACTGCAGAAAGCATAACCAGTAGCTGCACTAGAAACAAGACGATAAGCGTGCTACCAAGAGCCCACGAACGCCAGTCCCTTTTCCCGACTTTCCACCTTTTCACAAGGTCCCCCTAGTCTGTGATGATTTCGCAATGCCAAGCGACATTTCTCCCTGAACACTCTAACCGCTTCGCTTCCGACTGCAATACCATCTGCAGCTGTCGACCTCCCCGAGGAGAAAGCCATCCTGAAAAGACGCATGGATTCCCGCCTTCGCGGGAATGACGGATCAGGAGCGTACCAACAACAGAACGGAAGAGGGAAGGATGGATTCCCGCCTTTGCGGAATGACGAAGAAGGGCGGACAGTGCCTGTTACACTTCGGGACGGTTCCGTTTCCTCACCGTCACCGAGTTTCAGCGTCAGGTCTTGTTGCCGCGATCACGGTGACAACACGTCGATAGTAGTCTCTGATGCTGGCGACACCAGTATCAATGTCGACATCAATGTGACATGATGCAGCCAGAGCTGCGTACGGCTTTCTCCAGGAACCTGGTGGGTCCGGGACTGTGTCTGGGAGCAGGTGAGTGTTTCTGTGGCTGAACGTCGCCAACACTGCTGCCGTGACGCCTTCAGGCTCCAGATTCCCCGTTTCAACGAGCAGTACCATGTCGACGAGGTCCTTGACGCGGCTGTTGTCGCGCTTGCCTGCACGGGGCATGGTATAGGTATGCAGCTTCTCGGCGAACTGTTGCTCCAGGCTTGTCGTGGTGAGCGGGGATGCCTCGATACCGGCAAAGCCAAACCAGTCTTCGCCTGTTGTGACGCGAAGGGGTTCGAGGAGAACGTCTCCAACAGCAACATCGACATGGAAGGTAACGAATAGTCGGCCTCCCAGCATCGAGCGAACGGGGAACCTCTCGCCGCCGTAGAGTGGGCCGTCGAGGTCCATCATCGACTCCCCCACCTGAAACTCGAGCCAGTCATCTGCTGAGCGTGAAGCAGCCTGCTGCAGCATCCGTCGTAGAGTCACGTGGTTGTCGGAGCCTCTGGCAAGGCTGGTGTTGAGAGTGAGATCAATATCGCGCGTTGCCCGGGCGGATCCGATCGCCAGTTCCAAAGCATGTCCACCCTTGAGAATCCATCTGTTGACCCCATCGTACTGTATGCGAGTGACAAATCGGTCAAAGGCAACTTGCTGTCGCAGGCGTTGCAGATCCTCTCCGTGGTCCAGAGCCCTTTTCCTGAGCCGGTCCTCAAGGGCCTGGCGAAAGGACACCGCGTCATCGTAGTGCTGAGGACTGCTCATCGGGAAAGAATGCCCCGCATGATCTCCGCGAAGGGAGACGACGAGTTCAGTCTGGCAGCACTGGTCAGATCGTCCCGCTGCACGAGCCCACGCTGGAGGGCTTGGCGTATGGCCTGCTCAAGAAGGTCAGCGGAGATGGTCGCGGCGGCGACAACGTCGATGATTGTTCTCAGGGGACGAGTGACGCTGTACCCCTCCATCGCCTGAATGTCGGCAGACGCGAGCGTTGCACGATGGATGACGAGGACGCCGGGGATCCTGGCCGACCTCCTGAATGACAGCGGGACTATCATATGAAGGCTGGCGGGCATGACATCTGACAGTTCATGGATGGACAGGGCCGTCTCATGTGAGTACACGCCCTGGGGCTTGCCCTTTCTGTCACGTGACCACAGCGACCACAGCACAAGGTCGGGTCGATCAGCCGCAGTGTAGTCAGCAATGCGGTAAACGCCATACCCCTCCCGTATCCAGTTTCCGGTCTCACTCTGGTAGTACTGTGAGGGATACGAGTAGCCAGCCTCAAGAGCCTGTCTGGCAGTGAAGTATCCCTGCTGGCGGGAGGCAATGCTCCGTATGTTGCGTTCCGATTCCTGTGTCTTTCCCATTTGCATAACCCTTAAAGGTTTCTTAAGTATTATGCAATTCCCGGGAAAATCAACAGACCGCATCGACTCATCCAATATGCAAGACCTGCACCTCGCCCTGCAACCCCTGGATATGGAAAAACCCCCTGAAGAGGGGGACAGAGGAAAAAACGCATGGATTCCGGCCTTCGCGGGAATGACGGACAGGGTCGGTGCCTGGATATGGAAAAACCCCCAGAAGGGGGGATATGGAAAAGACATGACCCTGGCAACGACCTACTCTTCCAACGGGCTTCCCCGTGAGTACCATCGGCGTGTCGGGCTTAACTTCCGTGTTCGGGATGGGAACGGGTGTTTCCCCGACGCTATGACCACCAGAGTCATGTCTCACATGAAAACGAGATAGAAATGCAGGGGGCCTGCACCCTCAAAACTGTACGAGCCAATGACGTCCCCGACCTATTAGTACTGGTCAGCTCAACGCATTGCTGCGCTTACACCTCCAGCCTATCAACCTGGTAGTCTACCAGGGGTCTACCTCGTCTTGCGACGATGAGAGATCACGTCTTCGAGTTGGCTTCGCGCTTATATGCCTTCAGCACTTATCCAAGGTCGACATAGCTACCCAGCTCCGTGCCCCTGGCGGGACAACTGGTACACCAGCGGTCGACTTCCCGGGGTCCTCTCGTACTACCGGGAAATCTCGTCAAATCTCTAATACATGTGGCGGATAAGGACCGAACTGTCTTACGACGTTCTGAACCCAGCTCGCGTGCCCTTTTAACCGGCGAACAGCCGGACCCTTGGAACCTGCTCCAGCTCCAGGATAGGACGAGCCGACATCGAGGTGCCAAACCCTCCCGTCGATGTGGACTCTCGGGAAGGATAAGCCTGTTATCCCCGAGGTAGCTTTTATCCGTTGAGTGATGGCCATTCCATGCTGCAACCACCAGATCACTAAGCCCCACTTTCGTGTCTGCTCGAGATGTCTCTCTTGCAGTCAAGCTCCCTTATGCCTTTACACTCTATGGCTGATTTCCAAACAGCCTGAGGGAACCTTTGGGCGCCTCCGTTACTCTTTGGGAGGCGACCGCCCCAGTCAAACTGCCCGTCTGACATGGTCCTCCAGCCCGCTGAGGGCGAGGAGTTAGAAGTCTCGTTGAAGAAGGATGGTATCCCAAGGACGACTCCACTGAGGCCGAAGCCCCAGCTTCAAAGTCTCCCATCTATCCTGTGCAGCCACAACCAAACTTCAATATCAGAGTACAGTAAAGCTCTACGGGGTCTTTCCGTCCTGCCACACGTAGCCCGCATCTGTACGGGCACTGCTATTTCACCGAATCCCTCTTTGAGACAGCGCTCAAGTCGTTACGCCATTCATGCGCGTCGGAACTTACCCGACAAGGTATTTCGCTACCTTAGGACCGTTATAGTTACGGCCGCCGTTCACTGGGGCTTAAGTTCAGGGCTTCACAGGACGAATCCTGTTGACTCCTCTCTGTAACCTTCCAGCACCGGGCAGGCATCAGCCCCTATACGTCGTCTTACGACTTAGCAGAGACCTGTGTTTTTGTTAAACAGTCGCTTGAGCCTATTTCCTGTGGCCTCCTTACGGAGGCATCCCTTCTTCCGAAGTTACGGGACCTTTTTGCCGAGTTCCTTAAAGAGGGTTCTTTCGCACGCCTTGGGAGTCTACTCCCGATCTACCTGTGTTGGTTTGCGGTACGGATACCATACTTCTCGTGAGAGGTTTTTCCTGCCAGCATGAACACAGCTGCTTCGCCTTGCGGCTCCCCATCACAGCTCAGGCTCAGGGGAAACGGTTTTTCCAGTCTCCCCACCCTTGCTGATTGGACGCGAACTACCAGCGGTCGCGCTCAGCGTATCCTTCTGTCCTACCCCATCCTTCAAACGAAGCATGGCAGCACGGGACTATTAACCCGTTCTCCATCAGCTACGCCTTTCGGCCTCACCTTAGGACCGGCTAACCCTGGGAGGACGAGCCTTCCCCAGGAAACCTTAGATTTCCGGCGAACGAGATTCTCACTCGTTTATGCGCTACTTAAGCCGACATTCTCACTCCGTGGCGCTCCAGCACTCCTTACGGTATGCCTTCTCTGCAGCACGGACGCTCTCCTACCACTCCGCCTTGCGGCGAAATCCGCAGCTTCGGTGGTAAACTTAGCCCCTCTACATTTTCGGCGCAGGATCACTCGACCAGTGAGCTGTTACGCACTCTTTAAAGGATAGCTGCTTCTGAGCTAACCTCCTGGCTGTTTGAGTAACCCCACCTCCTTCGCTAGCACTTAGTTTACCTTAGGGACCTTAGCTGACGGTCTGGGCTGTTCCCCTTTTGACTATGAATCTTAGTACCCACAGTCTCACTAGCAGGATACGGATATGCGGTATTCGGAGTTTGATTGGGTTTGGAAACCTGGTGAGGCCCCTAGTCCATTCAGTGCTCTACCCCCACACACTACTTACCTGCCGCTGCACCTAAATGCATTTCGGAGAGAACCAGCTATTCCCGGGTTCGATTGGAATTTCTCCGCCACCCACAGCTCATCACATAGGATTTTTCCCCTAACGTGTTCGGTCCTCCAGAGCGGGTTAACGCCCCTTCAACCTGTCCATGGGTAGATCACCCGGCTTCGGGTCTACTGCAACCAACTGACGCGCTGTTCACACTCGCTTTCGCTGCGGCTCCGGGGATCTCCCTTAACCTCGCTGGTTGCAATAACTCGTCGGCTCATTCTTCAATAGGCATGCAGTCACCCTGTGGCTTGCGCCACATAGGGCTCCTACCGCTCGTAAGCAATTGGTTTCAGATTCTCTTTCACTCCCCTTCCGGGGTTCTTTTCACCTTTCCCTCGCGGTACTAGTTCACTATCGGTCGCCAGAGTATTTAGCCTTACCACATGGTCGTGGTAGCTTCCCACAAGATTTCTCGTGTCCCGTGGTACTCAGGAACCTACCCGGGAGTGCTCATGATTTCGCCTACGGGGCTGTCACCCGCTATGGCCCCTCTTTCCAGAGGGTTCGACTATCATGTGCTTTTGTAACTCCCGCTCCAGGGTGCAACCTGGACTGGTCGGTCCTCCAACCCCGCCGTGACAACGCCTGCACGCTATGCGTCACGGTGGTTTAGGCTGTTCCGGTTTCGCTCGCCGCTACTAACGGAATCGCTTGTGCTTTCTGTTCTTCGAGGTACTGAGATGTTTCACTTCCCTCGATTCCCCCTCCTGCCCTATGGATTCAGACAGGAGTCTCCCACCTGCGTGGGAGGGGTTGCCCCATTCGGAAACCCCCGGATCAATGTTTGATTGCAACTCCCCGGGGACTATCGCAGGCTTTCTGCGTCCTTCATCGGCTCTGTGCGCCAAGGCATCCACCAACTGCTCGTTCTTACGTCATTGGCTCGGTACAGTTTTCAAGGTGCGGACCATAGGAAACCGCGTGAAGGTGCGTTCGCACCCTCAAAACTAGACAGTGAGCGGGGAACGGTCAAAAGGCAATGCTCCTTGAAAGGAGGTGATCCAGGCGCACGTTCTCGTACACCTACCTTGTTACGACTTAACCCTCCTTACCGGCCACACCTTCGTCACCCAACGGGCAACTTCGGGTGCAACAGACTCGGGTGGTTTGACGGGCGGTGTGTACAAGGCCCGGGAACATATTCACCGCAGTGATGCTGACCTGCGGTTACTAGCAACTCCATCTTCATGTAGGCGAATTGCAGCCTGCAATCTGAACTGAGGTCGGTTTTTAGAGATTGGCTTCACCTCGCGGTGTTGCGACCCGTTGTACCGACCATTGTCGCATGTGTGTAGCCCTGGACATAAAGGCCATGAGGATTTGACGTCATCCCCTCCTTCCTCCAACTTTTAGCTGGCAGTATCGCTAGGGTGCATGACCTTGCGGTCATGGAGGGGACCAGTTTCTTGGTCCGTTCTCAAGCATGTCAAGCCCAGGTAAGGTTCTTCGCGTAGCGTCGAATTAAACCACATACCTCGCTGCTTGTGCGGGCCCCCGTCAATTCCTTTGAGTTTTAGCCTTGCGGCCGTAGTCCCCAGGTGGGATACTTAACGCGTTAGCTCCGGCACCGAGGGTAACCCCCCAACACCAAGTATCCATCGTTTAGGGCGTGGACTACCAGGGTATCTAATCCTGTTTGCTCCCCACGCTTTCGTATCTTAGCGTCAGAAACTGTCTAGTGAGCCGCCTACGCCGCTGGTGTTCCTCCCGATATCTACGTATTTTACCACTACACCGGGAATTCCGCTCACCTCTCCAGCCCTCAAGCCTGACAGTATCACGTGCGAACCCAGCGTTAAGCGCTGGACTTTTACACGCGACTTGTGAGGCCGCCTACATACCCTTTACACCCAGTAATTCCGAATAACGCTCGCCCCCTACGTATTACCGCAGCTGCTGGCACGTAGTTGGCTGGGGCTTATTCCAGGGATAGTCACAGCAGACGCTCTGTTAGAGCGCTGCCTTTCAGGTCCCTGAAAAGAGTTTTACGATCTTACGACCTTCATCACTCACGCGGCGTCGCAGGTTCAGGCTTTCGCCCATTGACCATGATTCCCCACTGCTGCCTCCCGTAGGAGTCTGGACCGTGTCGCAGTTCCAATGTGGCTGACCATCCTCTTAGACCAGCTACCCGTCATCGCCTTGGTAGGCTCTTACCCCACCAACAAGCTGATAGGAGACAGGCCGATCCGGAAGCGCGAGCTTGCGCCCGCTTTCTTTGCAGAGCCATCGCCCTGCAACATTATCGCGTATTATCTCATCTTTCGATGAGCTATCCACGTCTAGGGGGTACGTTACCTGTCCATTACTCACCCGTTTGCCGCTGAGCCAGAGGATCGAACTCTTCGAAAATCTGTGTTTGTATATGATCTTCCCGAAGGAAGAATCGGTACAAAGGAATGACAAGGATTGTCTTGTACGTACAGACATTCCTTGTCGGGTAAAAAACACACCAATTGTGTCTTTCAACCCGTTCTCTTCACTGTCTAGTTTTCAAGGTACCAACTGCGCGTGCCGTTCTGTCGACAGACACCCTTGGGGTGAGGCGACAAACTTTAATTTTACTCAGTTGCTTCGTTCTGTCAACAGCAAACCCTTTTCGCACTTTCGTTCACGGGGCTCCTGCGAGACCTGCTGTAACCGAACGCATATAAATATACGCTAAACGGGAAACGTGTCAAGCGCAAAGCATCGAGCAGAAAGAATTCCCCGACAGAGCCGCACAAAAACGTGTATCAGGAGTCGCTGGAGGACGCCCGTGCCGCTCCAACCGTGAACGGATCCCGAGCTGGTCTATCCGCGGGACATGCCTTTCCCGGAACCGTCCTTGGGCTCCTCGCCCGACCAGGAACTGCCATGCGGGTGCGCGGCGCGCCACTTGTCGGACTCTATCCTGGAATAGATGCAGCCACAGTAGTTCTGGCGATACAGGCCATACTCCTTGCTCAGGAGTACGGACTCTCGGAAGCCATCCTTCTTGCGGAAGGCCTCGGCGAGAAACGTGACGCCGTACAGCGCCCCTTTCTCGCGCCCCACCTGCTCCAGGAGGTGCACGTCCTTGTGCGGGCTGATGAGCAGGGTCGTCGTGAACACTGGTATCTGAAGCTCGGCCGCCTTGTGCGCCGCTGCCTCCAGCAACACGCCAAAACACAACGGGCACCGGCGTCCACCCTCGGGCTCCTGCCAGAACTCACGCGTCGCGGCCAGCCAGCGCTCGGGCTCGTACGGGCCGACGATCAACTCGAACTTCTCGATGAAGGCGAGTTTGCGGGCCTGGTCGAGGCGGAGCTCGTACTCCTCCTTCGGGCGGATGTTGGGGTCGTAGAAGAACCCAACCGGCTCATATCCCTTGGCCCGCAGGCGCAGGACCGGCACCGTGGCATCCGGGGCACAGCAGATATGCATCAGCACTTGTTCCATACCTGTATCATACCCCCGTCCCCGACCTCTGCAAATGGCAGAACCCACTCCGGACAAACAGGCTCACGACCACATTGTGAGCCTGGCACCGACCTGCGAACGCCGAGGAACGCCAGTGCAGATGCACATGACGCACGAGCAATGAAAAACCCCGCTCGGGGAGCGGGGTGGTCTTGAACTTACCACTTCTGTGCTTATTTACCAGCTGACCCTAAAGGATTAAAGTCGTGGTGGCACTCGGCGGTGGTGCTCGGTCTTGTCGTCGACGGGGGACTCCTGCGTAATATCCTTGCCTTCGCCCTCGATGGTGTCGCTGCCCGTTGTCATGTGCCGCAGCTCCTCGTCAGGCTTCGCATCTCTGGACGGTCCGCTGGTGCGTTTCGGTACGGGAGGAGCCTCGACAAACCCGCCGAGGATCGAGAAGCCAAGGATATAGACGGCGAACAGCGTGTACTGCCCGACCGTGGTCAGGCTCCGGCCCATCGCGAAAACGATGATGACGAAGACAATCATGATCGGGATGGTGATGAAGAAAGAGAGCTTGCGGCTGACCGTCCTGCCGCTACGAGCGGACAGGTAGCGTCCCAGCAGGTTGCCCAGCAACATGACGGCAAGACCGGCGAGCAGCAGGACGAATAAGCTTGGCCCGGTACTCGTCGGGGTTGCCGGAGTCGTAGTCGTTGTCGATGCAAGTGTTGACACAGGTATCCTCCTATGAACGTGAGCGGCGCAAGCACTGGTGCGATCCGCTGTCAACGTGCGCGTTTACAAACTACCTCATCACTGTATACTCTTCGTGTGGATTATCAATGGCAGCCGAAGGGGTGAGCGTGAACAACCTCTGGGACAACAAGATCCTGATTGTCGCAGTCATCGCGGACCTCGTTGCACAAGGAATCAAGCCGCTCATCCACTACGGCGAGTATCATGAATGGCAGTGGCACCTCCTTTTGTCCAACGGCGGCTTCCCCAGCTCGCACAGCGCCTCCGTCACGGCCCTGACAGCGATGGTGGGATTCACGGAAGGCTTCGCATCCCCCCTGTTTGCCATCTGCATGATCTTCAGCGGGGTCGTCGTATTCGACGCCTCGGGCGTCCGCCAGGAAGTCGGCAAACACGCCCGGACCCTGAACGCCATGTTCGAAGAATTCAAGCTGGGGGACCGCTTCGACTACAAGCAGTTCACTGAACTTGTCGGGCATACCGTGTTCGAAGTACTCGGAGGCATCGCGCTTGGATTGCTCATTGCGCTGCTGTCTCTTCGCATCCCATTCCTCAAACCGAGGTGAGCACATGAAGATCATCATTGGTTCCGATCACGCCGGATTTCGCCTCAAGTCGTTCCTCATCCATGCATTGACGCTCATGGGCCACGAAGTCGAGGACCTGGGCACCGACAGTAGTGAGCACTCCGTCGACTATCCCGACTTCGCAGCCGCCGTGGCCCGCAAGGTCATGGCAGATTCCACCGCGGTCGGCATCGTCATCTGCGGCACCGGCATCGGCACCAGCATCGCAGCCAACAAGGTCGCCGGCATCCGCTGCGCGCTGGTTCACGACGGCTACACCGCACGCATGGCCAAGGAACACAACAACGCCAACGTGCTTGCGCTTGGCGGTCGGACGACAGCCGAGGAAGTTGCGCTCGACTGCGTCGTCACCTGGCTGAACGCGACGTATCAGGGCGAGCGTCACCAGCCGCGCCTCGACAAGATCACCGCCCTCGAATGTCCTTTGGGGTCAGCTGGTAAATAGCCACAGTGGTACATTCGCAACCTGATCAGTGAAAACCGCTCTCCTGCTCATCGACATCCAGAGGGAGTACTTCCGGGGTGGCGCCATGCCCCTGGAGGGCCCCGTCGAAGCATCCGTTCAGGCCCGAAAGCTGCTCGCCTATTTCCGGTACAACCACCTGCCCGCTGTCTTCATCCAGCACGTGTCCCTCGACCCCGAGGCGACCTCGTTCAGGCCCGGCTCTCCCGGTGTGAGTCTCTATAGTAGTATCCGTCCTCTGCCCGGCGAGCCAGTCGTCCACAAGCATCATCCCAACAGCTTCCGCGAGACCAACTTGCTGGAGTTGCTGCGCACGGATGAGGTCTCCCGTCTGGTCATCTGCGGCATGATGACGCACATGTGTATCGACGCGACGACGCGGGCTGCCTGCGACGATGGGTTCGAGTGCATCGTCGCCGCCGACGCGTGCGCCACCCGGGACCTGGCGTTTGCTGGAGAAACGGTGCCTGCGGCCATGGTCCAGCGAGCCTTCCTGGCTGCACTGAATGGCACGTATGCCCAGGTGGCAACGACAGGCGAGATCATCACAATGCTGCAGCAGCTGGCGCTGGGTGACGCTGATGGCCATTCATCGGACGCGGAGGGCGAGCATGAGTGCCGGTGAGACCTGGGCGCTGTACCGTCAGGCGTTGGATGCCTCGATGGATGGCATTCAGACCCTGAAGGCACTCAAGATCATCAACAGTGGGACACGCGCTCTGCTGTCCACCGGTTTGGGCCTGGATGGCCGTCTGCCAGAAGCGACTGCGGCCGGCTTCACCGGCTGGGTCCAGAAGCCGTTCCACCCCTACGAGCTGTCCGTCGCCGTCGCACAAGCGCTGAACACGGAGCACTAGTCATCCCTTGGCTCGTCATTCCCTTGGGTTTCCGTCATTCCCGCGAAGGCGGGAATCCATCCCTGCCCTTACCCGTTAACCCCGTTCCAAGGTCTGCCACTCGGCGTCGAGGTCGAACACGAACTGCCGCACGCTCGACCGGAAGAAGTCCCTGATGTGGTTCCACGTGACAGGAGTCCCGACGTAGATGGCGTCTCCCTGGACGTCGGCGTGCTCGAACCATACGAGCCCCTTGCCGACAACGAGCGGCTCGAGGGCGGTCACTCCATACCGCTCCAAAGCATTGTGTGCGACCTTGCGGAAGGGGACGGTCTGGACAACGGTATACAAGTCCACGAAGTCATTGCGCATACCGCCATGACTGACAGCCAGCAGTTTCATAGCTGCAATATCCGTCACACCGGCCACATCACAGCCATTGACCCTTGTGGTGGGCTCCCCGAAGCGCGCCGACGTCGTCATCAGAGAGAGCCCGGCGCCGTCTGCCTGCACGTTCATCGCGTCGCCGTCCATCGTCACGGACTCCACAACGCCGGCAAGTGCCCGCAGTTCCTCGAGGACTTCGGACGGTTTGAACGCCCGCTGAGCGAAGAACTCAAGGTCGCCGGAAATGCGGTGCCCCAGGTGCAGCGCCAACCCCGTCCCCCCTGCCAGGACCCCTCCATGCATGCCCAGGGTCGGCCCCAGGCGGCTCATCACGATGCGGGCCTTCTCCTCTACACATTCAGGATGCATCGGGCTCCTCGAACCACACCATCCAGAAGTTGCGCGCCCTCGCCGACAAACCCTTCGCGGAGAGGACCACGTCGACGATGGCGCTCGTCGGGTACACGTGGACGAGCCACCGCAGGTCCTCCAGGTCACCTTGTTCCAACAGACACGCGATGATGGCAACAGCGTTCCTCTGCAGGTGGAGCCCGCTGGGATCCACACCAGTAAACAGACGCATGATATGCAAAGGCATCGTCGTCGCCCGTTGTGCTGCTTCGACCCTCCGCCGCACCTCGGGCCGGGCGAGCGGACCGATATAGGACTGGACCATGCGTGCGCCATCACGGTGCGCCACGTACACATACTCCCTGTTGCCCGTCTTGCGAATGATGATGCTCATACAGAGCCTCCTGTGGGCATCATACACATCTTGCTATACAAGTCAAGCCTGCGTGTACATATCATGATGTGCAATTCCATGAGTTGATGTATGCAAACATGAGTGCAACAGCAGACGACCCCCGAGAAATGACCCGGCTCCCGCCAATGTCGTCCTGTGTCACGCCTGATCATCTGCGGGAGGGTGACCCACATGTGCATCGACGCCATGACGTGGGCAGCGGCGACAACGGCTTCGAGTGCATCGTCGCAGAGGATGTGTGTGCAACCAGCGCCTGGTACTGGCTGGAGAGACCGTGCCGCCAGCTATGGTTCAGCGAGCCTTCCTGGCCGTAGTGGATGCCACGTTCGGCAGGCTCATGAACGCCGACGAGATAGTGCCGCTGATCCAGACAACGAGCTGACTCCGATCCAGGTCTGCCGCTCGGAGTCGAGTTTAAGCACAAACTGTCGCCCGCTTGACCAAAAGAAGTCCCTGACGTGGCTCCACGCCAGAAGGACTCCCGCGTAGGTGGGGTCCGCCTAAGCATCGGCATCCTGGAACCAGGCGAGCCCCCTGCCGCGACGTGTGGCTCCGGGGCAGTCGCCCCGAACCGATGGAGCGCATCGCCCGCAACCCGGCGGCAAACGCGGGATGGCGACCTCTCGTCCACTCCCCGTGGCCTATTCCTCTTCCGCCAGGTGCAGCGGTCAACGCCAGGCCGGGCGTGTACTGCACGGCCACGGGTGCAACATGGGCCCGACTTGTTCTGACCAACAGCGCTCCGAGAGCGCTCTCTCTTTCGACTCCTGTCCGCCATGCTAGTGATACCGCCACTCCGCCCAGATGGGTGGAGCACTCCTCTTCATCCAGTCACCGCCTTTCGCCTCAGCGGGACTGAGGGACGGGATGAGAAACCCGCCTGAAGCATCTGGCTCCAGGCGGGGGTGTTCAGCGTCGAGATGAAGGCGCTGTCAGGGTTCAGATACGGTCTCGAAGGTCGCGGTGACGGTCGTGCCGGCAAACTGGGCAGCTCCGCCAAGATCGACCTCGCTCTCCAGCAGCTGATTGTACTTTTCGATACGCTCCGATCTCGACAATGACCCAGTCGTGATCTGACCGATGTTGAGACCGACGACCAGGTCAGCTCCGTCATTCCCGCGAAAGCAGGAATCCAGTCTGTTCCCTTGCGACGGACAACAGACGGACAGCGTGCCGAACTGATTGAGTTTGATAAGGACTGCGTTTGAGGCGTTGTCCGCAATGCCCCGCGCCACACGCTGCGGTGAGATGACAGAATTGATGTCGATTGAAAGTTTTCATAGAGGGTGAGTTGATGAAATTGCTGTTGGTTGAGACTTTGTAGGGGTGAGTTGACGGAATAGATGTTATTTGGAATTTTCCGTGTCATGCTCTTCCTGGAATATTCTCGCAGGTGGTCAATTTTATTCATTAATTTGGTCACTTTTCGGTGTAAATCAATATATACAAAAGCATCCTCGCTTCCGAAAACCGTGGTTCTCGGAATTCCGGCTATAATTACAAACCAGCATTACGCCAGCCCGTAATCTGCTTACCTATCCCTTCCATTAATGACGCAAGCTCTGCCTTTTTTTTGATGGATAGAATTTTCATATCAGCACATAATCGAACCTCAAGTTTCAATATCTCAAAGTCATCCAGAAAGGTCTCCAGGTATTCGGTTTTGCTTTTGGCTTTGTTGGCCCGATAGATACTACAGATCAGCACAATGCTATCTCGCTTGAGGTCTTGTCACAAGGTGTATTTGTATTCACGAGAGAACTCCTTGGTGTATTCAAAGATTTTGAGGATGAGACGATAGACATCTTTATACACTGGCGGATCATAGTAAAGAGCCATAAAAAATTCTCTGGCAGGGGGGCTTACGCCCCCTGCACCCCCTTAATGGTTAAATGGATAAATGGTTAAAAAGCCCGGACAGCCCGAACCCGTAGGTTGCTGGACTTAATGTAGTAGTAGATCGTGCCGCCACTGAAGAAGGGCTGGTGCCACGCGTCGAAAACACTGACCTCAGACGAACTCCAATACCAGGCGGACGCAAAACCACCGATTGCTACA
>JAPLGL010000022.1 GCA_026390155.1 Caldisericota bacterium
GGAGGGTGGGCGGTTTGCGTCCGATGACCTCAACGAGCTGTATCGGCGGGTCATCAACCGCAACAACCGCCTTGGGAAAATGATCGACGAAAGTGCTCCTGAGATTCTGCTGCAGAACGAGAAGCGGATGCTTCAGGACGCCGTGGATGCACTGCTGGACAACAGCAAGCGCCAGTACCCCGTTGTCAACGCAAACGGCCGTCCCCTGCGGTCCCTTAGCGACAAACTAAAGGGAAAGGAAGGGCGTTTCCGTCAGAACTTGCTTGGCAAGCGTGTTGACTATTCCGGTCGTGCGGTTATCGTCTCGGGCCCGCAGCTCAAGATCAGTCAGTGCGGTGTCCCCAAGGAAATGGCGCTCGAGCTGTTCAAGCCCCATGTCATCTACCGGCTCATGCGAGAGGGCGTCGTAGGCAGCATGAAGGTTGCCAAGGACGTCGTCGAGAAGCCCACACCAGAAGTGTGGAGCATCCTTGAGAAGGTCGTCAAGGGCAACGGTGTTCTCCTGAACCGTGCTCCGACCCTTCACCGTCTGTCGATCCAGGCCTTTGAACCCGTGCTCATCGATGAGAAGGCTATCCAGATATCGCCGCTCGTGTGCACGCCGTTCAACGCTGACTTCGACGGAGATCAGATGGCCATCCATCTTCCCCTGAGTCTTGCGGCCCAGACAGAGGCTCGCCTGCTGATGCTCTCATCGTACAATATCTTCTCTCCGGCAAGTGGCAATCCCATGGCTGGTCCCGTCCAGGACATGGTACTCGGAGCCTACTACCTGACGTATGAAGTGAAGGACAAGATGAAGTCGATGAAGTGGAACTCCGTTCCTGTCTACAACGAGCAGGACGTCCTCTACCTCTTTGAGTCTGGCAAGCTGCGTCCACACGACCCGGTTCTTGTTCGCCTTGGTGGTGTGAAGATCCGTACGACTGCAGGTCGGGTGGTGTTCAACGATGAACTCCGGGCAACCATCTTCGAGGGTGAAGCGAAGTACCGTGATTTCCCCTTCCAGAATAGGACGATGCCCAAGAAGGAGATTGAGGCGATGATCCTGGACTTTTCCCGTCAATTTGGCGTGTCCAAGACTTGTGTCCTTCTCGACAATATCAAGGCACTCGGATTCAAGTATGCGACCGAATCGGGCATGTCTATCGGTCTGTCCGACATGGAAGTACCACCCGAGCGGAAGCGCATCCTCGACGATGCCGACAGGACGGTCCGTGAGATCAATGAGTTCTATGATGAGGGGCTTCTCTCGTACAACGACCGCTACCTCAAGGTGGTCCAGGTCTGGCAGAAGAAAGGCGAGGAGATCGAACGCGCCGTCTTCCGCAACCTTACCGAAGAGAACTCGGTTCGCATCATGGCCGACTCCGGAGCCCGTGGAAGCAAGAAGCAGATTGTGCAGATGACGGGTATCCGTGGTTTGATGTCGGACCCGTCGGGAAAGATTATCGAGTTCCCCATCAAGTCCAACCTCAGTGAGGGTCTGTCTGTGCTCGAGTACTTCTTGTCGACGCACGGTACCCGCAAGGGACAGGCAGACACTGCACTGAAGACATCTGACTCGGGCTATCTCACGCGCCGTCTGGTCGATGTTGCGCACGAGCTGGTTGTTCGTGAAGAGGACTGCACGCATTCTCAGGCCCGTGAGATCAAGATCGGCAATCTGGTTGTTTCCTCGCTTTCCGAGGAACTGGCCGGAAAGATAGCCGATGAACAGATTGTGAACCCGTTGACTGGAGAGACCATCATCGAGCCTGGCGAAGAGATTTCGTGGGAACAGGCGAAACGCCTGGAGTCCCTCGGCCTCAAGTCTCTGAAGATCCAGCGGTACGTTGGTGGCTTAACTGTTCAACCGGTTGCTGACGGCGGTGCCGTAATCGTAGGTCTCCGTGAACAAATCGCCGGCCGGTACGCAGCGGATGATATTGTGCTGCGCGCGTCGACAATCAAAGTGAACCCTGTCTGGTCTAGGACGACACTCGAACGTATTCTGGACCGTCCGCTCGCTGTGGACATCGTTTCGCCTGATGGCGAGCGCATTGTGGCGAAGAAGGACGACCCCCTTACCGAGAAGGTGCTTGCGTCAACGAAGCGCGCTGGCATCACGTCTGTTGAAGTGATTGTGAACGAAGACATCGTTCTGGTTCCCAAGGATGGTCTCATCCGTGACGAAGTGGCAATTGCGGTTGAGCAGTTTGGCATCACCAGCGTGCGCCTTCGTTCTGCCATTACGTGCCAAAGTGAAAATGGTGTCTGTGCTATGTGCTATGGCCGAGACTTGTCCACCGGCAATGATGTCCAGGTCGGGGAGGCGGTGGGTGTCATCGCTGCTCAGTCCATCGGTGAACCCGGCACTCAACTGACGCTTCGCACGTTCCACACGGGAGGTATCGCGGTCGTTGATATCACAACCGGTCTGCCTCGCGTCGAGGAGATCTTTGAAGGACGTACACCAAAGGGACAGGCCATCGTCTCGACCGTGGATGGCATCTTCCACATCGTCGATGTGAAAGAGAAGAACTTCGAGGAGAAGAAGCAGATTGTCGTGGCGACCAAGGCGGGTGTCGAAGCCAAGTTCAAAGTCTCGCCGACGACCAGGTTCCGTGTCAAGGAAGGAGCGCACGTGTGTGTGGGGGACCAGCTTACCGAGGGTTCCATCGACCCCAAAGGCCTTCTCGACCTGGTGGGCGTTGAAGAGACGGCGCGCTACCTGGTTCAGGAAGTTCAGAAGGTCTATCGCTCTCAGGGCGTCGACATCAACGTCAAGCATGTCGAGATGATTATTCGCCAGATGCTGAAGAAAGTGAAGGTTGTCGACCCTGGGGACACTACATTCTTCACCGACCAGATTGTGAGCAAGCACGAACTCCTGCTGCAGAACCGCAAGGTGCGGGCGCAAGGGGGGAAACCTGCCTCCTTTGACCTGGTGCTTCAGGGCATTACAAAGTCCTCCCTCGAAACTGACAGCTTCCTCTCCGCCGCATCATTTCAGGAAACGCCAAGAGTCCTTGCGGATGCGGCTATCAAGGGAAAGATCGACCGCCTCACCGGCCTTAAGGAGGCAGTAATCGTGGGCAAATCGATTCCTGCTGGCACATCGTCCCCGGAGCTCATGCTCGAGAAGCGGAAAGTCCAAGGAGAACCTGTGCGGGAAGCTCGCGGAAGCTAGATTGGGGCGAGCGAAGCCAGATATTCGAACAAGCGACACGTGCGCTGCGCGAGCGTGATTAGTCAAGGGGGCAAGCGCTTGACACTCGGCCCCTAGTGCGTATTATGTAAAGATATGCATTTACGTCCTTAGGAGGAAATTGTATGGCGACATTTAACCAGCTGGTGCGGTCTCCCCGCGTGCAGCCGAAGTTCAAGACAAAGACTCCGGCGCTCAAGGGTTGCCCACAGAAGAGGGGTGTCTGCACCCAGGTGAAGACCGCGACACCGAAGAAGCCTAACTCCGCATTGCGGAAGATCGCCAGAGTTCGTCTGACAAATGGCATGGAGGTCACGGCTTACATCGGTGGTGTCGGTCACAACCTCCAGGAGCACTCGATGGTGCTGATTCGTGGAGGCAGGGTCAAGGATTTGCCTGGCGTTCGCTATCACATCATTCGTGGAACATTGGATACTGCCGGCGTGGCCAATCGCATGAAGGCCCGTTCAAAGTACGGAGCGAAGCGAGCCAAGAAAGTCGCCGCAGCAAAGAAAGGTGGCAAGTAATGCCCAGGAAGAAGCGGCAGTTCCGCAAGCCAGCTCAGGCCGATCCTGTTTACAACAGCGAGCTGTTGAACCACTTCATCAACAAGATCCTCAAGAAGGGCAAGAAGGTCAAGGCACAGGGCATCGTGTACGGAGCCATCAAGCTCATCGATGAGAAGGGTGCGAAGCCTGGCATAGAAGTCTTCCAGCAGGCCGTTGAAAAATGCAGGCCACTGGTTGAGGTGAAGCCTCGCCGAGTCGGAGGAGCCACACTTCAGGTGCCGATTGAGGTCGAATCGCGCCGCGGGATCAACCTGAGTATGGAATGGATCGTCGATGCTGCGAAGAAGCGCGCGGGCAAGTCGATGATCGAGAAGATCGCCTACGAAATGATTGATGCGGTTTCTGAGACTGGCTCGGCATTCAAGAAGAAGTCAGATGTCCACCGGATGGCAGAGGCGAACAAGTCGTACTCTCACTATCGCTGGTAGAGTCGGGAGTTAGTGGCACTGCATGCTTAATCAGACCGATCTGAACAGCATACGAAACATCGGTATTATTGCTCATATCGATGCCGGCAAGACGACGACCTCGGAACGAATTCTCTATTATACCGGGTCCACGTACAAGCTTGGCAACGTCGATGATGGCAATACGACCACTGACTTCCTTCCCCAAGAGCGTGAACGGGGTATCACGATTCAATCTGCCGTTGTCACAGCTTTCTGGAAGGGTTTCAAGATCAACATTATTGATACGCCCGGCCACGTGGACTTCACTGCAGAAGTGGAACGCGCTCTCAGAGTGCTTGACGGGGGTATCATTATCCTGTCTGGTGTCGAGGGTGTACAGGCTCAGTCAGAAACCGTGTGGCGTCAGGCCGACAAGTACCATGTCCCGCGCATTGTCTACATCAACAAGTACGACCGCGTCGGCGCGGATTTTGGGAAGACGGTCACGGCAATTCGCGAGAAACTGGGAGCGAGACCTGCCCTGGTACAGTTGCCGGTCGGCAAGGAAGATACGTTTGCAGGAATCCTCGATGTAATGGAAGCCACGAAGTACCTGTTCACGGATCCGACGGGCGAGACCTATGAGACCGTTGGACTTGACGAACGTGAATCTGCCCAGATTGCTGAAGCTCGCGAGAACCTTATTGAGGCAGTCGCGGAAGTAGACGACGAGGCTCTTGAAGAGTACGTCGCGACTGGCACTATGGAGTGGAAACACGTCAAGCCTGCACTTCGCCGTGCAACAATCGCAAATCTCATAGTCCCAGTATTCGTGGGATCGTCTTTCCGCAACAAGGGCATCCAGCTGTTGCTGGATGGCATCGTCGACTATCTCCCTTCGCCCCTGGATGTGAAGCCGGCTGTTGGCAAGATTCCGGGAACTGACGAGAGGGTGGACGTTCTGAGCGATGTGAACGGTCCTTTGGTTGCTCTGGTCTTCAAGATCGTGTCTGATCCATATGTAGGCATTCTGTCGTATGTACGTATCTACTCAGGAGTCATGAGGAGCAGCTCATACGTCGTGAATGCGAACAAGGGGGATAAGCAGCGAGTCAGCAGGCTGCTTCGGATGCATGCCAACAAGCGCGAAGATGTCGAGGAACTTGGGGCGGGTGATCTCGGGGCTATAGTTGGTTCGAGAGACGTGATTACCGGTACGACTCTGTGCGAGGAAGACAAGCTCATTCAGTTGGAAACCATGCATTTTCCCGAACCCGTGGTTTCGGTCGCAGTTGAGCCCAAGACGAAGGCTGATCAGCAGAAACTGGCCGCTTCACTGGCCAAGTTCGCGATCGAGGATCCTACGTTTCGAATCAAGACAGACGAAGAGACTTCTGAGACGATCATCTCGGGAATGGGTGAACTCCACCTGGAGATCATCATCGATCGACTGTTGCGGGAATATGGGGTGAATGCCAGTGTTGGCGAGCCGCAGGTTGCATACCGCGAGGCAATCGGTCGGGAAGTCGTTCAGCAGGGCAGGTACATCAAGCAGACAGGAGGACACGGCCAGTATGGCGACGTCGTCCTGAGAATCACACCGGGGGAGCGTGGCACGGGAATCGTGTTCATAAACAAGACTGTCGGTGGCTCGGTGCCAAAGCAGTTCGTTTCGTCTGTCGAAGCCGGCGTTCGCGAAGCAGTTACGTCAGGGCCAATCCTTGGATTCCCGCTTGTCGACGTGACGGTTGCGCTTACGGACGGATCATATCATCCGGTCGACTCATCAGAAATGGCATTCAAGATCGCTGCTTCCAAGGCACTTCGCGAAGGTTGTACAAAAGCGTCCCCATTCCTTCTTGAACCGATCATGAAACTCGAGATCGTTGTCCCAAAGGAGAACATCGGCGACGTCATTGGCAGCGTGACAGCGAGAAGGGGTGCCATCCAGCAGATCCAGGATCGCGGACACCTGCAGGTGGTCGAATCATCGGCCCCTCTGGCGGCCATGTTTGGGTATACGACGGTTCTGCGTTCCCTGACCGCGGGCCGTGGTTCTTTCTCTATGGAGTTCTTGCATTATCAGAGGGTTTCGGAGGACGTTAGGGAGCAAGTCGTCACCAAGTTTGAGGGTTTGTCCAGCAAGGCGTAATCAGACGGGAGGTTATCAATGGCGAAAGAGAAGTTTGAGCGTAACAAGCCGCATGTCAATATCGGAACCATCGGTCACGTGGACCATGGGAAGACGACGCTGACTGCTGCCATCACCAAGTGTCTCGCTACCCTGGGCCATACGACGGTCAAGCGGTACGACGAGATCGACAACGCTCCGGAAGAGAAAGCCCGCGGCGTCACGATCAACGCCCACCACGCCGAGTATGAGACCGAGAAGCGTCATTATGCGCACATCGATTGCCCTGGCCACGCGGATTATATCAAGAACATGATCACCGGTGCCGCCCAGATGGACGGTGCGATCCTCGTTGTCGCCGCATCTGAGGGCCCCATGCCTCAGACTCGCGAACACCTCCTGCTCGCTCACCAGGTCAACGTTCCAAGGATCGTGGTCTTCCTCAACAAGGTAGACCAGGTGGACGATCCCGAACTCATCGACCTCGTGGAGATGGAAGTCCGTGACCTCCTGACGAAGAACGACTTCGATGGTGAAGCAACTCCCATCATCCGCGGTTCCGCCCTCAAGGCCATGGAGTATGAAGGCGATTGTTCTCGTGGCAAGAACGAGTGGACCGACAAGGTCTGGGAGCTGATGGACGCCGTGGACACCTACATCCCGACCCCCGTCCGTCCGACCGACAAGCCGTTCCTGCTTGCCGTCGAGGACGTTTTCACGATCACTGGCCGCGGTACGGTTGCGACCGGTCGTATTGAACGTGGGATCGTCAAGATGGCAGACAACGTCGAAATCGTCGGCCTCTCGGAAGAGACCCGCAAGACGGTTGTCACTGGCATCGAGATGTTCCACAAGCTGCTCGACGACGGTGAGGCAGGCGACAACGTCGGCTTGCTGCTCCGTGGTGTCGAGCATGACGATGTGCGCCGCGGGCAGGTCATCTGCAAGCCCGGTTCCATCACCCCGCACACGAAGTTCGAGGCACAGGTGTATATCCTGTCCCAGGCAGAAGGTGGCCGTCACAAGCCCTTCTTCCCCGGCTACAAGCCCCAGTTCTACTTCCGTAC
>JAPLGL010000086.1 GCA_026390155.1 Caldisericota bacterium
GGACATCCGGCATCGCAGTCTCACTGAGCGCACGAGTGTGTCTCCATATGCGATGCGAGAAAAGTGGTGGGCGGAACAGGGTTCGAACCTGCGACCCCCTCCGTGTGAGGGAGGTGCTCTACCGCTGAGCCATCCGCCCATGCCTGGTGCCCTCGAGGAGAATCGGACTCCTATCGCAGCCTTGAAAGGGCCGTGTCCTGACCATTAGACTACGAGGGCTTTGGTGAGCCGTACAGGACTCGGACCTGTGACCCTCTGCTTAAAAGGCAGATGCTCTGCCAGCTGAGCTAACGGCCCGCGCACCCGTCCATTCTACTGAGAACGGGCTCCTCGTCAATACTTGCGACGGTCGCTCGAGTCGCTCAATCTTCTGCGGTTGTGTCAAGAGACTCGAAGCGAGTATATCTCTTGTCGAACATCAGCTTCACATTACCCTGCTTGCCATTGCGGTGCTTGGCGACCAGAGCGTTTGTGGGGGTCCGCGTATTCATCTCGGCACTGTCCACGGCTTCATCAGTGTACAGGAAGATCACAATGTCTGCATCCTGCTCAATTGCCCCGCTCTCGCGAAGGTCGGACAACTGAGGCTTCTTGCGGTCTCTCTTCTCGATATCCCGTGACAGCTGAGAAACGACAATGACCGGAACATTGAGTTCGCGTGCCAAGTTCTTGAGCATGCGAGTGATCTGGGCAACCTCAAGGACGCGGCTCTCAACTTTCTCCCCAGAGGCAGCAAGCTGGAGGTAGTCGACGATAAGGAGCTCCACCTTGGCCGTCACCGCAAGACGCTTTGCCTTCGCGCGGATCTCGAGAGCTGTCAGCCCTGCCGTGTCATCGATGTAGAGTGGTGCTTCTGACAATCTGTTGCTGACCTGTGTCAGCGCCTGCCAGTCGTCCTGCGACAGATATCCGGACCGAAGCTTGTCCGACTCAATCATTGCTTCCGACGATATAACACGTTCGGCCAACTGTTCCCTGGACATCTCCAGACTGAAGATCCCGACGGGCTTCTTTAGCCGGACGGCGTTGTACGCGGCGATGTTCAGCGCAAGTGATGTCTTGCCCACGCTCGGGCGCGCGGCCAGAACAACCAGTTCCTGGGGCTGGAAACCGCCAATTTGAAGATCCAGATTCTTGATTCCGGTGGCAACCCCACGAATGGAACCCCTATGGTCATAGCGATCCTCAAGCAGCTGGAGCGTCTTGGGAAGGATGCTTTCCAGCGACTGGAAGTCGCCACGTACCATTCCCTGGGACGCTTCGTAGATGAGCTTCTCGGTCCTGTCGATGAGCTGCATCGCCGTCACGGCAGGAGAGAATCCGAGCTCGTAGATGTCCCTGCCTGCGCGGATGATACTGCGCTTCACCGACGATTCCTTGATGATCTCGCCGTAGTACTTAACGTTCTCTGTTGTTGGAACAAGCTCAGCCAGTTTGGCCAAGTACGCTACGCCACCAATGCGATCGAGATCCCCGTGGCTCTTGATATCGTTGCTGAGGACGACGATGTCGACAGGCTTGTTCAGTGTTCGGAGGCGAAAAATCGACTCACAGATCGTGACATGCTCGTCAAAATAGAAATCGTCTGGCTTGAGATAGTCCATGACCTCATCGATCGTGGTGTTTGAGACAATGAAGGAGCCGAGCAGCGACTGCTCGGCTCCCATATCGTACGGTGGAACGACGTTTCCTGGATTGGAAGCCGCTTCATCCTTCCCGGCTTGTGGACGGGCTTCACCTACCTGAGCATCACTCCGATCAGCCATCCTCAGACAGCTTCCGCAACGGTGACGGAAACGAGGGCAGTAACTCGGGGGTTCAACTTCAAGGCGATCGCATACACACCAAGAGCCTTGATAGGCTCGTCGGTGCTGACAGTTCTCTTCTCTACAGATACACCGAGTTGACTGCCTATGGCTTCGGCGATTTCGTCGGGAGTGATGGCGCCATAGAGTCTCCCCTGGGGCGTCGCCTTGGCGTGAACGGTAATCGACTGACCTGTGAGTTTCGCTGCCAAATCCTGGGCCCGGGCAAGCGCAACATCCTTTTCCTGAGATACCACCATCTTGTGTTTGCTGAGGGCGGCCACTTTCTCGGGCGTTGCATCCATAGCTAGATGCTGAGGAAGGAGGTAGTTGGCGGCATAGCCAACGGAAACGCTCACCACGTCATTCTTGTGGCCTACGCCTTTGACGTCGGCAACCAGAATCACCTTCCTGTCCATCGTCGATGTGAACTACCGATTCACAAACGGCAGGAGAGCCATGACGCGAGCCCTCTTGACTGCACCCGCCAGGGCACGCTGATGCTTTGCACACACGCCTGTCGCCCGACGAGGAAGGATCTTGCCCTTGTCGCTTACGAAACGGCGCAGCCGCGAGGCATCCTTGTAGTCGATATCGTCGGTCTTGTCAGCGCAGAATGGACAGAATTTCTTGCGTGCGCGGAAATAGAATGACTTCTTCTTTCCGGTCTTGCTTGGTTTCTTGAATGGTGCGTTTGGCATAGTGGTTTACTCCTTCGTCTTAGTTGAATGGCACGTCGTGGTCTTCAGATCCGGAGCCCTGCTGCAACGATCCCTCGGGGACCTCGAAGTCCTTGAGAAGATCGTCTTCGCCGGGTGCTTCGCCGGGTTCACCGGCACTTTGACGGTTCTGGGGAGCACCGATGACTTCGAACGTCGTCGCCACGATCTCAGTTGCCCGCTTCTTGGTTCCATCATTAGCCGTATAGTCTCGAATGGACAGGCGTCCTGTTACGAGCACACGCAGACCTTTCTCGGCCGATTTCTCAATCTTGTCGGCGACATAGGTCCACGCGCTAATGTCCACAAAGAAGGTCTCTTCCTTCCAGTCTCGGACAGACGGATCCTTGGACGCGTTCCAGCTGCGGTTCACAGCAATTGAAACACGGGCCGTCTTCTTGCCGGACGGCGTGTACCGGATGTCCGGATCCCTGGTAATCCTGCCTGTGAGAACAACCTGATTGAGGTCGTTCATCCCTATGCCTCAGACGCAGTCGTAGGTTCAGGTGCTGGTGCAGCCGCTGGCGCGGATTCAGGTTCGGGTGCAGCCGCTGGCGCGGATTCAGGTGCTGGTACTAGGGTGGTCTCCTGAGCGACGGCCGTCTCGACTGGGGTGACTGTCTTCTTGTGCTCGGGCCGCGTAACCATCCACCGAATGACGCTTTCGTTCACTCTCAGCTGCTGCTTGAGGACATCAACCTCGCCAGGCTCGCACTCAAATGCGATCACCCAGTAGTAGCCATCCTGCTTCTTGTTAATTGGATATGCCATACGACGACGGCCCCATGGGTCCGCCTTCAGAATCGTGCCCTTCGATGAGATGAAGGACTGAACGGTCGTGGCGACAGCCGTGGCATCTTCCTCCGGCATTGTCCCGTCCACAATAAACATCAATTCAAACTCTCTCAAAAGTTCCTCCCTTTGGACTTGGATTTCGGCCGTCTTCCCGACGGCAGAGAGCGACCATAGTATATGCAGGAGCTGGAGCGATGCAACCAGAGGGACCCTTCACGGGAGTATCCGGCTGCCTGGTTCCAAAATGGGGTCGGCTACCGGGCCTTCTCCAGAAACGTCTTGTAGGCCAGGTAGCACGCATAGAGGTCAGCCTTGCTTGCGAGTTCTTGCGGGGCGTGCATCGAGAGAAGCGCCGGACCCGCATCGACTGTCTCAATACCGCGCTTCGACAAGAACTTTGCCACAGTGCCGCCGCCGCCGACATCTACCTTGCCCATCTCAGCCACCTGCCATGGGATCTTCGCTTCGTCCAGCAACCCAAGTACCTTGTGGAGAGTCTCCGCGGATGCATCGTTGGCTGAGGACTTGCCTCGAGAGCCCGTGAACTTCGTGATCACAATGCCGTTGCCGACCGTGGCAGCGTTCGTCGGTTCGAACACATCCAGGTAGTTGGGGTCCATGCCAGCACCCACGTCGGCGCTGAGCGCAATGGAACTCCAGAAAACCTGTCTGGCAGTGGTCTTCTCTCCAGATTCCAAAACAAGCCGCTCGATGACCAATTCGATGAACTCGCTCTGCATGCCCGTGTCCCCGTCACTTCCGGTTTCTTCCTTGTCAGCGAGGTACACTATCTGCGTACGCTCAGGTTCGCTATTCTGGTCAATCAGGCCGCGCAAGGCGGTGTAGCCGCAGATCCTGTCGTCGTGTCCGTAGGCAAGAATGAGTCCGCGGTCAAACCCGACCTCCCGTGGTTTCATTGCTGGCACAAGCTCCAATTCGGAAGCGGCGAAGGCTCGCTCATCGACGTTGAACTGCTCTGCAAGTATCTTCAGAACATTTGCGCGAACAGGCGACTTGTCGTCCTTGTCGTCAAGGGGCACGTGGCCGACGATGGCGTCGAGTGCTTCGCCCGAAACGCCTTCGCTGAGCTTCTTCTCTCCCTGGGCCTGCCCCAGGTGTGGAAGGATGTCGGAAATGTTGAACACGGGGTCACGATCTTCCTCGCCGATGCGCAACTGAAGCTTCTTCCCCGCCTTGTCATAGATCACGCCATGCAAGGCAAGGGGGATGGTCACCCACTGGTACTTCTTGATGCCACCGTAGTAGTGGGTCTGAAAGAGGCCCAGTCCGGTGCTCTCGAAGAGCGGGTTCTGCTTGACGTCGATGCGCGGCGCGTCGACGTGTGCAGCCACGATGTTGATGCCCTCGCTGAGAGGACGCTTGCCCAGCCTCACGATCATGGCGTTCTTGCCACGATTAATGAACAGTAGCTTGCCACCCTTGGGCAGCGTTTTGGAAGACAGAGCGTCGGCAGTCCTGAAACCCCTTGCTTGTGCAATGGCAGCGGCTGCCTCGACGAACTCGCGTTCCGTCTTGGCATCCTTGATAACCGCCATGTACTCCGCGGCCAGCTTGTCGGTCGCCTTGCGATCAATGCTGCTCCAGGCAGATGTCTTGTTCAACCCGAGTTCCTTGGACTTCACCATTCTTCACCTCCGAGTGTGTGAGAAAGTCAGCATACCTTGAAATTGGAGCGAAATCAAATAGCATGCTAAGTCAGGGGAGGGGAGGAGTCCTATGGAATTGCGCGGTGACTTGGAGAGCTTTCCACTTGCCCAGCTTATTCAGACGCTGGAGGGCGCTCAAAGAACTGGAAAGCTAGACATACAGGGACATCTGGGCGGTTTTGCCATATTTTTCCAGAAGGGCAGGATCATCCATGCGCAGTCACCATATAGCAGCGGATTGCCTGCATTCTATGATGCCTTTCTCGCACAGGACGGTACGTTCGTTTTCTTGTCGAACGTTATCATGCCGCCTCGAAGGATCACCGACAGCAACACGAGCCTGCTCATTAAGGGAACAGGCCTGGCTGAGGAGTACGCACGGTCGGGGATCCACGCGGAACCGTTCGAGCTGAAGGTGGGCTTGGCTGAGAATGACTCTGACACAGCCGTTACGCTGACTGCCGATGAGTTTCTGCTCCTGGAGAGGGCTGGCGAGTCGGAATCATTCGACAGGATACTGAAAGAAGCTGAGTTTGGGTTCTTCCGCGCATGGACAGCTCTCAACGGTCTTGCGGACAAGAAGATGATTACGTTGTCGAAATCGGAGGCATAGATGGAAGGCCAACTGTCTTCACTGGTGATCACGAAAGAAGATATCGAAACGATCGACGAACTGTTCTCACAGTACCTTGTGGATTCGCAGGCAAAGGACATTATCCTCCTCAACAAGAGCGGCGAGCTCCTGGCAAAGAGCGGTATGGTGACGCGGGACTCGGCAATCGCCGTTTCTGCTTTGGCTGCTGGTGTTTTCTCGGCCACGAATGAGCTCGCGAAACTCCTTGGGGAACGTGAGTTTACCCTGACGTTCCACCAGGGGAAAGAGACCAACATCCACATTTCGCTTGTAGACCCCCTGATCCTTCTGGCCGTCATATTCGACAACAAGGCGCCCATCGGCGCGATCAGGTTCTGGGCGAAGAAGATCTCTGGTTCGATCAAGCCGGTGCTGGAGAAGATGGCCTCAGGCCCTCGTCAGGAACCTTCCCAGGACCTCAGGAAGGGGCTGCAAGATGAGATCGACAACCTCTTCTAACAACTTGATGCGAGCCGGCGCATGTCTCTGATCGACTTCTCGAAGTCCGAGATTACGTTCAAAGTCGTCTACTATGGTCCAGCCATGAGTGGCAAGACGACGAACCTCAGCTGGATCTTCCGGACGATCCCGGAAAAGGTGAAAGGTCAGTTCACGTCTATTGCGACGGAGACGGAGAGGACGCTCTTCTTTGACTTCCTGCCAGTGGAACTGGGGACCGTGAAGGGCTTCAAGATCCGCCTGAGTCTCTACACCGTGCCGGGTCAGGAACTGTACAAGCTGACGCGCAAGTCCGTGCTCAAGTCTGTCGACGGGATTGTGTTTGTCGCAGACTCGAATCGTGACCGCCGAGAGGACAATGTCAAGAACCTTGAGGACATGTTCAAGAATCTCGCAGATTACGAGTTGCCGGATACGCCCATCATCTACCAGCTGAACAAGCGCGACACGCCCGCTATCATGCCAGTCAGCGAGCTGATCGATGACCTGCAGCTCAAGGGAAAGCCTGTCTACCTTGGCATTGCCAGCAGCGGAGTCTCTGTGATGGAGTGCCTCAAGGGCATCACGCGTGAGGTTGTCAGCAAGATCTGATCTATGACTCAGGCTCCCCCGTCGTCGCCCATGTCCTGAACCCATCCATGAACAAGTCCCGAGTGTGACCATGTTCTCATGACGCGGTCGCACTCAGTGTCTGTGAGTTTCCGCCCGATGCCAAGAGCAGGATCGAGTGCTCTGTAGGCAGGGAAGTACTGGGTCATGACGCTCACATATGTCTGCTCTGACAGATGGCGTGCAACGAAGCGAAAGACGTCTCTTGCCATGCCAGAATGGCGTGGCAGAACCAGGTATCGCACAATGAGTCCCCGTGGAAGATATCTTCCCTGCTCATCCATGCTGATGTCTCCAACCTGGCGATGCATCTCGATGAGAGCACGTTCAGCCACCTGCACGTAGTTGGGGACTCCCGACAGTTCCATGGCGACGTCTTCGGTCGTGTATCGAAGGTCGCCCAGATAGATGTCCACGATTCCATCCAGGAGAGCCAGTGTCGACAGTTCGTCGTAGCTGCTCGTATTGTACACAAGAGGAATGTGTAGCCCCTGATGCCGCGCAGCAAATACCGCTGCGAGCAACTGTGGTACCTGATGCGAGGGCGTGACGAAGTTGATATTGTGCGCCCCCCTTATCTGGAGTTCGACAAGGGCATCCGCGAGCTTCGCTACCGGCATCTCCGTTCCATGGTGGAGTTGACTTAGCGGGTAGTTCTGACAGTAGCAGCAATTCAGGTTACAGCCGCTGAGGAAGACCGTTCCTGATCCGCGTGTCCCACTGACGGGAGGCTCCTCCCCATGATGCAGATTCCACACGAAGACCCTCGGTTTCAGAGCGATGCCGCAGGTACCTGCCTTTCCGGAGAGCCGCGCCGCTCCGCACAGCCTGGGACAGAGATCGCAGGCTGCCATGCGGCGATATGCCGTCTGGATGCGGTCCCGGAACTCCGCATCCGACAATTGGAGATACGCTCCACTTGCTTCACCCACCACTTCCGGGCCTGTTTCGGTGTCCTGCCTCGTAGCTGCAACCGCGCCTGAATCTACCGGGCGGTCTTGTTTGTGTCCCATCCTTCGACCTCGTCGGCGATATGCCGGATCTGTTCCAGGGCCACGAAAGCGAATGCTTCACGGTCGACAGCCTTCTGTTTGGGGCCGGCCTCGAGCGGGAGAAGCCCGTAGTTGGCGTTCGTGGGTTGGAAGTCATCTGTTTCCCGAGTAACAAAGTCGACCAGAAGGCCCGTCATGGTATGGACAGAGAAGACAGCCCGTGGGAAGCCGCGAAGGGTTGCAGCAGAGTTCAGCGCCGCAACAAGTCCCAGTGCCGTCGACTCCATGTATCCATCGACGCCACAGAGCTGGCCCGCAGCCCATATGCGCTCAAATGACTTCAGCTGCAGGTCCTGAGACAACACGGAGGGGCCACGCACAAAAGCATTCCGATGAATGAGGCCGTACCGCACAAATTCAACATTGCGGAGTGCTGGTATCATTGCAAGTACCCGCTGCTGCTCGGCGATGGCCAGGGAGGTCTGGAGTCCCACAAGACCCAGGACGGTTCCTTCACGGTTCTCCTTGCGAAGCTGAATGACAGCAAAACAGTCATCTGGCCTTTCCCTGAGGCCGATGGGGCGCATCGGGCCGAATCTGAGAGCGTCGTCACCCCTGCGCGCAATTTCCTCAACCGGCAGACAGCCCTCAAAGTACTTCTGTTCATTGGGACTCACGGGGAGGTGCCGTCTGGCGGATTGGAGCGCGTGGACGAATGCGTAGTACTCCTCCCTCGTGAGGGGACAGTTGAGATAGTCAGCGGCGTCTCCCCCTCGGGAGCTGAGGAAGGAAGATTCGCGATCGACGGAATGCGCCCATATGGACGGAGCGACGGCATCGTAGAAAAACAGATTCTCGCGTCCCAGGCGCTCCCGAAGTTCGACGAGAAGATCCGGACTGGTAAGGGGCCCTGTTGCGAGGATGGTTGGCACCGAGGAGTCGAGCTGCCTGTATTCCTCCCTGCGGATTGAAATGAGCGGGTTGCTCTGTATGCTCTGAGTCACCAGACGACTGAACTGGTTCTTGTCAACTGCAAAGGCCTTGCCTGCAGGCAGGCGGCTCGCATCGGCACACGCCACGACGGCGGACCCGAGGAGTCGGAGCTCGGCTTTGAGAAGTCCCCTTGCATCCCGCAAGGCCTCAGAGCCAAGAGAATTGCTGCAGACAAGTTCACCGAATCGGTCGGTTTCGTGGATGTCGGTCTTGCGCAAAGGACGCATTTCCCATAGCTCGACCGATACACCGAGTCGAGCCAGGGATAGTGCTGCCTCACTGCCGGCCAGGCCGCCCCCGACAACGCGGATGTCAAAGCCCATGCTAGAGTGACTGCACGATAGCGAAGCTGTCGGGTCCCCGGCGTATCAGAAGGCCCCTGAGTTCCAGACTGGTCAGGGCTCTGAGAACCTGAGGCGCAGTGCAGGTAAGGCGTTCGCAGAGCAGATCGACGGATGTGCACCCCGTTTGTATGCAGCCGATGATCGACTGTTCCTGCTGTGACAGTGCCATAGACGGGCGTTCGTCTGGGGCGTCGACAGCTTTGAACCCCGGGAGTTCGTCAAGAACATCGTTCACAGACTGCACCAGTTTTGCGCCAGCCTTGATCAACGCGTTCGTTCCGACATGCTGAGGAGCGTAGATGGACCCTGGAATCGCAAACACCTCACGATTCTGTTCGAGGGCAAAGTTGGCGGTAAGCAGAGACCCGCTCTCCTTTGCAGCTTCGACCACGAGGACCCCCAGCGAAAGACCGGAAATGACGCGGTTTCGCTGTGGAAACGTATAGATCGTCGGCTGTGTATGAAGATGGAACTCAGAGACAACGGCTCCCCCGCCGCTTCCTGCAATGGTCCGTGCAATCGGACCATGAATGGAGGGGTAGATCTCGTCGATGCTGGACCCCAGGACTGCAATCGTCTGGCCACCTGCGTCCAGACATCCGACGTGGGCTGCCTTGTCGATGCCGTACGCGAGGCCGCTGACAACCACGAGACCCGCCTCCGCCAGCTGTCCCGCGAGGTCGGAGGCGACTCTGACACCCTCAGGCGTTGGTTTGCGGCTTCCCACGACGGCAATGCAGTCCCTCAGAAGAACCCCCGCGTCACCCAGAATCTGAAGGAATAGCGGTGGACGGTAGCATTCGCTGAGACGGTGCGGATAAGCCTCCGATCCATCGAATATCGTTACAAGAGAAGCCCCGAGCGTCGTCAGCTCAGCAATCTCCTTTTCCGCCTTTTCCAGAGCACTGTCGCGTTCAGGCACCGCAACATGCTTCCCACGGGTCGAAGGTAACTGAGAAAGCAGTTGGTCGAGCCTCTCCTGCGACGCGGTCTCCCATTCCTCCGGCGACTCGAGGAGGGCCGCGAGGTCCCACTTGCAGACGCCAAGAGGCAGGAGATCGAGAGCCAGAGCCGCTCGACCAAATGGTGAGATCATGAAAGGACTAGGCAGTGAGCTGCTTCTTCGCCTCGGCGACGAGGGTGGCAAACGTCTCCTTGTCATGAACGGCCATGTCGGCCAGAACCTTGCGATCCAGCTTCACGCCGGCCTTCTTCAGGCTTCCCACGAACTTGGAGTACGTAATGCCATTAGAGCGGCACAGCGCATTGATCCGTACAATCCAGAGTGCTCTGTACTCGCGCTTCTTCTCCTTGCGGTTGAAGTACGCATGACGCTCAGCCTGCTGAACAGCTTCCCGTGCGGCTCTGTATCGTATGGAGCGTGCGCCTACATAGCCCTTGCTGAGCTTCAGTATCTTCTTGTGCCTTCTGCGGATCGAGCTTCCACCCTTAACTCTCGACATCGTGAGCCTCCATTATCCCTTGAGATACGGCACAAGTCTCTTCATGTTGCGAGCATCTGCGCCCTGAAGAACACGCTTCTTCAGCATCAGTTTCTTCTTCCCCATGGACTTCTTGCCAAGCTTGTGGCCATGGTTGGCGCCATACGCCTGTATCTTGCCCGTACCAGTGATCTTGAACCTTTTGGCTGCTCCCCTGCATGTCCTGATCTTGGTCACTTTGTTCTTGATAGCCATGTTCTACTCCTTTCCGGGTCCTTTCATCTTGGCGAGCACTTCTTTGGACGGTTCCATCATCATCGACATGTTGCGGCCCTGCATCCTGGGTTCCTGAGTGACCGTGCCATAGTCGGCAAGGTCAGTGGCGACCCTCTTCAGCAGTGCACGTCCCTGGTCCGGGAAAGCCATCTCGCGACCGCGGAACATAATCGTCACGCGAACGCGGTTGCCAGCTGCCAGGAATTCCTTGAGGTGCTGGTTCTTGACGGTCAGATCGCCAACGTCGATGCGCAGTCGGTATTTCATTTCTTTCATCTCGACTGTGACCTGCTTTTTCCTGGCTTCCTTCTGCCGCTTCATCTGCTCGTACTGGTACTTTCCAAGGTCCATAATCTTGCAAACGGGTGGAGTGGCGTTGGGCGCCACGACGATCAGGTCGAGCCCCTTCGAGTACGCAAGTTCAAGAGCTGCTTCGGACGTCAACAGGCCCAGCTGGCCGTTGTTCTCGTCAATGACGCGGACTTCCTTCCCGCGCACTCTCTCGTTGTAAATCAGATCTGAATCCCTGTTAATTCCACACCTCCAAAAAGAAAAATGGCGGCCGCTGTAAAACGGCCGCCACATAGTTCACATAGCATATTGGCGAACTCAAGGACCTCTTTGCCCAAGGCTGGAGGTAGAAGCCTTACCGGCTTCGTTTTACAGTGGCTCGACTCTCTTGAGCCTCCATGAGTATAGCAACCTTCCCCCGCAAAGCAACTAGGCGAAGATGACCTTGCTCTTGATCTCCTCGACCAGACGCTCGATGAACGGGTCGACAGCCATCACTCCGAGGTCACCTTCGTGACGCATGCGCACGGCCACGGAGTCCACTGCTGCCTCTTTGGGGCCTATGACAGCAATGTACGGGACCTTCTGCATCTCGGCATCGCGGATCTTTGCCTGCATCTTCTCCCTGCGAATATCCACCTTGGCACGGATACCGCGCTCGACCAGTCTGGCAGTGATTGCCCTGGCATACTCCTCCTGCACGTCCGTGATGGGAACGACCTCGACCTGGACGGGTGCAAGCCAGAGAGGAAATGCGCCGGCATACTGTTCGATGAGCGTCCCAAAGAAGCGTTCCATCGAACCCAGCACAACGCGGTGCAGCATGATCGGCCGGTGTTCCTTGCCGTCTTCACCAATGTAGGTGACGTCGAAGCGCTCGGGAAGATTGAAGTCGACCTGGACCGTGGGACCCTGCCACTCACGGCCGATGGCGTCTACAAGCTTCACGTCGATCTTCGGGCCGTAGAAGACACCTTCGCCCGGGTCGACCTTGTAGTCCAGATGCATTTCCTCAAGAGCCACTCTCAGAGCCTCAGTCGCCATCTGCCACCCTTCGTCCGTTCCGACAGAGTGTTCAGGGCGGGTGCTCAGGTAGATGTTGTACTTCGTGAACCCGAACGTCTCGATCATGTGACGGGTAAAGTCCAGCACTCCCTTGACCTCATCATTCAGCTGGTCTGGACGGACGAAGAGGTGAGCGTCGTCCTGTGTGAACCCACGCACGCGCAGAAGACCATGAAGGACGCCCGACTTCTCGTAGCGATACACGGTCCCCAGTTCAGCCCACCGAAGCGGAAGATCTCGATAACTGCGGACCTGCGACTTGTAGATAAGAATGTGGAATGGACAGTTCATCGGTTTGAGCATGTACTGATCCTCATCGACCTGGATCGGAGAGTACATGTTCTGCTGGTAGAAACCCCAGTGGCCAGAGGTTTTCCAGAGCTCGAGATTCGCTATGTGAGGCGAGTACACGAATTCATATCCACGCTTGAGGTGCTCGGCACGCCAGAAATCCTCGATCTCCTTGCGGACAATGGCTCCCTTGGGGTGCCAGAACACCAGACCTGGGCCGGCTTGCTCCTGAATGCTGAAGAGGTCCAGCTGCTGTCCCAGCTTGCGATGGTCGCGCTTGGCGGCCTCTTCCCGGGCCGTGACAAAACCGACCAGTTCTTCCTTCGACGGGAAAGCCGTCCCGTAGATGCGCTGAAGCATCTTGTTCTTCTCGTCCCCTCGCCAATATGCACCTGCGATCGACAGAAGCTTGAAGTGCTTGAGGTAGCTGGTGGAAGGAATGTGCGGTCCACGGCAAAGATCTGTGAATGATCCCTGGGTATAGAGCGAGACAGTCGTGGCGGGGATCTCGGAGAGGATCTCGACCTTGTACTGGTCACCGCGTTCCTTGAAGAATTGGATAGCTTCCGCTATTGGCATGTCCTGCCTGGCGAAGTGTTCGCTCCGTTCAGTGATCTCGCGCATCTTCTGTTCGATCACGTCGAGATCATCAGGTGAAAGCGTCTTCGACATGTCGATATCATAGTAGAAACCACTATCGATAGACGGCCCGATGGCAAGTTTGGCGTCCGGGTAGAGCTCCTTGACCGCCTCGGCCATAATGTGGGATGTACTGTGCCGAAGGATCTCCAGCCCGTCGCTGCTCGTGGTGACCACGAGCTGGATGTCGTCAGTGGTGGATGGAATCGTCGTCAGGTCTACCAGCAGGCCGCCAATCCTGGCAGCAACGATAGATCGCTTCTGCTGGGGAAAGAGCTTCTGGACAGCCATGAGGACAGACTCGCCGTCAGAGAAGGAGTATTGAGAAGATGCGTCCTCGAAGACAATTCTGATATCCATGTCCGCTCCCTGGAAACGCAGATGGTGGGCGATAGAGGAATCGGACCTCTGACCTCCTCGGTGTCAACGAGGCGTTCTACCTCTGAACTAACCGCCCACAAAACCGGACTTGCTGAAGTATACACAAAACACGCTCGGCTGCAAGCCCTCTCGATATCAACTGGGCACGCACCCCGACCGAAAGGATGCTGAGCCCTGCCGTTGTCAGTCGAGCGGGTCAGAGCAGCCACCTTGCTGTCACGTCATATGAGTATACTGTTGGTTGCATGCAAACGTCAAGTGAGGAGGCATGAAGATGCCATTCAAAGCGCAGAAGCACGTTCGACAGGTCGTGGGTGCCCTCGAGAAGACTTATCCCGACAGAGGTACAGCGCTTGAGTTCAGTGACCCATGGCAACTTCTTACGGCAACAATTCTCAGCGCCCAGTGTACTGATGTCATGGTCAACAAGGTTACTCCGCACCTGTTTGCAGCGTATCCCAGCCCATGTGCTCTGGGTCACGCCGACACTCTCGCTGTCGAGATGATCGTCAAGCCAACCGGTTTCTTTCACAACAAGGCGAAGGCAATTATCGCCGAGTCACTCGAACTCTGTGAGAAATGGGGAAGCAGGGTGACTCCCGAGATGGACTTCCTCACGGGGCTCCCCGGCGTCGGGCGCAAGACTGCCAATGTTGTCCTCGCACACGCATTCGGCCAACAAGCAGTTGTCGTCGATACCCATGTGAAGCGTCTCGCCTATCGCATCGGACTGAGCGAGAGCCTTGTTCCGGAGAAGGTGGAGCAGGACATCATGGCTAGCGTTCCCAAGTCTCACTGGAATTCACTCTGCGACGCCCTCATTGCTCATGGCCGGTCCCTATGCGCTGCCCGGAAGCCGAAGTGCTCTGCGTGCCCCATTATCCTGTCTTGTCCGAGGAATGGCGTACACGAGGAGACACCTGCGCGCTGAAACGAGGGAATTCGACCCCTGATGCATGATCTCGCTCGTAGCGAAACAGGTATTCGCCAAACAGTCCGCAATGAGGCCCAAGAACGGCCGGCGCACATTGGCTGACACCGTGAATGTCCGCTGAGCTCATCCCGAGCACGTGTCTGAGGCCCCTGTCAACCCATACGTCAACGGGGAATGCATCGTCTTGTCCATACGCAAACAGGTCGATACACGCAGCCACTTTTGGACCGATGCCCGCAAATCTCCGGAAGTAGCTCTGCCGTTCCTTCGAGCTCGTCGTGGCCAAGTTGTGCAGGCCTGGCTCATCGGGGAGTTCTGCGACGAGGTCGGTGAACCACTGAGCACGGTATCCGAGATGCCAGCCGGCAATGGCCGAGGAATTCAGCGAACGCAGTTCCTCGAGGGACGGGAAGAGGTACAGTTCGCTGCCCGCCAGTGTGCGACGATTTGACGGAAACTGCCTCGCCATGATGTCGAGCCGCCTGCCGACGAGATTCACGGTGGACTGGACAGACAACAGGTAGCCTATGACAGTTTCCAGGACGGGCTGCCGGAGAATGTGGGTGCCCTGAGAGTAGAGAAACATACTGTGCAAGAGGCCTGCTCGCTGAGGGTACCGCCGACAGAGAAAGGCTTCTGATTCGTCGGCCGGTTCTCGGATGTCGTGCGCCAGGTCCAGGAACTCGATAATTCGCTCGAAGCCGCCCTGTTCGGCAGTGAAGTCAATGCATAGCGTCTCCTCACTGTCTTCGAACCGCATAGCCAGATCTCCACAGGCTCCTTGAAAGCCCCTGCCCACGCGTCGGAACCGAAAGGTCTGCCCACAGCTGAGCGTTGCCCCAAGAGCGTATGGAGCAGGAGGGGTTGCGACCACATGTGTCAGCCGGGACGCTGTCACGTTCGACAGCATGCAAGAGGCCACGGTCCCACGCTCGCCTGCCGTGGACATCCGTAACCCAGTGGTGCGACTCTTGCTTCTGTTCAGCGCTTCTCCCAGCTGACGAAGGGGGGCGTGAATACGCCGCGTTCGGTGACAATCCCCGACAACAATTCGTTGGGCGTCACATCAAAGGATGGGTTGTAGGCGCGAGCGCCCAGTGCGGCAATACGCTTGCCCGCAAACGACAGTACCTCGTCCTCGTCACGCTGTTCCACGGCGATTTCGAGGCCCGAGGCAATGGAAAAGTCAAACGAGCTGAATGGTGCCGCCGCATAGAATGGGAGGCCGTGATACTTGGCAAGGACAGCCAGCTGGTAGGTCCCGATCTTGTTGGCGAAATCACCGTTCGAGGCGATACGGTCTGCACCCACAATGACCTTCGTGACCATCCCGTGGGACATCACGAAGCCGGCCATTCCATCAGTAACAAGATGAAACGGAATGCCCGCAGTGACGAGTTCCAGTGCGGTCAGGCGAGCCCCCTGAAGATAGGGTCGCGTCTCGAGGGCAATGACCTGGATCTTCCTGCCCTGCTTGAATGCCTCGTTGATAGAGCCAAACGCCGTACCGTATCGATAGGTCGCAAGAGCTCCAGTATTGCAGATGGTCAGGATACTGTCTCCATCTTCGAATAGTCTGGCGCCATACCTCGACAAGGCGAGATTCTGGTCCTCGTCCTCCTGGGCCAGCCTGCCTGCGAACGCAGCGAGCTCATCGGCTGTCGACCGTGCGTCCCTGCCGAGACTCGGCGCTCCATCGGCAAGGCACCGATCAACGGCCCATGACAGGTTCACGGCGGTCGGTCGGGCATTCTTGAGATGAGTGGCAGCATCGCGCACGAATTGTTCCGGTTCAGCGACGGACAGTGCCTCCCTGGCAGCCAAGGCCATGCCATACGCGGCGGCGACACCGATTGCCGGAGCCCCTCGGGTGTTCATGTTCTTGATGACGCGATAGACGTCTCTGTAGGAAGTACACTCGAGCCACTCCGTCTCGAAAGGAAGCCTGAGCTGGTCAAGTACACGCAAACTGGAGCCTGTCCACAACAGGCTCCGGAGCTCTTCGCTCATCTGACAAACCGTCGAATCAGGCTGTGGCCTTCAGCTTCTTGAGACACTTGCAGCACACGCGAATCCTCTGAA
>JAPLGL010000046.1 GCA_026390155.1 Caldisericota bacterium
TCGATCAGCAAAGGCATTGCACACCTTGCCAATGGAAGTGGCCTGCTTACGAAAGGAATTCTTCTATGGATGTCAGGCATCTTGTCGGGAGTAATCGACAACGTACCTTTCGCAGCGTCCATGGTGCCCGTCGTCAAACTCCTGGCGCCGGCAGGAGTGGTATCGTTGCTCAGCATGGGACTGATCGTGAGCTTCGGCACGGACGTAGGAGGCAATTTCACGCCCATCGGTGCATCGGCAAACGTAATTGGACTTTCAATCCTGTCCAAAGCGGGAGTCGACGTGGAATGGAAAGACTACCTGAAGGCGGTTGTCCCGATTACGTTTATCAACATTCTCGTGGCCGGCGTTCTGTTCGCCATTTTCTACAAGTAGAGACGCAGAACCTTTCTCGTCTGCCGGGTGGGCTGCGCCAAAGCTGAGCTTCTTCAGGAATCTGCAGGCTTGGGCAGCTTCAAGAGAAATCGTTCGCTGCACAGCTGGATGATCGCCTGGACAAACCTGCGTGTCTCGTTCGCTCGTGCGAAGCGCGACACGTACAGAGACAATCCAGGTTCACCAGAGTGCACCCGCAAGGCTTCGCGGACAAGGCGATGCCACTCTTCGGGCAGGATCCCCAGCGTGTATTCCGCGGCCCCCCGCTTGGACGTCACGGTATGCCGGTCCATAGTGTACAGGATGCGGCAGAGCGTCAGGACCGCGAAGGCCACCCACGCCGAACTCAGGAACAGCCAGAGTGTGTCCGCCTTCGGTGCCCAGTAGATGCCGAGATTGTTGCACATCTCCCGCTCCAGGTCCACCCATGGGACGTCGGGGATGAACGCGGCCGGCTCGGGTCCGATGACGCTGATGCCACACTGAACCAGCGTGAGCCAGTCGGTCTTGCTGACTTCGCGGCGTCCGGCGAGCCGGCCGTCAGCGACGAAGAGGCAGGGAGTGTCCAGCTCGCCGGTCTCGATCTGGTCCAGTTCCGCGTATTCACCGTCCAGCCTGGAAGCCCAGGGGTCAAGGTGACGCAGCTTCTGGTGCAAGGTCTTGATGGCAAGCTGGTCGTCCTCGCTGATCTGACCAACCATCACTGTCAGGAAATCGATGTTGCTTGAGCGTTCGACGAAATCACCCAGTGCCAGCGAGCCATAGAGCGACAGGGCGTAGACGTGTTCAGGAAAAGACTCGTGCAGGGCGTCGACGTAGGAGCCGAGCACGGAGCGCAGGCGGACTGGAACCCGCGAGTCAGACAGCGCCCCGTCCGGCAGGCCGGATGCCTCCGCGTTATCATTCGCTGTGAACGGGTGGCGCATGATTACTGGTTCTTGAGGTAGCGTACCTTCTTCTTCCGCGGGATATGCATTTGGCGTCCGTTCATCGTCTGGAACGTGATGTTACCATCGACCTCGAGCCAGGCCGTCCTGATGTCGTCTATCTTCTGAATATCATGTTCCCGTGCAGCCGTCATGATTTCATCCTCGTCGATGTGCTCCCGCTCCAGCGTGTCCACTTGTGGTATGCCCTGTTCGATCAGCGTTGTGCGTTGGCCCAGAATCAAGCGTCGCAGACGTGGATAGCGATGCGCCAGTGCAGAGACGCTGTAGTTGAGCACGAGGAGCGTTGCAGCGGCAACGATACCACCCATGACCGAGCTATTCGGTCCGGTCATTGCGTTTTGGACTGCATTGGCGAGCAGGAGGATCATGACGAAATCGAACGATGCGAGTTCACCCATCTCGCGCTTCCCAGAAAGGCGCAGACCAGTCAGAACGAGGGCGTAGACGATAGCCGTCCGAAGCACGATTTGCCAGAGATCGGGTGTCAATGCAAACATGGTTATCCTCCGTTTAGTCCTGAGATTGGGTGGATGGTGCCGGTTTCGGAGCAGAGTCGCTTTCGGCAAGCGTCCGCACGATGACACTGCGCAGAAAGCGCTGGTCTCCAAGTCGGTTCTTCAGCGCTGTCTCGAGTGCTCCCACGGGATATAGATTCTGCGGTGCTCTGGTGTCGCCCCACAGGTTGCTGGAATAGTGCACCGCGATTGCGGAGGCGAGGTTGGCAAGGTGGACCGCCTCGGTCAGCCCCATGACGGGGAACTCGATGCGGACCAGGTTGGCCATCTGGCTGGTGAAGGGGGTGACTGCTCGAAGGCGCAGAAAGAAGCTCATCTTGCTGCTGCCGCTGCTTTCAGGGTACCGGATCTCAAAAATCGGGGTGCGCTCGCTTGCTTTGAGCGAGAGCACCGTTGCGAACTGCTCGCGCTGGAGGTAGGCCTCCTGGACGTTCTTGATGATGCCTGCCAGCTTGCCAGTCCCCGCGGCCAGCCGGTGCTCGTACGGAATGGGGCCGTCCGTCATGACTGCCTGCACGTTTGGGCTGTCGACTTCTTTCTGTGCCACGTCATGCTCCAGTTCCTGCATGAGGTTGTTCAGCTCCTGGCCGAAGTCGGCAGGATCGTGACCTGCTGCGCTGCGAATCTCGTAGTCGACGTCGAACGGGCATGATGCATCGCTTGCCATCTTGACTGTCTGTACGTCTGGGTCTGGTGCGTTGGTCACGAAGTAGTGCCGTACTGTCTCGTCGCATAGCGCCTCTGCGACATCGTGAGGGCGGGAACCATGCATCTGCATGCAGCCCGCGGCCACAGAACCGAAGACGCCATAGTACGGTGGGTTGCCATCGATGATGCCGTGCATGTCGATGCGGCGCACGCCGTCGACGAATGCGACGCGGACCGTCTCGACTTCCGCGAACGCGGTGTCCGGCACCCGCACGGCCACCCAGTGGTCAAGGTCTCGGCACTCGGTGGCTGGCACCACCTCGTAGGCACGTTTCTGATCGGTCAATGAGACCTCCGTGGAACCCGTATAGACGCTCTGCCAGTAATCGGGCCGGATATTCATCATGCCATCTCCCGACGAGTGATATGAGCGGAACCACTCTGATTGGTCACCTCGAGGACCGTCTCGAAACGTTCCACGAGGTCCGCTCTGTGCGTGATGATGCCTATGAGTGAGCCATCCCGGCGCAAGGACTCCAGGACGTCGGCGACACCCTGGACAGTGGTCTCGTCCAGAGTTCCGAAGCCCTCATCGATGAAGAAGCTGTCCAGGTCGACGCTGGTAGACAGCAGGTCCTTGACGGCGAGAGCCAGTGCAAGAGAAGCGAGAAAGGTTTCCCCCCCGGACAGTGTGGCGACGTCGCGTGGTCCCGAGGCGCTGAATGCGTCCTGTACCATCATCTGGTCACCCTCGTCCAGCAGCAGCTCGAAGCGTCCCTTGCTCAGGACCTGCAGATGGTCATTTGCAGTCACAAGAAGCTGTTCGAGGATGCCACTGCTGACAAACGCCACCATGCCCTTGCTGCCGAAGTCGCGGGCGACCTGCTGGTAGGTGGACAGCAGGCGGGTTACGCGTTCCTTGCGATTCAGGCGGTCGGCAAGGAACACACGGCGGGCGAGGAGATCCTCCTTGCTTTGGCGTGCGGCTGTCAGGTCCTCTTGCGAGCGGGCGAACGCTGTGGCCGCAGTCTGACGTGCAGCGCGCGCAGTGTCGAGGTCAGCCTCGGACGGCAGATTGGGTCCGAGCTCCTGCTCCAGCATGTCCACCTGCGCGGCAGCACCAGCAGTTTCCTGATCGTATTGCCTGACCGATGTTTGAAGTGCGGTCAGCTTGTCGGGAGAAAGGACGGCGGCTCTCATTGACGCGATTGTCTCGAATCCGTGTGTTTGTGCCTGTGTCAGCAGGTCGCGCTGCAGCGTTTCATACTGGGCTTCCGCCTGACTGCACTGGCCTGCCAGCGTCGCAGCCTTCGTCTGGAACTCGGCCAGCTGTGCGCGGGCACCCTCTTCCTTCTTGCGGTATTCTTCGAGTTGGAGGGCGATGGTTTTCTGTGCCGTGCGGGTCGTCGTCTCCTGTCCCCGCAGCTGCGCAAGCCGCGCATGGAGGAACGCGGACGGGTTGCTGCTGCCCTCGCGAGCGACCGTCGGGTCCATGAGCAGGCGCAAGGTCAGCTCGTGCGCCTCATGTTGGTCATCCTTGTCCTCGGCCTTCAGCGCGGTCAGCTGCCGTGTCAACTCCTCGGCCCGGACCCTGTCCGCCCCTGACTTCTTCTCCTGCTCTGTGAGGTTGTTCTGACAATGCTCGGCACTCTTCCGCGCATCGTCGCGCGCCGTCTTGAGCTGGGCGAAATCCGTGTGTTCTGCGTGAGCGACCAGACTGTCCACCACGTGGCCGCACACCGGGCACCTGTCACCTGGCTTCAGGCCCTGCTGAACGACGACTGCGGCGTTGCCCTGGCGCGCTTGTTCGAACGCATCCTCGGCCTGTATGAAACCGTCGCGGGCCCTGGCGAGTGTCTCCTGGAGCTGGATCCGATGCTCGTCCTGGAGCTTCATAGTCTCGATCAGCTGGGTGATGCCATCTTCAAGCTTCTTGGCCTTTTCCGCGGCCGTATCCGTCTTGTGCTGGAGTTCTTCCAGACGGGCAGCAAAAGGCTGGAGTTCGCTCAGGCGCGCAGTCACAGAGGCGATCTCCTCCAATTTCTGGGCAAACGCAGCCTCGCTTGCGCGCAGAGACGTATCAGCGCGGGCGGTCCGCGCAGTTTCGAGCACCTTCTGTGCCACCTGGACTGCAGCAGATGCCTTGTCGCGATCAACTCTCAGCGCCTCGAGTTCACCGGCCAGGCGTGCCCAGTTGGTCAGCGATGGCTGCAGCGACACGAGGGCGAGGCCGGTGGCAAGGTGCGTACGGTGACCGTTGATCTCATCCGCCCTGGCACGAAGGCTCGCCAGTTGCTCCTGAAGCTTCGCCAGCTGGTGTGCCTTGGATACCCGCTGTTCCATCATGGCCAGCTCCAGATCGCGAGCCTTCAGCTGTTCCTGAAGCAGGGTGACCTTGTGTTCGGTGTCCGTGAAGGCGTGGTCCAGGAGACTCATGGCATCATCGGTCAAGGTGTCCTGGTCGATACCCGCCAGGTCGTGGTCCAGACCTCCCAGTTCACCCATCAGTGTACCGGCGTGGGCGCCAGCCGCCTTGCCGATGTGCTCGTAGATGTCCAGGCTGAGCAGCGAAATCAGGATGTCTCTGCGCGCGCGGGGTGTGTCGGGCTTGAGGAAGCGGTCGAACTGTCCCTGCGGCAGGACGATGATGCGCGTAAAGACGTCGAAGCTCATGTGCAGCAGTGTCTCTTCGATGTAGTGGTCGGCATCCTTCTTCTTCAGGAGCTGTGAGAGCTGGCCGCCGTCCTTGAAGACCTGGACATCTTCCCTCATGACCGTTCCCTGCCGGATGATCTTGTACGTTGCGCCGCCAAGGTCGAAGGTGAGGGCGACGTGAAACTGCTTCGCGCCGCGGCTGATGATATTCTCACGCTGCCCGTTTTCTGTGCGGATGCGCGGGATGCGCCCATACAGCGCGTAGCAGATCGCGTCGACGACCGAGGACTTGCCGGACCCGGTCTCTCCGACGATAGCAAACAGCGACATGCCAGTGAAATCCAGGGTGACCGGATCGCGGTAGGGCATGAAG
>JAPLGL010000108.1 GCA_026390155.1 Caldisericota bacterium
TTCTGGAATGCCTTTGACAACGACAGCATCATCCCCCTCTACCTCGACCGCCGCCCCTGTCTCTCGCAGTTTGGCGATAATCGACCAAATATGGCGGGCGTCGATGCCCGTGATGGTAGCCTCGCCCTGCGTAATAGCCGCGGCCAGCATCAGTGTCGAAGCTTCGATGCGGTCGCCGATGATGCGGTGTGACGCCCCGTGCAGCTCAGGAACGCCTTCGATACGGAACCCGAATGGAAACACTGGCACGATGCGGGCGCCGGCTTTGTTGAGGAAGGAGATGAGATCGTACACTTCCGGCTCCTGGGCGGCGTTGAAGACGCGCGTTGTACCTTCAGCGAGAGCGGCTGCCAACAAGAGATTCTCAGTGGCACCGACACTGGGAAAATCGAGGTAGACGTCACAGGCCTTGAGAGCTGTGGCTTGACCCACAAGATAGCCGTCTTTCCACTCGAACTGCGTGCCCATTGCTCTGAGACCCTTGATATGCAGGTCGATGGGCCGAGCACCGATGCTGCAGCCTCCCAGCGATGGAAGCATGGCCCGGTGCTCGCGTCCCAGAAGCGCTCCTACCAGTGTCTGCGTTCCGCGCAAGCTGTATCCGTTGGTGTTCTCGACACGTGTCTCGATGGGTCCACGGGTGTCAAGAACGAGCTCTCCATCAACAAATGAGACCAGCTTGACACCCATGGCCTGAATGAGACCGAGCAGAGACTGGAGGTCGCTGATGTTTGGCACATTCTGGAAGCTGACAATATCGCGGACGGCAATTGCAGCTGCCACAAGCGGCAGGATCGAGTTCTTGGCGCCACTGCAGCGAACCGAACCGTGGAGCGAGTTCCCTCCTTCGATGAGAAAGCTCTGTTCCGTGGTCATGTGTTACCCTCCTCGGTGAGTTTCGTTGAGATACTCGTCGATGCGACTGACTATTTGCACGGCCGTTGTCCCATCGCCATATGGGTTTGCCCCATCCAGGCCCGAACCTGCAAAACCGCTTGCAGCGAGCTGCTCGAATGACGAAACAATAAGGTCTCCGTCCTGGCCGACCAGCTTGACCCATCCGCTCGTCACAGCCTCGGGCCGCTCGGTGACGTCACGAAGCAGCAGCATCGGCTTGTGAAGCGTCACGCACTCTTCCTGAATCCCACCCGAGTCACTGAGAACAGCAACACAGTGTTCAAGCATATATAGGAAATCGAAGTAGGGAAGCGGATCGGTGAGGACCACGTTCGGCAGTCCCGACGCAATCCCGAACACTGTTTCTCGGACAACCGGATTGAGATGCACCGGAAAGACAAACGTCAATTCCGGATGCGAACTGGACAGCTTCACAAGCGCATCCGAGAAGATGGCAATGCCGGTATCCCAGTTTTCGCGGCGATGTGCCGTCATGACGACTACCGGACTGTCCGGCCGTACTTTCGACATGATATCCGGAGCATGAAGGTGGCGCAACGCTATCTGGACGGCATCGACGATTGAGTTGCCGACGACATCGATCCTGCTGGCACCGATACCTGCCTGCAGGAGATTCCGTCTGGCTTCATCAGTAGGTGCGAAACACAGGTCGGAAACCTGATCCGTGAGCATTCGGTTCACTTCCTCGGGGAAAGGGCTGAACTTCTGATGAGACCTCAGTCCTGCCTCAACATGACCTACCGGGATCTTTGCATATGTTGCGGCGAGCGCGCCCATGAAGGTCGTGGTGGTGTCTCCGTGGACCAGAACCATGTCCGGCTGAAGCTCAGCCAGGGCGTCGGAGATCTGGGTTGCAAGCGCCGCCGTCAAGTAAGGAAGCGTTTGGCGCTGTTTCATGACGCCTAGATCTCGCCACACTCTGATCCCGAACATTCGTACGACGTCATCCAACATCTGCATGTGCTGACCGGTCAGCAGCACATGACTGTCGAACCTGGCGTCGGACTCCAGCGCCATGACGATGGGAGCCATCTTGATTGCCTCAGGACGCGTGCCAAAAATGGAGACTAGTCTATGACGCATGTTAGTGGGCACCCAGAAGGGCGATGGCCAGCCCAATCGAGCACAGCGCGAACGTTACCAGATAATACACCGTTGTAATGCGGCGCTGGCTCCACCCACGGAACAGCAAGAGATAATGGAAATGCCCGTTGTCCGCTACCATAGGAGACTGGTGCCTCGCGGCGCGCCGGAAAATGCTGGAGACGGTTTCTGCAATGGGAATGCCCAGGGCGAAGACTGACACAACCAACATGACGGTTGTCGGCAATTTAAGGGCTCCGTAGACGGAGAGGCTTGCGATCATGAATCCGAGAAACTCGGACCCGGCGTCACCAAGGAAGATCTTCGCCGGATTGTAGTTAAACACAAGGAATCCAAGGACAGCACCGAGCAACGCAACAAGGATAGCCCCCATGGTTGCCATCCCCTTGAGTGCCGCGAAGAAGAACATGGCGAGGAGGATCAGCGCGGCGACGCCGCCAGCAAGACCATCCAGTCCATCGATCAGGTTCAGCGCATTGGTGATCCCTACGATCCAGAAGTAGGTAAGGATGATGCCACCGATGCCAAGTGGGAAGCACCCCCCGTGGAAGAAATTGGTAAAAGCGGTCACGCGAACTCCAAACGCGATAACAACAACAGCTGCCACCGACTGTATCAGCAGCTTCAGCAAGGCTGGGATGTCGAACATGTCGTCCAGGAGCATGCCGATGAACACGATGCCTCCCCCGATAAGGATCCCCTTCAGCTGCACCGTGAGCGAATCGAAGAAGAACACAGCCACGATGAACGCGATCACGATGGCAATGCCACCAGTGCGGGGAGTCACCTTCTGATTCACTCTCTGGCGTCCCCTTCTGACACTCTCCTCAGCGCTGGCAGTCGGCTTGTCGGTGATCCCAAGGCGCAGTCCAAGTCTCATGAAGACTGGCGTCAGCACGAGGCTCAGCGCCAGAGCCAGAAGAAACGACCAGAACTGTGCCTGCGTAACGACAAGATGCATAGGCTACTTCGTCCCGTATATCCTGTCCCCAGCATCGCCGAGACCGGGAAGGATGTACCCATGCTCGTTTAAGCGACGGTCGACTTCCAGCGTAACAACCTTGACATCGGGATGCTCGCGCCGCAACACCTCGATGCCCTCTGGCGCTGCAATGATGCAACAGAACGAGATGGTGCATGGATGGCGTTCCTTCACGAGTGAAATGGCCATGGACGCACTGCCGCCAGTCGCGAGCATCGGGTCCACGATGAAGACATCCGACCCACGAGTGCTCTCGGGAAGTTTGCAGTAGTACTGAACCGGCTGGAGAGTGTGCTCGTCCCTGAACAGACCGATGTGCCCCACTTTGGCGTGAGGAATCATGTCCAGCATCCCCTGAGCCATGACAAGTCCTGCTCGAAGCACGGGCACTATGGTGACTTCGTTCTCCAGTTCCTGCCCATCGTAGGGCTCCAGCGGGGTCTCTATGGGGCAGGCCTTGGTCCGCATGTTCCTGCACACCTCGTACGTCATGAGCCCCGCAAGTTCCTCCGCAAGCTCGCGGAAATCCTTGTGAGTCGTGTTCTTGTTGCGGAGAAGGGTCAGCTTATGTCGTATCAGGGGATGATCCAGCACCTGTAGGTTAGGATAGTCCATCAGTTCCTCCTAGTAGATTTCGCCTGCATAGAGTGGAAAACGGCTCGTCACGGCCGTCACACGACTTCGAATCAGGGCCAGCTTCACCTCGTCGTCGCGTGCAATGATCGTCTCATCAATCAGGGCAGCGATCTCGACCATCTCTGGCTCACGCATGCCCCGAGTGGTCACAGCTGGAGTCCCAAGCCGTATTCCGCTTGCCTTGTTTGGAGGCAACGGATCGAAGGGAATTGCATTCTTGTTGACCGTAATGCCTACAGTCTCGACAAGCGCTTGGACTTCTTTGCCTGTTACGCCCTTGGATGTGAGATCGACGAGCATGAGGTGGTTGTCGGTGCCCCCGGAAACGATGCGATAGCCGCGCTCCGTCACCGCCTGCGCCAAGGCTCCTGCATTGGCGAGGACCTGCCTCTGATACGCCGCGAACTCGGGAGTCGCAGCTTGTCTCAGAGCAACCGCCTTCGCCGCGATGACATGCTCCAGAGGACCACCCTGGCTGCCGGGGAACACCGCGCTGTTGAGCTGTTTCGCGTACTTCTCCTTGTAGAGAATGATGCCTCCTCGGGGGCCACGAAGCGTCTTATGAGTGGTCGTCGTGACAAAATCCGCATACGGTACTGGTGAAGGATGGACTCCTGCGGCCACAAGCCCCGCAATGTGTGCCATGTCTACCATCAGCAATGCACCGACCGAATCTGCGATCTCGCGGAAGCGGGGAAAGTCGATGATGCGCGGGTAGGCGCTGGCGCCCGCAATGATCAGCTTGGGACGCTCTGTTCGGGCAAGCTCGGCCACCTGATCATAGTCAATGCGTTCTGTGTCTCTCCGCACGCCATACGAGACGATGTGGAACAGCTTGCCCACCAGCGACACAGGGCTTCCGTGGCTCAGATGCCCTCCGTCGGCAAGAGACATGCTCAGGATCGTGTCTCCTGGCTGCAGAACGGAGAAGTAAACCTCGAGATTGGCCTGTGTTCCAGAGTGGGGCTGCACGTTTGCTCCCTCCGCACCGAAAAGCGCCTTGGCACGCTCGATAGCCAGCGTCTCCACGACATCGACATACTCACAACCGCCATAGTAGCGTCTCCCTGGGTATCCCTCAGCGTACTTGTTCGTCAGAACCGAACCCTGCGCAGCCAAGACTTCTTCGGACACAAAGTTCTCAGAGGCGATGAGTTCAATGTTGTTTTGCTGGCGGTGCAGTTCCTTGTTGAGTGCCTCAGCCACCTCTGGATCAATCCTTGTCAAGCTTGTCACAGCGACCTCCCGTCATTTCTTCCGGCATTTCGTCATGAGGACATTCTATCACGAATGGCCGATGGCGACACTACTTGGGCACCTTCATACTGTACACGATTCCCCTTGCGGCCGCCTGCACGACCTGCCATGCATTCAGACCTCCCTGCAGATACCCCACGTATGGCTCACGAAAAGGCCCGTCGAAACTCAGCTCGACCGTCGATCCCTGGACCAGGGTTCCGCCAGCCATCAGGATTTCTGTTTCGTATCCCTGCATGCGGCTCGGCTCAGGCACAGCGTCAGCATCCAACGCAGAGCACTCCTGCACTGCCCGCGCAAACGCGACAAACCTTTCCCTCGACCCACACTCGATGCGTAGAACAATGTCTCCACGGAGCTCATGTGGTCCTGGATCCACCCCGAAGCAATTTTCCACTAGAACCGCACTTGCAAGAAGATTACCAGTCAGCACCTGCTCAATGACTGTCGGGGCAAAGAGCAAACCCCGCAGAAACGCTTCTGCGAACCCAAGATTCGGCCCAATGTCCGCTCCAACTCCTGGGCTCGAGTAGCGAGTCGCAGCCAACGCGACAGCCCTGGAAGTACCGACGACGTAGCCGCCCGTCGGGACAATCCCCGCTCCGATGTTCTTCATGAAGGATGAAGCCAGCAGATCGGCTCCATCCATCGTCGGTTCACGATCCTCAAGAAGGTCACCATAGCAGTTGTCGACCAGGACCAGACTCTCAGGCGAGACGCGTTTTATGGACAAGATCATGCGTGCGATCTCGCCCTCGCGAAGCGCCTGGACCCGCTTGTATCCACGACTCCGCTGAATCAGCACGAGCTTCGGACGGCGGGCCGAGAAGCACTGCTCGAGTTTCTCCTCCCAGAGTTCTGATGGCGATGACGTGATGTCACACTGGGCGTAGCTGACACCAAACTCTGCAAGCGAACCGTCAGATGGGCGTATTCCAATGACTTCCTCCATCGTATCGTAGGGAGCCCCCGTCACGCAGCACAGCAAATCCCGGGGACGAAGCACCCCAAACAGCGCGATAGCGAGAGCATGAGTTCCAGAAATGATCTGCGGGCGCACCAGTGCGGCTTGTGCACCGTAGAGGGTAGCAAACACGCGTTCTGTCTTGTCCCGCAAGCTGTCCCCGATGCCATAACCCGACATGGGACGCAGGTCCGATGTCGCCAGGCGTGCTGCGTGAAAAGCATCGAGGATCCTCATGAAGTTGCGGCGCTGAACTTCACGAATACTCTCGATTTCGATCGCATACTCTCGCTCGAGCTGGTGCGCCCGTTCCATCAGCTGGCCTTCGGTTATCATCTGTCTTGTCCTCCTGCCGCTGATTCGACAAGGGCGGTCGCCTGCGCCAGAACCCAGCCAGATGCGTGCTCAGACACATTGATCCAGTGAACGCTCTTCTCTGTTCTAAACCACGTCTCCTGCCGTTTGGCGTAGTTCCGCGTTCGCCTCTTCCAGAGCTCGATGGCCTCATCATGCCCAATCTCTCCTCGGATCCAGGAACTCAGTTCCTTGTAGCCAATACCCTGCATAGCGGTATCGTCCGGGTTCAGGCCGTGGGCCAGCAAGCGCCGCACCTCGTCCTCCATTCCTGCAGAGATCATAGCGTCAACCCGCCGATCAAGCCGGCCGTAGAGTTCAGCCCGTTCCGCACGCAGACCGATCCGGAGAACACGCCATGGGACCGCGTGTTGTCTTCGCTTCAGGACGCTAGGCAGCCCCCCCGTCTGAGCAACCATCTCCAACGCCCGCTCCAGCCGTCTGGAATCGTTGGCAGCAATCTCACGTTCCGCGAGAGGGTCAATGGCCTTCAAACGCTGGCGGAGCTCGCCTTCAGGCAGCATTCGCAGCTGGTTTCGCAGACTGGCGTTGGGCTTCTCCGGCAAGAATTCGTATCCGTCGAGGACGGCCCTCACGTACAGACCGGTCCCACCCACGAGGATCGGCAGCCGCTCAGAGCGAATCGCCACGTTTACTGCTTCCAGCGCCAGGACCTGGTACTCTGCAACGGAGAAGTGACAGTCGGGACGAACGACGTCGATGAGAGCGTGAGGCACGCCCACACGCTCCGACAGACTGGGCTTCGCCGTCCCTATGTCCATGCCCTGGTAGACCTGCATCGAGTCGGCAGAGATGATCGATCCTCCAAAGCGACGGGCAAGTTGCAGGGAAAGCTCGGTCTTACCTGTACCCGTGGCGCCGACAATGCCAACAACCAATGGCAGATTAGTTGTCTCGCTTCCCATACAGCCCTTCTTTTGAGCCATGATCGACAGCCACACTGACGAATGAACCAATTCCCGGTGTTGGATCAGAACAGGAAAACCAGACATTTCTGCCGTCAATGGATCTTCCGAAGAATTCACCGCCTGCATGCGCGGCCAGAACGAGCACGTCGAGGGATCTGCCGGCCAGCACCTGGTTGCTCTGCTCGCTCAGGTCCTGGACGATGTTGAGCAGGAAAGAGTGGCGTAGATCGATGATTGCGGGCGGTACCTTGTCCTGCATCCTCGACGATGCCGTACCAGGCCTGTCGGAGTACTTGGCGAGGAAGACCCCGTCGAACCGGAACCCACGGACCGCATCGACCGTATGGGCAAAATCATCATCCGTTTCGCCGGGAAAGCCCACCATGATATCTGTTGTCAATGTCCAGTCGGCATTCTCGCGGATGGGCTCTGCAAGCCTTGCGTAGTCTGCCACTGTGTGCCGCCTGTTCATCCGCCCAAGAATCCGGTCGCTCCCCGACTGCAGGGGAAGGTGCAAACGATGCTCGATGTGCCGCAGCTGCATGAGCCGTCTCACTTCGTCCGGCGTGAAGTTGGCCGGATGAGAGCTCAGGAACCAGAACCAGAAGTTGCCGTCCAGTTCATCGACGCAAGACATTGTCTCAACAAGTCCGCCGCTGCTCGACCGATACCTGTTGATGTTCTGTCCCAGGAAGAGCAGCTCACCAAAGCCGCTCCCGATGGCTCGCTCGGCTCGATGCAGGACTTCGCCGACATCGACAACGACCTCGGGACCTCGTGCCCTTGGAACGATACAGTAGGTACAGTAGCTTTCACATCCACGAACAAGTTCAATGTCTGCCGTGGGAAACAGTGACTGGGGCGCCGCGCAGTCCGGTTCACCGAGCGGCACAACGGTCCCCAGGACAGCGAGCACGTGCTCCACATCTGCCGTGCCCTCCACGACATTCAGGCCACGGCCCGCTATCCGAACCGCTCGTTCTTTGTCAATCGTGGCCGTGCAACCCATGAACACGATACGGGTGGCCCCAACCGACTTCGCAGCTTCCCCAAGAAAGCTGAAGGCCTTTTCTTCGGCCTTCTCGCGGACTGCGCACGTATTGATGATGACCAGGGACGCTTCGCCAAGACACTTGGAAGACTGATGGCCTCCCCGTGTCAACGCGTCAGCGATCGTAGCGCTGTACAGCTTGTTGAATTGACAACCGAATGTCTTGATGAGAAAGCGGGCCACGTCAGCGATCCCTCTGCAGGAGTGCTATCGACGTACTGCTCCCCGTTGACGCATCGATGTCAACCACGACCGCCATCAACGTCGCGTCGCCCTCCGCAACACGCGGCGCGTACATGATGCCCGTCTGGAAGCGGCGCATCACAACCTCGGGATCAAGACCGATGATCGAAGATCGCACCCCCGTCATACCAACATCAGTAATGAATGCGGTACCCAAAGCGGTAACGCGTGCATCGGCCGTAGGAACATGTGTATGCGTTCCGAGCACTGCCGACACGCGGCCGTCCAGAAAACTCAGCATTGCAGCCTTCTCCGCTGTGGCTTCCGCATGAAAATCGACGATTCTTGCGCACACGGCTTCAATCTGAGGGTCGTGCAGGACTTCTTCCACATACCGAAACGGGTTATCCACGCCATTCATGCAATACTGACCCATGGCGTTGATGACGGCCAGGGGGCCATCCGGCGTCTGCCAGATAACGGATCCGTGGCGCCTGATGACAGGACTGACATTGCCAGGACACAGTACCTGCGAGTATTCCTGCATGAGCTCGAGAATCTCGGGCTTGCCAAGCGTGTGATTGCCACCGGTGAATATGTCGACGCCTGCAGCCCTGAGTTCCTCGAACGCGGACCGTGTCATACCGGTCCCGTGCGTCGCGTTTTCAGTGTTTGCCACGACGACAGCGGGCTGAAGCTCTTGCTTGAGCTGCGGGAGCAGCCGTCGCACGATCGTTCGCCCCGGACGCCCGAAAACATCACCGATGAACAGCAGCCTCACGACAGGACCTTCCCGGCGGTGCGTACAGCAAAAACGCTGGCCCTTGAGGGCCAGCGCATATGAACCGATTTACGTCGAAGGGACAACAGGTACGTCGTGCTACTTCTTCGATGCCGTCTTCGATGCCGTCTTCGATCCTGTCTTCGCAGCGCCCTCGGCAGGAGCAGTTCCTGGTACAGGAGCAGTTCCCGGAGC
>JAPLGL010000035.1 GCA_026390155.1 Caldisericota bacterium
TCGATGCAATCATTGCCCACCACGACCGCCTGCGCCGGATCCACGTTCGTGACTGCAGTCACGTGTTGCCAGTATTCGACATGGGGCTTGCAGTAACTGGAATTTTCCATCGTGCTCACATACTCGAACGCATCCGGAGAGAACCCAGCCCATGCCAACCTCTTGTACGTCGCCAGCTGCGGAAAAACCGGATTGGTCGTGAGCAGGACGCGGTGTCCCTTGGCGCGCAGGTATGCGACGCTCCGGTAAAGGGGCTCGTTGCGGCTCACGACGTCATGGACACCGTCGAAGGTCGTCGCGTAAAACTCCATAATGCGGTCCCAGACGGCTTGCTGGTCAACGTCCGGGTACACTGCTTCGAATTCTCTCCTGAACTTCTCCATGTTGCTGACGTCTGGACTTGTGTCGGCCTGCATCCGGGCCGTCGCCGCGAGGATGTTCTTGGCAAGTCCCTCCGCGGGCACAAGGCCGTGCAAGGCACGCGAGAGTTCACCGAAATAGGTGTGCATGAACTCCCGCTCGTCCATGGTCAGCAGTGTACCGTCAAGATCAAACAGAAACGTCTTCATTGGGCATTCTCCTTGGCGACTCATAATGCGGACAAGTATACCAGCAATCGCCGACTTCCCATGATGATCGTACAACACGCTTTCCAAGCTGCTCGCAACCATAAATGAGAGAGTACTTGACTTTCCCGTCGAACTCTCTAGCATTTGTTGTGTGACATTAGTATTGTTGCGTTTTTGGTAGCGCCAATAAAAAAAGGGGAGGATTCAGAATGAAGAAGATTGTGTTGCTTTTTCTTGCCGTTGCACTTACGTTCTCGGTCGTGGGTTGCGCGAAGAAGGCAGTTGTAACCCCGAAAATCGGTGTAGCCATCTACAAGTTTGACGACACGTTTATGTCATATGTACGCAACCAGATTCAATCTGCTGCAAATGGCAAGATCTTGCTGTCCGTTCAGGACAGTCAGTACGATCAGCCGAAGCAGAATGACCAGGTTGACCAGTTCCTGGCCGAGGGCGACACCGCTCTTGCCATCAACATGGTCGATCCATCTGCCGTTTCTGTCATCATCGGCAAGGCCAAAGCCAAGAACGTGCCGCTTGTCCTCTTCAACCGTGAGCCTGTCGCAGCCGACATGGCAGCGTGGGACAAGGTTTACTACGTTGGAGCCAAGGCGCAGCAGTCCGGTACCTACCAAGGTCAGATTATTGCTGACTACTGGAAGAAGCATCCGGAAGCCGATCTCAACAAGGACGGCATTCTCCAGTACGTCATGCTGATGGGCGATCCATCAAACACTTATGCAAAGTACCGCACGGAGTTCTCGATCAAGGCTGTTGAAGCAGCTGGTATCAAGGTCCAGAAGCTTGCCGAAGACACCGCTATGTGGGACCGCGTCAAGGGGCAGGAAAAGATGGCCGCATTCCTTACCGCAAACCCTGGCAAGATCGAAGTTGTGTTTGCCAACAACGATGACATGGGCCTCGGCGCGATTGAAGCTCTCAAGGCCGCTGGCTATTTTGCAAATGGCAAGTACATGCCGGTTGTCAGTGTCGATGCTACTCCTCCCGCTCTTGATGCTGTTGCACAGGGCACCCTTCTGGGAACCGTCCTGAACGACGCCGTCAGGCAGGGCCAGGCCACCTTTGATCTCGCCTATGCACTTGCATCAGGCGCGGCAGATGTCAAGACCGACGTTGCCCCGCTTGCTCTGGCCGACGGGACAGTGGATCCAGCCGGAAAGTACGTTTGGGTTCCTTACGTAATGGTTACAAAGGACAACTACAAGGACTTCCTCGCGAAATAGTGGTGCTCGACTTTCAAGGAAACGCCTGATTTCGTTGTAAACGGGTGGATAGCGCACGCTTCAGAGCGTGCGCTATCCACCCATATGTGGGAGGTGCCCTCTCGATGACCAGCAGCGAATGTGTTCTGGAGATGCGCAACATCTGCAAGAACTTCCCCGGTGTGAAAGCGCTCGACGATGTTACGCTGAACGTGGTTCCTGGAAGAGTTCATGCGATCGTCGGGGAAAATGGAGCTGGAAAGTCCACACTCATGAAGTGCGTGTTCGGCATCTATGCGGCTGATGGCGGGGAAGTGATCCTGAATGGTCAACCTGTCTCATTCGCAAACACCAAACAGGCCCTGGATGCTGGTATTGCCATGATTCAGCAGGAACTCCTGCCTATTCCGGAGCGGAACGTCATGGACAACTTCTGGCTGGGCCGTTTTCCACAAAGGAACTATGGGATCGTCAAGATCGTCGATGAGAAGAAGATGTATGTCGACTGCAAGGCGGTTCTTGACGACCTCAAGATCGATATTGATCCAGCGACCAAGGTGGCCAACCTGTCGGCTTCCAAGATTCAATTGATGGAGATTGCTCAGGCGGTGTCCTACCATTCGAAAGTCATTATCATGGACGAGCCAACCTCTTCACTGACCGAGAACGAGGTTGAGCACCTCTTTGCCATTATCAGGAGACTTCGGGATCAGGGCATTGCCATTGTCTATATCTCCCACCGCATGGAGGAGATCTTCGAGATTTCGGACGAGGTCACGATCATGCGCGACGGCAGGTGCATTGGCACCTATCCGACGAGTGAGATCACTTCCGAGTTCGTCATCAAACAGATGGTCGGTCGTACGTTGACAAACATGTTTCCCCCGCGAGAAAACATTCCAAGCGACGTCGTTCTCAAGGTTGAGAACCTTACATCTATCTCTGAACACTCGTTCAAGGATGTGACATTTGAGGTGAGAAAGGGCGAGATCTTCGGCATCGGCGGTCTCGTCGGGGCGCAGCGAAGTGAGCTGGTTGAAGCCCTGTTCGGCCTGCGTGGTGTCAGGAGCGGAACGGTCCGCATCGATGGCAAGAAGGTTGTCATAACAAACCCCATTCAGGCCAAGCACTACAAGATCGCTCTTCTGACCGAAGAGCGGCGGGCCACTGGCATCTTCCCGGTGCTTTCCGTGCTGGACAACACACTCATGGCGAGCATTGGCCGATACGTGCGCAAGTCCGGTCTCGTAGACCAGAAACGGGCTGCCACAGATGTCCAGAGAGAAATCGAGATGCTCAAAGTCAAGACGCCATCCCTTACAACACACCTCGAGTATCTCTCGGGCGGCAACCAGCAAAAAGTCATAGTGGCAAGGTGGCTGATGACGGAACCAGACATCCTGATTCTCGATGAACCGACGCGCGGTATCGACGTCGGTGCCAAGTACGAGCTCTATTCGATCATCGCCGAACTTGCCAAGAGTGGCAAGACTATCATCATGATTTCCTCGGAAATGCCTGAGCTCATCGGAATGTCCGACCGCATCATGGTCATGTGCGAAGGTCGTGTCACTGGCATCCTTCAGGGAAAAGAAGCGACGCAAGAAGCCATCATGACGCTTGCGACGCAGCTCATGTAACAGGGAGACGAACATGAAGAATTC
>JAPLGL010000070.1 GCA_026390155.1 Caldisericota bacterium
ACCGATGCGGCGACAATGCGGGCACATGCGCTATACCGTTCCGAGGACATGATGCTTGCGCCCGATTCTCCATGGATCTGTTCCAGGTCGTGTGCGAGTCCGGCCGCCATGCCAGCCACGGAGTCACACTCTCCGCAGCGACCCACGATCTCGGCGTCTCCCTCCAGCAGCTTGATGGCGAGGAAACGCGGGGCGTAATGGGCCAGGCTGTCAGGCATGGTGATCGTTGCGAGTTTAGTTTCCAGAGCCCGGATGGCACCCTCGACTTCCTTGCCATAGATCACCGGTGCTGCGGGGGGCCTGTCTGCCGTCGCCAGGCACGCGTCGACCAGTGCGTCCAGCCCCTTGCCTGCGGCTCCCGACGTGCGGACGACAGGCACGCCCAGGAGCGAGGAAAGCTTCGACTCGTCGATGACCAGACCCTCCCTGGCAGCGAGGTCGATGAGGTTGAGCGCGGTGACCAGCGGCGCGCCCAGTTCCCTGAGCTGAAGCGTGAAATACAGGTTGCGCTCCAGCACCGTCGAGTCGACCACGTTCACGACCACGTCCGGCCGGGCTTCAGCGATGAACTCGCGGCTGACAACTTCTTCCTGTGAGTAGGTCGACAGGGAGTAGATGCCCGGCAGGTCGACGACGCGGATATGCTTCCCCTTGTAGTCGAAGGACCCTTCCGCCAGCTCGACGGTCTTGCCCGGCCAGTTGCCGATGATCTGGTTCATGCCGGTCAGGGCATTGAAGATGACGGACTTGCCAACATTGGCATTGCCGGCCAGCGCAATGGTCAGGTCAAAACGTTCGCCGCGCACGATGCGTGGGGTGACCTCGCAGCACGCCATCACCGGTCCTCCGGCGTGACGAGGACCTTCAGGGCAACGCCGCGCCCGAGGGCAACACACGCCCCATGTGCCTCGACTTCGACGGGTCCTCCGGATTGACGGTTGCACACTGTCACCGTTGTACCCTGTCCCAGCCCCATGTCTTCCAGCCTCCTCCGGACCACCTGTCCTCCGCGTATCCACCGCACGCGGTAAGGTCTGCCAGTGTCTGCCTGATCTAGTGTGACAGCCCCAAGGTCGACCATGCTGGTCACCATTGCCATGCGCTGTTCGAGGTCTGCTGCGTCAGCATCGGTCAGGACGTGTTCCAGCTTGCAGGCTTCTCTGTGAGCGGCATCTTTCCGCAGGCCGAGCATGCACAGCATCCGCTCGGCCAACTGGTGCCGGCGGACGATGCGCCTTCCAACCGCCCTTCCCTGCTTCGTCAGGTTGAACGAGGCCCCCTGTGTCGTGACATCGCCGGACATCACCAGATCGAGCAGCAGGTCGGCGAGCCGCCTTCCGGCGAGGTCCTGTTTCGCGGCCAGATCCGCCGCTGTCGAGGAGTGATGTGCCTGTTCCAGACGGCAAAGCGCCTCGAGGCATTCCTCGCGGTCTTCCGACGTGACTGGTTCGTTTTCGCTCTTCAAGTGGCACGGTCCTCTCTGACCGCTGCACGCGGTCTGCCGGGTATTGCCCGGTCGGTGACGCTGACCTTCCCTTGTGGGTGGTCTGCCGGTGATCCTATCCGGCGTTCAATTCCTTGATCGTTGCAGCCAGAGCCATGATAAGTTCCGGTGTCCCCATCGACTCCTCGCCCATGACCTCGGCTGCGGCGTCACCAGCGAGACCGTGGATGTATGCCCCCTGAGCCGTCGCCAGGTCAGGTGCTACGCCACGCGCAACCAGCGACAGGATGATGCCCGCGAGAGCATCACCCATGCCGGGCTTTGCCATGCCTGGATTGCCGGTCGTATTGATGTACAGCGAGCCATCAGGCAGTATGGTGAGCGAGCGGTGTCCCTTGAGATGCACGACGGCGCTTGCCTGAGCAGCAAGTGTCTGTGCGGGGTTCAGCGTTCCACTCTTCTCGACGTCCTCCTGTGTCAGGCCAACCAGTCGGGCGAATTCACCGGCGTGCGGGGTCAGGATCGTCGGAGCATCGCGTTTCCACAATACGTCGAGATGACCCGAGCAGGCGAACAGTGCGTCACCGTCCAGGATCAGGGTTCCCTTGAACGCGCCGGCAAGAAGCAGGACGGCCTCCAGCGTCCGGGGGTCGCGCCCGAGGCCGGGTCCTATCAGCGCCGCGGTTGTATCTTCCAGCAGCTCCAGGATGTGAGGGACTGCCTCGACGGTGAGAACGTCGCCAGGAACAGCATGGACGATCGGTCCGTCGACCTTGACGCGGACGACGTCCGCAATGCTCTGAGGCACGACGAGGTGAACGACGCCCGTTCCACAGGTGAGTGCAGCCTCGGCTGCAAAGACGGGGGCGCCTGTGTAGTCGGGAGAGCCCGCGATGATCGCTGCCTTGCCATACGTGGCCTTGTGCATGGTGCGCATCCGTTCGGGGAACACGGGCGGGTCGGTCAGCTGGGCATGGATCGCGCTCTGTTCCAGCAGGATGTCAGGGTAGATGAGTTGGTCGACATGGATTTCGCCTGCCGCTTCTGCTCCCGCGCCCATGTACAGCCCCAGCTTTGGCAGACCGAAGGTGACGGTATCGCTGGCAAAGACGGGTGTGCCCAGCGCCACGCCGGTATCGCAGTCGATGCCGGATGGGATGTCCACGGCCACGATGGCGTGCGCAGGACTTGCGTTGACGATTGCGATGATGTCCTCGGCCATCCCCGACACTGCGCGGTCGAGGCCGATGCCGAACAAGGCGTCGATGACAATGGTGTCCTCGTCAATCGATTCCTCGATCTTGTCCAGGACCTGTTCATCCGTGACATCGACAAGCGTGCCTTCGGGGGAGACCCGTTCCAGGAATGCGCGTTCCGTCTCCGCGTCGTCGCTGGGACGTCCTTTGGCGGGGACAGCGAACACTGTAACGGGAAAGCCTGCAAACAGGAGGTCACGCGCTGCGACGAAGCCGTCTCCCCCGTTGCCGCCAGTGCCGCAGAGAACGACGAAGTGCGGCCTCAGTCCATCTTCTGCATCCTCGTCCGCTATGCTCAGTGCTGCGTCCGCGACGGCCTGACCTGCGCGTTCCATGAGCACAATCGAGGGCATGCCGTATTCATTGAACGTGTGTTTCTCGATACTGCGGATCTGGCTACGAGTCGCGGCTCTCATATATGCCCCCATATTCTCCCTGGGTCACCATGGCCACGGCGACAGCGTATTCTCGTTCGTGACTGATGCTGAGGGAACAGTTGAACCAGGGTATCCCGCGGATGACGGCAATTGGGGCGCCTTCCGGGCCTGGAGCGATCTCGACCTCGCGCAGCGCCGGAAGGTCCGCAAGAGGCAGCAGCTTGATGATGGCCTCCTTCGCGGCCCAGCGGCCTGCCAGACACTGCCAGCGGTCAGGGCGGTCGCATGTCGCAAGCTCGGAGGTCGAGTAGACACGGTTCAGAAAGCGTTCTCCATACCTTTCCCCCAGAGCCCGGATACGCGCCACGGCCACTATGTCCACGCCGAGTTGTTTCATGATGTGAGTATAGCAGCAAACACGCAGAGGGCATGGCCGTCACGGTGAAGCGGGTTGACCAGCGTCGAGTGTCTTCATTTGAATATGCTTCCACTTGGTTAGACTATAGACGAACAACATCCGTACCACTGGGGGTCTCCATGGCAAAGAAGATTGCTGTGTTGCTGGACGAGCTGGTGCACGAGCATGAGTTCATCTATCCCTATTTTCGTCTGAGGGAAGCTGGGTTCGACGTGATCAGCGTCGCGACAGAGAAACGTGTCTATAGGGGCAAGTTCGGTGTGCCCTTCACGCCGGACATGATTATCGCGGACGTCACCCCGGGAGAGTTCGACGGCGTGATCGTGCCAGGTGGCTATGCGCCGGACTTCCTGCGCCGGTCGAAGGCCATGCTTGCTCTGGTCAGTGAGATGAACGACAAGGGGAAGCTGGTGGCGATGATCTGTCATGCCGGCTGGGTGGGCATCAGCGCCGGGATCGTCAAGGGGCGCACGCTCACCAGCACGGCCACCATCAGGGATGACATGTCGAATGCCGGCGCAATCTGGGTCGACCAATCGGCTGTTGTCGACGGCAACCTCGTCACATCCCGGTCGCCGGCGGACTTGCCGGACTTCATGCGTGAGGTCCTGAGGGTGCTTTCTGCCCAGAAGTAGCACTGACAATGGCGCGCGGTTCCATATCCCAGTCAATCACGGAGGCAGCATGAGCAAGTTCATCTTCGTTACCGGCGGCGTTATGTCGTCGCTGGGCAAGGGCATCTTCTCCGCTTCTCTGGGACGCATCCTCCTTGACGAGGGCTTCTCTGTGAGCATTCTCAAGATGGATCCATATCTGAACGTCGACGCCGGCGTGCAGAATCCCTTTGAGCACGGCGAAGTCTTCGTGACTGAGGATGGGGCTGAGACCGACCTCGACCTGGGCCACTACGAACGCTTCCTCAACCAGAACCTTCACCGCATGAACAATATTACCAGCGGACAGGTGTACCTTTCTGTCATTGAGAAGGAGCGCAAGGGCGAGTATCTCGGGCATACGGTGCAGATCATCCCGCACCTTACGAGTGAGATCCGCAGTCGTGTGACGAAGGTCGCCGAAGCCACGAAGGCCGACTTCGTGATCGTTGAGGCCGGCGGAACGGTCGGAGATATCGAGGGTCTGCCATTCCTCGAGGCGATTCGGGAGTTCTGGGCGGAGGATCCTGCCAACTCCATCTTCGCTCACCTGACGTACGTTCCCTATCTCGAGACCACGGACGAACTCAAGACCAAGCCCACGCAGCACAGCGTCGGAGAACTGCGCAAGATCGGCATCCAGCCCACGCTGGTTGTGGCTCGTGGAATCAAGGACCTGCCCGCCGAGCAGAAGCGCAAAGTGGCCCTCTTCTGCGGTGTCCCCTACGATCACGTCATCTCGCTGCCCAACCTGACCTCAGTGTATAAGGTTCCCAACTACCTGCAGGAACAGCGTGTCGGCCACCTTGTCCTGTCTTCGTTCGGCATGGCGCCCCGCACAGCTGAGACCGAGACGCCCTGGGTACGGTTCACGTGGACCATTGACCAGGCGAAGACACTCCGCAGGCTGGCTGTCGTCGGGAAGTACGTTCAGTTGAACGATGCCTACCTGTCCCTCCGCGAAGCGCTTCACCATGGTGCATGGGCGACTGGATGTGACCTGCACATCGACCTGATTGACAGCGAGGAAGTCGAGAAGCAGGGGGCGCGCCTGCTGGACGCGGGCAGATACGACGGCATCCTGGTCCCGGGAGGCTTCGGCAAGCGCGGCATCGAAGGGATGATCATGGCTGCTGGATATGCACGCACCCACAGTCTGCCCTATCTGGGCATCTGCCTGGGCATGCAGGTCGCCAGCATCGAGTTTGCGCGCAACGTTCTCGGCATTGCGGACGCGAACTCCCAGGAGTTCAAGCCCGAGGCCAGGGACCTGGTCATCTATCTCATGCCTTCCCAGAAAGGTGTGCAGAAGCTTGGCGGGACCATGCGGCTCGGCGTCTATGAGAACACCATCACACCGGGAAGCAGGGTTGCAGAGGCCTATGGCGCATCCACACTCTCCGAGCGCCATCGTCATCGCTATGAATTCAACAATGACTACCGTGCAGCTTTTGAAGAACATGGCATGCGCGTCGCCGCTGTCTACCCCGAGGAAGACCTGGTCGAGTCTCTCGAACTTGTCGGTCATCCATTCTTCGTGGGCGTCCAGTTCCACCCCGAACTCGCGTCCAAGCCCCTCCAGCCCGGCCCCCTGTTTGTAGCGTTTGTGAAGGCCATGTTGGCCCATGAGGGGTAGAAACCGGGAGCGCACTGTCGCTCTCAGTCAGTCTGCGAGCGAGGTGCTGGACCGGCTGCAGATCATCGCAGGCGCGGAACAGGTGCGCGCGGAATCCGAGGGGAACTTGCGCACAGTGCTGACGCAGACAGCTTCAGCGCTGTTTCAACCTGATGAGCTGCCACACTACCTGCAGGTTCAGCTTTCGGGCCAGATTGGGAGTGTCCCGTCGTGGCACAACCTGACCGGTGAGCGTTTGACGCACCTGGGTCTCTCCCATCATCCGGAGGGCGTACGGGCAGGTGAGTCTGGGACGCTAGTCTTGACTCTGGTGCCTGCGACCATCGACTATGTGGCGCAGGTGGAGGGGCGTGAGGTCTGCTCCTCTGCGGTGTATGATCCGACAGCGATGATGGCCTCGTTCGAAGACGGCATCCACCGCGTCATCATGACGGCACCTGAACTCACGGTGACCAGGAGTGCGTTTCCCCATGGACTCATGGACCTGTCCTTCGTTCAGGTCACCTTCCGCCTGCGCAATACCAGTGACCAGTTTCACGCCGTGACCCTCGTCCTCCTCATCAAGCCGTTCGATGAGGTGGGCATCACCAGCCTGGAACGATTCAGCTTCTCCCGCGAGAACCTCATCATGCTCAACGGACAGCGCGTCGCCTTTGCCCGCGAACGACCGAGCAGGACCAAGGTCACGGTCTACGATCCCCGGACTGGCAGCATGGTCGACGCCGACGCCACGGGAGAAGTGATTTCTCCGGCAGGGCTCTTGCAGCTGCGGCTTGCGTTCGATCATCAGCTTGAACCTGGTGGCGATGCCGAGGTCACGTTCTTCTTCTTCGTCGACAGAGACCGTGCCTACAAGAACGAGGAACTCACACTCCTCCTCGGACAGAGTGCCGGGATCCTTGAGCAGGAGCATCGGCTCGTTGTGACACAGGAGAAGCACGCAGGATACCGAACGGGCGACGAGCGCCTCAACCGTTTTGCCGCCAACCAGCTACTTCACCTTTCGTCCCTCCAGCCTGCTGCTGCCAGAGTGTTTGACGGCAGCCTCGACGCCTTTGCCTTGCCGGCGCTCGTCGAGGCGTACGACCGCGTGGGCGACGTCGATACGGCTTCCGGCCTCTTGCGATCATATGCGGCGCAACTGCCCTCAGGACCCGTGCTTGCGGCGGATGCAGTGCTGACGTATGCCAGCCTGGTCATTGCGCTGGGGTGGCATCTGAAGACGGCACGCCAGGTGCAGGTTCGCAGACAGCTGTTCCCCGTCGTCGACCAGTTCATCACCTGGCTCAGCCAGTCCCAGACGACGCTGGATCCTGTTGCCATCGGCTTGCTGGGATCATTGCGGCGTTCAGGACCTGTGCTGTCACTGGTGCTGGGCAAGGCGATCGAGAGCTATCAGGGCATGTTGTCCGAGAAGGACGACCTGCGGCTCAGACAGTGTGACGACCTCCAGCTGAGGCTGTTCAAGCAAGCAGATACGGCCGACGGTCATGGCGGTCCCGGCAAGCCGGCGTTTGCCGACATCGCGATGATCGCTGCCTATGCCCTGTTCGGAGCACATGGGATGGAAGATGCCGTCCTGACGGGCAGCATGAGCTGGATCGCCGAACACTGGTTGCGTGATGGCCTTGTTGCAGATCCCTGTCTTGGTTCGCTCGGCGACGTGCGTCTTTCGCTGCTGTTTGCGAAGGCTCTGGTCCTGCGCCGTGAGAGTGGAGCATATGGGCTGATCCAGGAGGGGCTTGAGCAGCTCGGGGTGTCCGATGCTCTCCCCGACTACGTCGACCTGCACACCAGGAGGGCTCTCGCCGGTCCACGCCACAGCGTGGTCGCCACGGCGCTTGCCTTCGAGCTTCTGACGAGCATCATCTTCGTCGAACGGGGTACGTATCTGAGCATCATTCCGGTGCCGACGCCAGAGCTGTTTGCTGGGGACGGCATCGACGTGCACGGCCTGCAGTCGACGTTTGGTGAGCTTTCCGTGCGCATGCAGCGCCTGGGTGACAAGGTCCGGTTCAGCATGCGGTCAGACTTCCTCAGGGGCGTCAGTGCCATCGAACTCAACTTCCCCTGGGAGATCAAAGAACTGGTCGCGCGCAAGGGAACGGTCAAGTATGTGACCGGAGGGACCATTGTGATGGAGCCGGCAGACCTGATCGAGGGCGAGGCCGTCGCGGCAAGTCCTGGACCATCGTAGAGGGTTCGCCATCGGGAGTGATATGCACAAGCGCCAGGCTCACGCCTGGCGCTTGTGCATATCACAGGAAGATGGACAGGCTACTTCTTGCTGACCGTCAGTCCAAAGTGCTTCATGGTCACCAGCTTGCGGTTCCAGTTCTTCTCGACCTTGACGCGCAGATCGAGCTCGACCCGCTCACCCAGGAAGTGCACGAGGTTCTTGCGGGCGACTTCCTTGATGGTCGCGATGAGTTCGCCGCCCTTGCCGATGATCATGCCCTTCTGGGAGTCTTTGGCAACGTAGACGCTGACCATGGCGCGGATACCCTTGGCGGACTCGGAGATGTCGTCGGTGACGACCGCGGTCGAATAGGGGAGCTCGTCCTGCAGACGGGAGAACAGCTGTTCACGCACTGTGTCCGCCACGATGAGCTCAATCGGGTGGGACGTCAGGGTCTTGTCGTCGAAATAGGGCTCACCGACCGGCATTGCGTCGATGGTTGCCTTTACGAGTGGCGGAACGCCGGCGCCGGTCGCTGCCGAAACGTGGAAGACAGCCGTCGGATGAAGCTTCTCCACGAAGGGAGCGGCCACCATCTCGTGGCGCTTGGCCGTGTCCAAGTCCATCTTGTTGACGACGAGGAAGATCGGTTTGCCGAGCTTGGTGACGATGGCAATCATCTCTTGGTACTCGGCGTCGGGATAGGCCGACTGGTCGATGACGAAATAGACGACCTCGATGTCCTCCAGCGACTGCAGTGCCGTATCGACAAGGTACTTGTTGAGCTTGCTCTTGCTCACCTTGTGATATCCAGGCGTGTCGACAAAACAGACCTGTGCGTCCTTCTTGTTCAGGACACCAAGAATGTTGTACCACGTGGTCTGCTGTTTGGGCGACACGATGGATAGCTTGGTGCCAAGGATGGTATTCATCAGCGACGACTTGCCCACGCTAGGCTTGCCAAAAATCGATACGAATCCACTCTTCATAGTGAGAGTGTATGGGCTTTTGCGCCCCACACAAACATGTGTACAATGAATGCCATACTATCTCATTGGAGGTTTTCCATGCTGATCCAGGTGGCTATGAACAATATCGAAAGCGTTGAGCAAGGCGAAGAGATTCTCAAGAAATGGCACTACCACCTTGACGAGGACCAGTCTCACGTGGTGATGGAACGTGACACTCTCGACGCGACCATTCGTATTTCGGGGTTCCATCCGTGGGCCGATGAGATGGATGAGGATGGCTCAGAGTGCTCATGCGGTGGTGACGGGGACAATTGCGAGTGCAACGGCAATCGTGGCAAGAACGCCGATGACGCGACAGCGGGCAAGGGCGAGGAAATCGGGGATGGGGAAACCGAGGACGACGAGAGCGATGAAGACTCCGAGGAGTCGGAGGTCATCTACCTCGGCCAGGCTCTGTTTGTGCCGGCCGAGGACCAGGCGCGTGTTCTGGCCACTGAACTGACGGACGATGACTACATCGGCACGGTATCCGTCTCTGTGAAGGGTATCGAGCTCACCGACACCGACGCATTCCGAGCATTGCCCGCGGACACGAAGGATGCCGTCATTGCTGCCATCGAGGAACTCGGCGATGCCGAGACCTACCTCTCGCTGTACGAGGTCATGGGGCTCAAGGACTAGGGACATCCTTTGTTCATGAGCCTTCTTTCGGCAATTGCCGCGTCGGTTGCCGGCCCCTCGGGGGCGGCTGCGCGTTTTGTGCTGAGGTTTCCTCTGAGCGCGACGGTCAACGCCGTGGCCGTCGTGGTTGGCAGCGTGCTGGGCATGATGGCCGGCAAGTTTCTCAAGGAGGACACACGCGACGCCATCTTCATCGCAAATGGGCTGGCGACCGCTTCCATCGGGGCCGGCATGGCTCTCAAGACAGGCAATGCCGTCATCATGGTCATGGCAATCGTCAGTGGTGTCGTCACAGGAGAGCTCCTGCGGCTTGATGATCGGATCAACGCCGCAGCTGAGCGCTTCCAGACGCGACTCCACGTGGCGTCTGGAAGCCGGTGGGCCGAGGGGCTTGTGACTGCCTCCCTCATCTACTGCATTGGACCCATGACCATTATTGGCTCCATCCAGGAAGGGATGACCGGCAACGGCACGCTCATCTACACGAAGTCCATCCTCGATCTGGTCATCAGTATATCGCTTGCTGCGGCACTCGGCAGCGGCGTGGCGTTCAGCGCCATTGCCGTGTTTGTTGTCCAGGGAAGTCTGACCCTGCTGGGTTCCGCGCTGGGGTTCCTGATGCAGCCCTATATCCTCAATGAGTTGACGGCTACGGGAGGCCTGATGGTCATCGCCATCAGCATCAACCTGCTGGGGCTGAAAAAGATCAAGCTGGCCAACCTGCTCCCCGGCCTGGTTTTCGCCATCCTGTATGCTCTCCTCTTTCACGCCCTGAAGCTCGTCTGACGCTGTTTCTCTCGTCGGAGAGACTCGCCAGGCCCGTCCACCATGCATGGCTCTCCATAACAGGAGAGCAGGGCACCCCCTGCCAAGGAGGAACGACATGGACGAACTTGTTAAACTGATCAGCAACATCGGTTTCCCCATCGCTATTTCCGTGTACCTGCTGACGGTCTTTGGAGGAAAGCTGGACCGGATGCAGACGAGTCTGGACCGGCTGGCGGACGTCATCGAAACAGCTCTGCGCATCAACGGTTCAGCAGTCACGCCCTGATGCGGTCCCTCACCCACCTTGTCCTGCACCACAGCGCGACGGATGCGACCCTCGGGGTGGGAGACCCCGAGGGCGCGGCATTGTGGGCCGCCATCAGGCGCAATCACCAGAGGCACTGGGCCAGGACTGTTCCCGGGTATGTCTGCGACTATCATGTCGCGGTCGGACCGACCGGCGTCATCTTCACGGGGCAGCCGCTTGCCATGGTCGCTTTCAACTGTGGCAACGCTCGGCTCGACGCCGTCAGCATAGCCGTGTGCTTTCTGGGCAACTTCCAGGTGGCCGGCATGCCTGCGCTGCAGTACGCAGCCGGCGTGCAGCTGCTGCGCTCGCTTTCAGAACAGCATGGAATCGCCGTGTCCCATGTCATCCTTCATCGCGAGGTTCCAAGCGAGAGGACCGGTATCCCAGGCTTCACGGCGTGCCCAGGGCGCTGGTTTCCCTCTGCCGCAATGCGGACGGCACTCGAGGACCACGGAGGTGGTGGCTCATCCCGTGCCGCCATGGCAAGATAGCCCCTGCATGATGACCAAGCCCCCGCTCGCTGGCGGGGGGTTGGTCCTGTCCCGACGCAACCTTTCACGGCACACGATCAATGTAGACGCGAGGAACGCGCTTCGAGACACCAGTGATGATCTCGTAGGCGATTGTATCGGCCAATTCCGCGAGCTGCACTGCGGTGATCCGCAGGCCGTCCTGCTCGCCCATCAGCGTCACGGGATCGCCCGGCACGGCAGCCGGCACGTCGGTCAGATCGATAGCGACGACGTCCATGCTGACGCGGCCCACGACAGAGGCGAAGTGCCCCCGCACGATGACACACGCCTTGTTTGACAAGCTGCGCGGGTAGCCGTCGGCATATCCGATGGGGATGAGGCCCATGCTCGTCGGCCGTTTAGTGACAAACGTCCTTCCATACCCGATGCCATGCCCTGTCGGCAAGGCCTTGACGACCTCGAGCCTTGTGCGCAATGACAGGGATGGCCGCACGGAACAGGCCCGGGCGAGAGAGGCGGCAGGTGGCAGTCCATAGAGCAGTATGCCCGGGCGTACGCCATCCAGAGTGGGTGAGTGAACCGTAAAGATGCCGGCGGAGTTGGCAAGGTGTACCATTGCCGGGCGGAGTCCGCCTGCGCGGACGTCGCGCACGATGTCCGCGAAGCGTTTCGTCTGTCCGGCGGTGAAGTCCAGGTCGGACTCGGCGGAGGCCAGATGGGAATAGAGACCGACGATGTCGACATTCGGGAGAGCGGAACTCTGCCTGATCTGCTCGATGGCGGTGTCTGCCAGGACACCCGCACGCCCCATACCGGTGTCGACCTTGTAGTGCAGGCGGACCCTACCAGCACCTGCCGCCGCCGCGTACATCGCCGTCGTCGCATGAGCGTCGGTCGAAAGCGTCACATTGTTGCTCATAGCAAAGGGGACAAAATCAGGCGGCGCGTGCCCCAGAACAAGAATCTCCGTCATGACGCCGGCCTCGCGGAGTTCGACCGCTTCGTCGGGCGTCGCCACTGCCAGAAGTGGCACGTGTTCCTGCTCCAGCAACACGGCGACGCGCGCCGCGCCATGGCCGTAGGCGTCGGCCTTCACGACACCGATGACCTGTGTCCTGGGCGAGATGCACGCCCGGATAGCCTTCAGGTTGTCACGGATTGCTGCCAGATCGATCTCTGCTACGGTAGGTCGATACATCGTGGTCGTTTCCTCCAGAACCAGCTGCCTCGTTTTCCACGCTGATGCCATGGTACCGATGCCCTGCGCCACGTCAAGCGCATTTGGTCTGACGCCGCGTTCACATATACTATGCCTATTCCAGGGAGGAACGCACGATGACAATGCTCGTGACAGGATTTGAACCGTTTGGTGGTGAAGCTGTCAACGCGTCATGGGAAGCCGTTAGTCGGCTCCAGGGAGATATCGGTGACATGTGCGTCGAGAGGCTGCTGGTGCCAACGACCTATGCAGGAAGCATCGAGACGGTAATAGAAGCGATCGACCAGCTCCATCCGGTTGCCGTCGTGATGGTCGGCCAGGCGGGGGGCGGGGCCGAACTGAGCATCGAGCGCGTCGCGGTCAACTGCGATGACGCACAGACTCCCGACAACGCCGGTGAGCTTCACGAGGACATTCCTGTCGTTGTGCAGGGCCCGACTGCGTATCTGGCCACGCTGCCCGTGAAGCAGATCGTTGCCGGGCTTCGCAGTGCCGGGTTCCCGGCCGCTGTCAGCAACACTGCGGGCCTGTTCGTCTGCAACCACTTGTTCTACGGCGTTCTGCATCACATTGCCACCCGCAGTCTCAACACGCGGGCCGGGTTCGTCCACGTGCCGCTCCTGCCCGGGCAGGTGGCGGACAAGCCGGGGACACCCTCCATGTCGCTGGAGACAATTGTGGCCGGGCTCGACCGTGTCGTCGCCATCCTGACGTCAAATGCACGCCTGTAGCAGATGAGCATGGAGAGACGATCTATGGGAACGCTCGCC
>JAPLGL010000117.1 GCA_026390155.1 Caldisericota bacterium
TTCGTATCTGGGCCACCGCGTTCCAGGTCACCGAGGCTGGTTGGTTCGTCCAGGCTCATCAGGATCGTGACCAGCGAGCGGTTGCGCAGGATAATGTCCCGGTTTTCGGCGAGCAGGGTCCTGTAGCGTTCAGGACCACCGTTTTCGAGCAGCGCCTCCACTGAACCAAACTCCTGAATCAGTTTCAATGCGGTCTTGTCGCCGATGCCGTGTACCCCGGGGATATTGTCAGACGTGTCGCCCTTGAGCGCCTTGACGTCAACCAGCTGTGGAGCCTTGAGGCCAAACTCCGAGAGGATTGCCGCAGGCGTGTATTCCCTGACCTCCTTCACTCCCTTGACCGTAATGCGCACCGATGTGTTGTCGTCCGTCAACTGGAGCAGGTCGTTGTCTCCGGAATAGATGGTACAGGGGACTCCCGCCTGGCGAGCGACCTTGCTGTAGATGCCGATGAAGTCGTCCGCTTCAAACCCGTCCTTTTCCCGCGTGACAATTCCCAGGGAACGGATGAGCTGCTTGAGGTTGACGAGCTGGCTGACGAGTTCGTCGGGCATGGACTCCCGGTTGGCCTTGTAGTCTTCGAACATCTCGTGGCGATAGGTTGCTGCCTTGCGGTCGAAGAAGACACCCATGTATTGTGGCTGAAGGTCTTCGATGATGGTGAGCAGCATCGTCGTGGTTCCCAGAATCGCTCCGGTAGGGACGCCGGTGGCAGTGCTGAGGTGGGGCATGGCAAAGAATGCCCGGTACAAAATCGAACTTCCGTCGACAAGCACTACTCGATTCGTCATGTGGTCATTGTATCAACGTCTCGGGTCGGGCGCAACCCAGCTGTGTGAGCCGCGAGTGAACACGGAGATGCAGCCGGTCTGTCTGAGAGCAAAGGTCGATCCTGAGTCTGTGGTGAGAACCTGAACGGTCCCGGTGGACGTATCATACGCAAAGCCGGGGGAGTCTCCCGGAGACAAGACCCCGGGGCTTGCCGTTCCACGAAGAGTGGGGGTAAGCAGTACCAGCGAGGGCCTGGCCCGATCGGTGCTGCCTGCCCGGATAGTCCCGGTCGTTGTCTCGACAGCAACCATGCTGCCGGCTTCGAGAGATGCAATGGTCGATTCGAAGCTACTGTCGAGGCCGGGAATGGGAATGCGGGCGAACTGGGAAGGAAGGTACACGTGGCTCGGCGCGAGTAGTCCGAACACTGTGTCCAGCTGGTCTGGGATATCCACCGGGGACCCCGCGATCACGACGACGTCGAGCGTGTTTACGCCGAGTGCTGCGAGTGCATGGGCCGCTCGGTCTGCGGCTTTGCCGTTGGTATCGAACAGACAGAGCCACGTGCCGATGTCTTTGCTGCGCACAAGGACAACGCTGCCCTGATCGACGACAGGGAACGTGACGCGCGTGTCGAATGGGACGGTATTGAAGACCCATGCGAGTGCAACCAGGATGGCTGTTACAACGATTGGAAGTCCCGCGTGGCGTCCTTTTCTGAATCTTGGCCGATTGTCTACGGAGAGGATGATAACGCTGAACAGTAGTCCCAGGGAAAGGAGCAGAAACTGTGAAGGTGCGGGGACATTGCGATGTGAGCCGGGCAGGCGTCCCAGCAGGTCGAGACAGCTAAACAGGACACTCGAGATACCGTTGAGGATGGGTGCGAGAAGTGACGCGAGCGGTGGGACTGCAAGGAGGAGTAAGGACCAGGCCAGGAGGCCTAGCAGAAGCAGTGAGACCGCGGGGATAGCTATGACGTTCGCCAGAAGGGCAACAGGGGCAAGGATGTGAAATGTTGATACAGCAAGTGCGGCCGCGGGGAGAGATGCTCCGGTGGTCGAACAGAGAGACGAGAAGAGTCCTCGGGCCAGCCGGCCATTGACGCGAACAAGATGT
>JAPLGL010000049.1 GCA_026390155.1 Caldisericota bacterium
AACTCTATAAGCAAGTTCAGCAGATCGTGCATGATGATGCGCCCTGGGTTCCCCTTGCATATGCAACACAAACTCTCGTTTTTGCAAAGAGTGTAAAAGGTTTTGTTCTTTACCCAACAGGAGATTACCACTTCGATACGGTTTCCTTTGATACTACCAAATAGCGTAGGCAGACAAGCAAGGAGGGGCACCCGCCCCTCCTTCATGAAAAGTGGAGCTCCCCAATGAAATACTATGTCGCAAAGAGAGCTATGAATGTGCTTCTCATAGTATTCGCAGTTTCTATTATTATCTTTCTCCTGATAAGGCTTGCACCTGGTGATCCTGCGATTACGATGGCAGGAGAACACGCCTCAGCCGAAACCTTGGCGCAGATGAGAGCCGAGTGGGGCCTCGACAAGCCCCTTGTCGTGCAATATGGGATCTGGCTGGGACACGCGCTTCGAGGTGACTTGGGGCAGTCGATCCTCACTCACCAATCAGTGCTGGTGGAGCTGGTTCAGCGGTTTCCGAACACGCTTGAGCTTTCAATCTTCGCCATGATCTTCGCCACAATTATTGGCATGCTTGCTGGGATTATCTCTGCCGTGCGGCGATACTCGTTCTGGGACTACGCAAGCATGTTTATTGCGCTGTTCGGGGTGTCGATGCCGGTCTTCTGGCTGGCGATCATCCTCATCATGGTTTTTGGCATCAAGCTCGATCTGCTTCCAACGGGCGGACGCCTGGGAGTCATGTACTCGATCACTCCCATAACCCATCTTTACCTTGTGGACAGCCTGCTTGAACTCCGATTCCCGGCATTTCTGGACACCCTCAAGCACCTGATCCTGCCTGCAACTGCTCTGGGCACTATCCCTATGGCCTTCGTCGCACGCATCACGCGGTCGAGCATGCTCGACGTCATGGGGCAAGACTATATCAGAACTGCGCGTTCTAAGGGACTGAGCTAGCGAGCCATCATTATCAAGCATGCGTTGCGGAATGCGATGATTCCGATCCTGACCGCTTCCGGCACGGAGTTTGCCGGTCTGATGGGTGGTGCGGTGCTGACAGAGACCGTCTTTTCATGGCCAGGTCTGGGGACATACATCGTCCAGGCGGTTTCGGCCAGGGACTACCCTGCCGTGCAGGGCTCTGTGATTTTTGTTGCTCTCGTGGTGGCACTCGTGAACCTGATCGTCGATGTCGTCTATTCGTACGTGGATCCACGCATCCGCTATGACTGATAAGATTCGCACGAGCAACTCTCTTTTCGTCGAAATGGTGCGCTATACGCGCAAGAATCGGTCTGCCATGTTTGGGGTGTTTGTCATCCTGTTCTTCATCTTCATCGCAATCGCCGCTCCAGTCCTTGCACCGCACAATCCCATCGCCCAAAATCTCAAGGACAATCTTCAGCCCGGATTCTGGGCCAACAGGCCCTCGACTTTTCTCGGGACGGACAATTTCGGCAGGGACACCCTGAGCAGAATCATCTACGGTGCCCGGATCTCGCTGACGGTAGGATTTGTAGCTGTTGTCATTGGAGTAGTGCTTGGGACGGCGGCCGGGGTGGCAGCAGGCTACCTGGGCGGATGGGTGGACAATGTCATCATGAGAATCGTGGACATTATGTTCTCCCTTCCCTCCATCCTGCTGGCAATTGTCATCGTCGCGATTCTGGGGAGAGGTCTGGAGAAGGCCATGATCGCCATCGGCATTACATATGCACCTCAGATAGCACGAGTCGTGCGCTCTCAGACCATCGTGGTCAGCCAGAACGAGTATACGGAGGCGGCTCGCGCAATCGGTGCGTCGAGTTTCCACATCATGATGGCGCATGTCCTGCCAAACGTCCTCTCGGTGCTCATCGTCTACGGGACGCTCAGCATTGGAAGTGCGATCCTCGATGCAGCGGCCCTTGGATTCCTGGGCCTTGGAGCCCAGCCGCCGACGCCTGAATGGGGGGCAATGCTTGCCGATGGTATTCACTCGATCACAGGAGGGTATTGGTGGGTCGAGACATTCCCTGGTATCGCGATTCTCTTGACAGTCCTGGGGTTTAATCTGCTTGGCGATGGACTACGGGATGCCACTGATCCAAGACTCAGAAGGAATGCCTGATTCTTAGCTAGCCGGGGCAATTCCCTGGACTCCCCCTGTTGTTTCTCTTGGATGAGACCTCGATGCGATGCGGAATGTGAGTACATTTGCAGTATTGTTCAACGTATCTTCACAGGATCCGGGAGCGACTGATGGCATGTGATTCAGGGGAAGATGTACCCTGAATCATGCAAAAAACCCCGGCCTTGCGGCCGGGGTCCTGTCGACAGATGACGAGCGAAGCAGAGTTCTAGTAGTCGGGATAGGCCGGAGCGGCCGGGGCCGAACTCTCTGCCTTCGGAACGGTTGTGACCATGGCCGCCGTCGAGAGAAGCAGGCTTGCAATGCTTTCTGCGTTCAGCAACGCGAGGCGTGTGACCTTCAGGGGGTCAACAATGCCGCTCTTGAAGAGGTCCTCGAACTTATTGCCAAGTGAGTTGAATCCGAGATTGTCGTCGCCTTCGAGAACCTTCTGAACCGCGATGACGCCCTCGTAGCCTGAATTGTCTGCAATGATTCTGAGCGGCTCACGAAGTGACCTGCGGACGATCTCGGCACCGGTCTTCTCGTCACCGGTGAGCTTGAGTCCGTCGATTCCCCTTCCTGCCTTCACCAGAGCTGCACCGCCTCCGATGATGATGCCTTCTGCCACGGCTGCCTTGGTAGCATTGACGGCGTCCTCGACTCTGTGCTTGAGCTCCTTCATCGCTGTCTCGGTAGGTGCGCCCACCTTGATAATGGCGACGCCACCGGCAAGCTTTGCCAGGCGC
>JAPLGL010000103.1 GCA_026390155.1 Caldisericota bacterium
GGCGGGGCAACCATCAACATGCGTTCCGGTCAGTCTCTCGGTGGCGTGGAGATGTACGCCATTGCTCTTCCCGTAGCTCCTGGAGTGGTCGTCAATGGTTATCCGACCGGCAGCGATCTCAAGGCGTTCACGATGAAGAACGCCAAGTGGTTGCTGGACCGGACTGGATACGCTCTTGGCACGTGGTACTACCAGGGCAAGACCTATATCGATGTGAGTACGACGATCCCATGGCGCGACTATGCAGTCACGCTGGGCAGGGAATACGATCAGATTTCCATCTTCGACCTCGCCAACTTCCAAGAGATCCCGACCGCTGGTACAGGCGGGAAGTCCGGTCAGGTTCCCAACTCGGCCGTTATCATCTCGGACTGGGCGCTGCCATACGTGGCATTCGCCGAGTCGAAGGGGTTCATCACTGCCGAGCAAGCTACTGCCCCAAAGCACCAGCTTACGAGGGGCGAACTGGCAGACATGGTCGTGAAGATGCGCTTCCCGACAGTGGTCATCCTGCACACCAATGACTTCCATGGCAACCTGGTGCCAGTGATTGACGCAAACAAGAATAGCGTTGCTGGGGCGGCCCGTGAGGCCACCATCATCAATGGCGTGCGCAGCGCGTTCGGGAAGGACCACGTCCTGCTCGTGGACGCCGGTGACGCAATCCAGGGCGCCACGGTAGCGAACCTGTTCCAGGGCAAGAGTGTGACAGATGCGTACAATGCAATGGGCTATGATGTGGCGACACTCGGCAACCACGAGTGGGACTATGGGCAGCAGGTCCTCAAGGACAGGATCGCAGACGCGAAGTTCGTCTATGTGAACTCCAACTTGGCAGGCGCCAACCTGGGATGGAAGTCCAATGTCATCAAGAACGTCGCCGGCATCAATATTGGGCTGTTCGGTCTCATGACCTCGGACTACCCGATTATTGTCACTCCGTCCAGCCAGACCAATGTGTCCGTTCAAGATCCGATAGCATCGGCCAAGACACAGGTTGCAGATCTCAAAGCCCAGGGTGCACAGTATGTTGTTGCCCTGAGTCACTGTGGCTATGAGAACGGCGGTGCCCCGTTGGATCCCGCTATCGCTGCGGGCGCACTCGGCATCAACCTGATTATCGGTGGTCATTCTCATACGGTACTGAACACGGCGGCCATGGTCGGTAAGACCATGATCACCCAGACCGGCACAGCAGGAGCGTACGTCGGCAAGGAAGTCATCGATTTCACGACGTATCAGGGGAAGGTCACCGGACAGACTGTCTCGTATGAGCTTGTGCCGACTGTGACCTCCGTTCCCGAGGACCCTGCCGTCAAGGCCATCGTTGATGGGTACAACAACCAGCTAACGGCCAAACTTAGTGTCGTCATCGGCAAGGCTCTCGTAGCGCTGGACGGCGAGCGCGCTAACGTTCGCACGAAAGAGACCAATCTCGGCAACTACGTCGCTGACTGGATGCGCATCTCCACCGGCGCGGATATCGCGTTCATGGGAGGCGGTAGCATTCGGGTCAGCGTTCCTGCCGGTGACGTCACGGTGGGCAACATCTACGCCGTACTGCCGTACGACAACTTCCTGGAAGTACTTGAGATCAAGGGTTCCACACTCAAGGCTGCTCTCGAGAACTCTGTCAGTGCCTATCCCGCCCAACTGGGTGCTTTCGCTCAGATCTCTGGGTTCAGCTTCACGTTCGATCCGTCCAAGCCAAAGGGTTCACGTGTCGTCAGTATCACCAGGAACGGCAAGCCCGTGGACATGGATGCAACGTACAAGCTGGCAGTGCAGGACTACAATGCGATCGGAGGGGATGGATACAGTATGCTGATAGGGGCGAAGATCGTCTACAAGTCCAGCGATTGGAACCGCGACGGTATGGTCACCTACATCATGGCGCATCCAGAAATCAACCCGACGATCGACGGTCGGATCACGGTCGCCAAGCCGTAGCACGTAGTCAGCTGAGTTATGGGAGGGGGCCGGCGACTGCCGGCCCCCTCGTGTTTGACCGGTGTTGCACATCTGTCGAAAGAGGAGACAATCCATCCATGAACATAGTGAAGGTAATGACACATGAACAGATGGAACGTTTCCGCTCGGCTCTGACCGCGTGCGGTGCCATCGAAGCTCGTGAGTTGCCTGCAGGAGTGTACTTCCTGGCGAGGAGCGAGGGTTCGGTTGTCACCGCCTATTTCAGTGGGAAGGTCCTGTTCCAGGGGCATGGTGGTGAAACGCCGGTTCAACTGGCGGAGGAAATCCTGGCTCGCGCCGATCGGGCGAACGAGGGTCTGGAGTTTCCCATCGTTGGCGGAGATGAGTCTGGCAAGGGGGATTTGTTCGGTCCGCTTGCCGTTGCAGCGTTTGCTGCTCGCAGGGAGTCAGAGCGACGGGAGATCGTTCAGGCTGGGGCACGCGACTGCAAGCTCATGACAGATGCGGAAGTGCGTACGGTCGCGGCAAGACTTAACGGCCTTGGCATGTCGGCGGTCCGCATCCTGATGCCCGATGAATACAATGCACGCTATGCCGGTGTGCACAATGTGAATGTCCTGCTCAACGAGGTCTATGGTGAGTTGCTCCTCGAATTGGCAAAGAGAGCCAAGGCCCACACGGTCATCCTGGACAAGTACGGTGGAAGAGCGATGGGTATCTGGAAGACTCCGCAGAGGTTCCGCTTCATCGTCGAAACGCACGCAGAACGGTATCCAGAAGTGGCTGCAGCCTCCGTCCTGGCAAGGGCTGCGTTCCTTGAAGGTCTCGAGCGAACGGGGAGGGACAGTGGAGTTGGCCGGCTGCCAAAGGGTGCTTCGATGGAAGCTCAGTCGTTCATGAGGCGTCTGGCTTCAGAAAGAGGCAAAGAAATGCTTCGGTCGGTTGCCAAGGTGAACTTCGCTCCCGTGAAGGAGTGTCTCAATAGCCTGTTCTAGAGCGGGTCCATAATTGTGGTCTGGTTGACAACACACCCTGGCGACGTAGTATGTATGCTGAGTTCCGCAGCAAAACCTTCACACGAGGAGACGCCTCATGTTTAGACCTGTACTGCCTGCCGACAAGATCGTCGAGCAGGAAGTAGCCACCATCCAATTCTGGGAAACCAGTCATGTCTTCGAGAAGTCGCTCGCCCTGAGCAAGGACAAGGAGCGCTTCGTTTTTTTTGAAGGGCCACCGACTGCGAACGGGATGCCCGGGGTGCACCACGGCCTAGCCCGGGTCTTCAAAGATACGGTTCTGAGGTACAAGGCGGGAACGGGCTACTACGTCCCCCGGAAGGGTGGTTGGGATTGTCAGGGCCTGCCTGTGGAGATCGAGGTAGAAAAACGACTTCAGATCAGTGGCAAGCAGCAGATAGAGGAATACGGCGTCGAGGCATTCGTGCAGGAGTGCAAGAACAGCGTCTTCACATACAAGGCGGAGTGGGAGAAGATGACCAGCCGCATCGGGTTCTGGCTAGATACGGAACATGCGTATGCGACCTATACCAACGATTACATAGAATCGGAATGGCATATCCTCAAAACCTTCTACGATAAGGGACTGTTGTACCAGGGGCACAAGGTCGTCCCCTATTGTCCGCGATGCGGGACAGCCCTGTCAATGCACGAAGTTGCGCAAGGCTACCGGAACGTCACCGAGGAGACAGTCTTCGTCAAGTTCTCCCTGGCATCAGGTGGTCTGGAGGGCGTCAAGGCACTAGTCTGGACGACGACGCCGTGGACTCTGCCGAGCAATGTGGCGCTTGCGGTCAACACGAACGTAGAGTACTCGGTTGTCGAACTGGATGGCGACCGGTACCTGCTGGCCTCGGCACGTTTGGGTGCGGTGTTTGGCCGTGACGCTGAACGTTTGACACTTGTGCGCGCCTATCTCGGAAGCGAGCTCGCGGGGATTCGATATGAGCGGCTTTATGACTATGCGAGTGTCGCGAGTGCGGAAGAGGCGCGTGGGTGGCGTATTGTCACTGCAGACTATGTCACGACGACAGACGGCACAGGCATCGTCCATATAGCGCCCGCGTTTGGTGAAGATGACCTTGACGTCGGGCTGAAGGAAGGGCTTCCCTTCGTCCAGCTGGTGGACCTGGCTGGCAAATTCACATCTGAGGTGACACCGTGGGCCGGCATGGATGCGAAGGGAAGTGACCCGGATATTCGGCGTCAGCTCAAAACCGATGGGAAGCTGTTCAAGACCGAAAGGATCGAACACGATTACCCCTTCTGCTGGCGATGCGACACTCCTCTTCTGTACTATGCCAAGGACTCCTGGTTCGTCCGCACGACTGAGTTCAAGGATCAGATGGTTGCGAACAACCAACAGATCACGTGGTATCCCGATCACATAAAGCAAGGGCGCTTTGGCAACTGGCTCGAGAATATCAAGGACTGGGCGCTGTCTCGTGAACGATACTGGGGAACGCCGTTGCCCATCTGGGTATGCGATTCCTGTGGACACCATCACGCGGTAGGTTCGATCGCTGAACTCAACGCGATGGCTGTCAACCCGGACCCCGAGGTAGAGTTGCATCGCCCCTTTGTGGACAAGATCGAACTGCGATGTCCCGTATGCGGCGGAACCATGCACCGCGTTCCAGAAGTCATCGACGTCTGGTTCGACTCCGGTTCGATGCCATACGCACAGTGGCACTACCCGTTCGAGAACCAGGACGATTTTGCAAAGATGTATCCTGCCGATTTCATCGTTGAAGGAATTGATCAGACCCGTGGGTGGTTCTATACGCTGCACGCTATCTCCACTGCTCTCAACAACAGGCCTGCCTTCAAGCGTTGCATGGTGCTCGAACTGGTGCTGGATGAGAAGGGCCACAAGATGAGCAAGCATGTCGGGAATGTCATCGACCCATGGAGCATTCTTGACAAACAGGGTGCAGATGCGTTCCGATGGGCTTTGTATACGGGCACTCCACCCTGGTACCCGAGAAGGTTCGGACCGAACGTGGTTGCCGACGCCCTCAAGAACTTCATCATTCCGCTTCGCAATGTCTACAGTTTCTTCGTACTGTACGCCAATATCGACCACTTCGATCCCACTACAGCTCAGTTGACATTCGATCAGCGGCCAGAACTGGACCGGTGGCTGCTAAGCCGGCTCCAGGTGCTTGTCAGAGATGTGCATGCGGATATGGAAGCCTACGATATCAACCCAGCCACGAAGCTCATTCAGGCGTTCGTAGAGGAGCTGAGCAACTGGTATGTACGCCTCAGCAGGCGGCGTTTCTGGAAGAGTGAAAACGACACCGACAAGCTCTCGGCGTACCAGACGCTGTACAGAGTCTTGGTCGATCTTGCGAGGCTGTTGACGCCATTTACGCCCTTCATGTCGGAGGAAATCTACCAGAACCTGGTCCGGTCGGACAATGCCGAGGCTCCGCTTTCAGTGCACTTCCTTGACCTGCCCGAGTTTGATGAGTCGGCGTTTGATCCACAGCTCACGAGGGCAATGCAGGTGGTCATGGATGTCGTGTCGTTGGGAAGGTCCGCACGGAAACAGGCGGGCGTCAAGACGAGACAGCCGCTAAGTGCGGTGACCGTCTATGTCCATGATGCTCGGGCTCATGACGCGCTGGCTTCGCATATCGACATCATCCGCGATGAGTTGAACGTCAAGTTGATCGCTCAAGCGGCTCACGCTGCGGATATCGCTGAGTTCACGCTGCGGCCCAACCTGCCTGTCCTGGGCAGGAGGGCAGGTAAACTGATTCCCTCGATCCAGATGGCACTAGCTGCCGATCCAGAGAGAGTCTATGCCGAGTTGGAGGGTACCGGTCAGGCTTCATTGGATCTGGACGGAACGGCGTTCCTGCTGACGAAAGAAGACATTATCAGCACAGTCTCGGGGAAGGGCGGACTCTTCGCTGCGTCCGCAGCGAATATTGTGGTGGCGGTTGACACCACGGTCACACCGGAGTTGCGATCCGAGTGGTATGTACGCGAGGTGGAGCACTTTGTCCAGGGACAGCGCAAGGACAAAGGCTATCAGGTGACGGATCGCGTACATCTTGCTTTGACGTGTACAAGTGCAGCAGGGGCTGCAGCAGTCACCGCTGCGGTGCAGGACGTGGCCCGGGAAGTCCTTGCGGCCGAAGTGACGGTGGTCGTCGGCGAGGTTGATGATGGGTCCCTCGTCCTGGAACTTGACGGTTCGAGAGTAGCTTGCCGGCTGAAACAACAGGCATGGTCACGTTCAAGCGGCACGAGTTCGAAACGATTGTCCTCCCCGTCCATGAGCAGCATCTTGCCGGCCAGCCAGTCGCCGCATCCCAGAACGTACTTGAGCACGTTCTGCGCGACGATGGATCCGATGATGCCGGGAGCGCTACCAAGAATGCCCCGGGATCTTTCCTGGCGAGCCATGGCAGCAGTTGGTGACTTGGGGTACAGGCAGCGGAAGCAGGCCGTCTTCCGCGGGATGACCGTGAATGCCATGCCGTGGAAGTTGCTTACCGCACCGACGAACAGCGGTTTCTCGAAGAGAACAGCAGCGTCAGAAACGAGATATCGCGAACTGTAGTTGTCTGTGGCATCGACGACCATGTCATAGGCGCTGAAGAGTGCATAGGCGTTGTCCGGATCCAGCCGGCTCGGATACGCCTCGACACGTATCTCCGGGTTCAGCGCCATCAGCCGTTCTTTCGCAACAAGAGCCTTGGGTTGACCGATGTCTCCCGTGACGTAGAGGACCTGTCGGTTCAGGTTGGACAGGCCGACTGTGTCTCCGTCCACAATTCCTATTGTGGCCACCCCGGCGGCGGCAAGGCACAGAAGGATGGGGGAGCCGAGTCCTCCGGCTCCCACTACCAGAACAGAGGCTTCTGCCAGTTTCTCCTGTCCCAGAAGGCCAATCTGCTTCATCCACACCTGACGTTGGTAGCGACTATCGGTGGGGACTCCGCGCGATGACGCTGGTACGTGCTTTGATGAAGTCATTTTGTCGTCTCCTCCGGCACGAAGAGTGCATGCAGTCCGAACGGAAGTGCACAGGGAAGCCATGCGCGGGCTTGTTCGGTCATAGTCGTGGCATTGAGAATCAGAACGAATGAGCGCTGTTCGCGAACATCGAGGACGACACTCAGGAGCCAGCCTTCTCCTTCCGGACCGTCCGCAGCCGCAGGAACAAGAATCGGAGCACCTGGGAAACAGTTATCGGAGGACCACTCGATGAATCGACCTGTTGTCAAATCGGAACGGCACAGCCGGTCGATGAGCTGGCCCGTTCTCGTGGGCCCTGCCGCGAACAGGATGGTATGCGGGCGCATCGAAAACCTGGCGTCTATCATGCAGAACTCCCCCGGCGGACACTTCAGCGGCAAGCAAAGGACCTTCTTGTGCTCCACGTCGATGACAAGTCGGGTCGCCAGCGGGGCGGGAAAGTCGCCTGCAGGAACCTCTCCGTGGTCGAAAGTCAGAGAGTCGAGAATACTCGGATCCGCGTAGGCGGCGAGGTCGACGAGGATTCGATCTCCGTCGTCCCACGCATTGATATGGTGGAGTGCGAACAGTGGGCGCGTGGGAAGTGTCGCCTTCAGTGCACCGGTCCTCCGGTCGACGACCAGGATTCTGGTCCCCCGCCCTGCATCCCAGACGTAATTGCGCAGGTATGGACGTCGGGAGGAGCTCAGGGATCGCGGATATGCTGTGAAGGGTCCTTCGACGAGAACGATCCAGCGTGGCGTTACGCTGAAGGAGTGCATATAGCCAAGGCGCGAAGACGGGAGAGTACACAAGCGCCTCGTCGTTCCCTCGGGACTGGTGACGGTAATGACGTATCCCGCAGGTTCTCCGCTGGACAGCAACAGGTCAAAGCGCTCTCCGGTCATATGGTCGAAAACGGGGTGTGGTGAGGAAGCACAGCATCTTCTCAAGTGAGCCCATGGCCTCGTGCGTATGGTTGCCAGCGTCACGCGATCGATCAAAATGCTCTGTGGCGTGTCGCCGAGAGCCTCCAGCTCGTTTCTCCAGATCGTGATATTCATGTTGGCATTGTCGTTGGAGAGATGGTGGCCTCGATGGATGGACCGCGAGTCAAAAGCGCCAGCCGGGATGGCGTCTTCCATCAGAGCCCGACGATACCAGGAACTCGCGAGGAAGCGGTTGCTGCAGGTGGCCCCGCGTGGTCCAAAACTGATCGATGAGACGAGGGCGAAGCCGTCCAGCCAGTGGCCATCAGTGAAACCCCCAATCTGGAACCTGCCTGGTCCGATTCTGTACATTGTGCCAACGAGGCCGGGAGGGACGATGCCCATGATGCTGAGAGGTGCATTGGAAGCTTCATCGAGAAGCGAAGCGAAACCGATACCGTACTTCGGGGCAACCCTCGGGTTCATGGCTGAACCCCGGCATCGACAAGTGAGCGGACTGACCATTGTCCCAGCATCCACAGGATGCTGGCGGAGAGGGTGGGATTTGAACCCACGAACGAGGGAACCCCGTCACCTGCTTTCGAGGCAGGCGCTTTCAACCGCTCAGCCACCTCTCCGTTTGGACCTGACACGTACAAAGAACTGCTGCAGGATGGCTTCGGCATCATTGCGCAAAACGCCCGAGACCACCTCCGGGGCATATCCAAAGATCGGCCTCGCAAGTGTATTGCCATTGCTGCCCACTGCTCCATTGTCGAAATCGTAGGCTGAGAACACTACGCGTTGTACCCTCGCAAGAGCTATTGCGGCAGCGCACATCGGACACGGCTCGAGAGTGACATACAGGACGCATCCATCCAGCCGCCAGTCCTGCAAACGCTGAGCGCTGGAACGCAACGCAAGCACTTCGGCATGTGCCGTCGGGTCGTGCAACTGCTCTCGCATGTTGTGTGCAGAAGCAAGCAACTCTCCCGCTCTTGAAACAACACAACCCACCGGGATCTCCCCTTCATCAAGGGCATGCCTGGCCTCATCAAGCGCAAGGAGCATGCAATCAAGATCAGAAAGAGCCATGTCAGGACTGGTGCGCCCGACAGGAATCGAACCTGTAACCTACGGTTCCGTAGACCGTCACTCTATCCAGTTGAGCTACGGGCGCGCAACGATGATTGTATTCCATTTCCCCCGGTTGGCAACAAG
>JAPLGL010000089.1 GCA_026390155.1 Caldisericota bacterium
TCAATGACCTCCACCTACGTTCCGAACACGACCTTCCGTTCGAGGGTGGCTACCTGAAGACGGCACAGCTGGACCACCTGCTCATAGGCCCTGCGGGGATCTACGCCATCGAGACCAGGAGCTGGAGTCGCACCGCCATCGCTGCTGGGGAGGAGGCAGATCCTGTACTGCAGGTTGCAAGGGCATCCTTCCTGTGCACCCACATCCTGAAGGATGCGGGCTGCGACCAGATCGTACGTTCTATCGTCGCCTCCGAGGGTGCCGCGCCCACGCGGTCCGGCGGAGCCCATGTCGCGGTTGTTCCCGCAGCGCGCCTTCTCGCCTACATTCAGTACGGGCCCCAGCTGATGTCGGTCCAGGAGATCTCTGACGCCTGCAGAATACTGTCGTAGAGTCCCGCAAACCATCACTGATCCCTGACTGCAGCCCGGCAGGCCAATCTGCAGTTGTCAGCAGTCCTGCCTTCACAATTATGTGTACGAAACCTCTGTATGCTGCGTATAGAACATGCAGGGACGCAAAGGCGTCCCGAAGAAAGGAGAAGTGATATCTATGATGGGATTTGCAAGATATGGTGGTTTCGAACGCGGCGGGTGGGGCGGCATGTGGGGTGTAGGGCATCTGTTTATGGGCCTGCTGTGCCTGGTGTTCTTCATCGCGCTCATCGGTTGGATCATCCGAATGGTGACGTGGAGACGGCACGGTATGGGCTGCCGCATGGGATACATGCGTCACATGCATGGAATGCACGATGACAATGGCATGATGCAGGGCAATCAGAACGAGGCCCTCGACATCCTCCGAAAGAGATTCGCTTCAGGCGACATCACGAAGGAAGAGTACGAAGACCGCTTCAAAGTATTGAGCGGAGACAAGTAGCCGTCTCCGAGAAACACGCGCCCCCGTGCCGGTTCACGGCACAGGGGTTTTTGCATGTCCTGGCCTAGCTTCAGCTCGCTAGACGCCTGATAGTTCACCGAGTTCGACGTGTTTGTCGGGCTGCAGCTCCTCCATGAAGCTGAAGGTGTTGCCTTCGGTATCCTTGCAGTTCACGATGCGTCCCACTCCAGGGATCGTGTCGATGTTGCCCACGATCGTCCCTCCCGCGGCGGTGACCTTCGCGATGGCGTCTTCCAGCGACGCAACACCCAGGGTCAGATTCGTCTCGATGCCCTCGTCCTTGGTCGGGGCCAGACCTCCGTCGATGCCCGGTTCGCCCGGCCCGCCGGTCGTGATCATGTAGTATTCGAAAGGTCCGTCCCACCTCTCCACGGTCCAGCCGAACGCAGCCTTGTAGAAAGCAATCGCGCGGTCTGGGTCCATCGCCCCTAGGTCAAAGTGAATCGGTCTTGGCATCTCACGCCTCCTGTGCTTGTCGGGCCTCTTAGGCCTCGACCACAACCATACTCCGCGCCTCCTGCCATGCAAGGCCACCCTTGACATTCACATCACAATGCACAACGATGTGATGTGGCAATACCGGGGATCTCAGTGCCACTTCCGGGCTGCGATCGGAGCCACGACCGATATGTGTTCGTCAGTAAGGATATGTGGGAACCAGAACCTGCCGACGGTCGTCCAACTGGAAGAAGGATGGCGACCCCGGGGGGGTTCGCCACATGGAGGTAGAACAGATGAAGAGACCATTGATTGTCTTGATGATAGCTGCACTGGCGCTCACGGTGAGTGTGCGTCAAGTAAACGCGGCCGACCCGCCCGCCGGCATCCGCTACGCGCCGCCGACGACAACACTGGCGACGGGCAGACTCTCGTACACACCGGGTGAGGCTATCGACTGGCGCTACACCCTGTACAACGGCAACGATCAGCCTCTCGTGCTGACCTTCACGTCGTCTCAGACCTACGACCTCGTCGTGCGCCAGGACGGCAGGATGGTTGCCCGGTGGTCGACCGGCAAGGCGTTCGCCGACGTCATGAGTACCCGCACGGTCATGATGGGCGAGACCATGGAACTCAACGGATCGTGGAAACTAGCGACGGAACTTACGATCGGTACCTGTGAATTGGAGTTCATCCTGGCCAGCACGACCACCGAACCGACGGGCGCGAAGACGCAATTCGCCGTCGGCAAGGCGAGCGTGGTGGACCTTGGCGTCAACTTCACCACCAACAAGCTCATCTACCGCGTGGGAACGACCATGACGGTCAAGTACACCATCACCAACCTGACGGACCAGCCTATCGTGCTGACCTTTCCTTCCTCACAGCAGTTTGACTGGACCGTCACCGACGCCGAGGGCAACCTCGTCTACCAGTGGATGGCCACCAAGAGGTTCGCAGCAGGCATCACCCATCTTACGATTCCCGTCGGAACCAGCGACGGCTTCGAGAGCTCGTGGAACATCCCGCGGGACCTCGAACCCAACGGCTTCTACATCCATTTCACCGTGCTGGACGACAGCCTCGGTGTCCTCAAGACGCAGCAAGCTGCCGTACTCATGGGCAGTACGCCCCCCTCAAACTAGACGCAGACGCCCCCTCACCCGAGGGGGCTCATCCGTTTTCCCCACTTGGCAGCAGGGGCAGGGCCGGCTTGCCAGGGAGAGGCTCTCGCTTGACTGACAACTGCCCTTCTCTATACTTCAGAAAATGAATCAGCATGCCAGACGGGCCTTTGGCCGGCGTGCGAACGGTTCCAGCAAAGGGAGAATCGTGATGCAGCATGGCACAGCACTTGTGCAGTTGACGGCCTGTGTATGTGCACCAGACATGAGCCGGGGAGGCGACGCGTGACCACTGAGTCTTTCGTCGCTCTGGTCGGCAACGCCGCCCTGCTGCTGTCGCTGGTCTACATCTATGATCTGCTGAACGTCGTCCGCTGGGTGTCCAGTACGTGGATACGCCAGGTAATTGCTGGTATTGCCGTCGGCGCGGTCGGTATCTTCGTCATGCTGATGCCCTGGACCTTCGTGCCAGGCATCACGTTCGACACGCGGTCCGTCCTGCTTGCCATCTCGGGGCTGTTCTTCGGCATGATCCCCACGGTGGTTGCGGTCCTCATGACTGCCGCGTTGCGCGTGGTCCTCGGAGGCAGCGGCGTGGTGATGGGCGCCTCGGTCATCGTCGCTTCGGGGACCATCGGTGTGGCCTGGCGGCATGCGCGGAAGCACCAGCTGGTGAACCTCTCGTTCAGGACGCTGTACGCACTGGGACTGGTCGTCCACCTCGTCATGCTTGCGCTCACGTTCACGCTTCCACCGAAGTCGGCAATTCCCGTGCTCCGCAGCATCGCCCTCCCGGTGATCATCATCTATCCCATCGCGACCGCCGCGCTTGGCATGCTGATGGTCGACCGGCTGCGGCGCGATCAGGCGACTGGAGCCGTCCTCGAGAGCGAGAGCAGGTTCCGTGCCCTGTTTGAACAGGCGGCCATCGGCGTTGCCAAGATCGAGACGGCGACGGGCCGATTCGTCCTCATCAACCGGCGCTACGCGGACATCGTCGGCTACTCCCGCGAGGAGTTGCTTGCTCTGGACTTTCGGACCATCACCTACCCTGACGACAGGCTCAAGGACGAGCACAACATGAGGCTGCTTGCCTCAGGACAAGTCCGCGAGTTCACGACCGAGAAGCGATACCAGCGCAAGGACGGCACGCAGGTGTGGGCAAACCTGACCGTCTCCGCGCTGTGGAACCCTGGGGAGCGGCCGACCTACGATATGGCCATGATCGAGGACATCACGGAGCGCAAGCAGGCGGAAGCGGCGCTCACATCGTCCTTGTCGCTGCTCAATGCCACCATGGAATCAACGGCTGACGGTATCCTTGTCGTAGACCTGGCCGGACGCCTTACGCTCTGGAATCAGAAGTTCACAGAGATGTGGCACATCCCGGAAGAGATCATGTCCAAGCATGCTGATGAATTGGCACTCAACTATGTTCTCCAGCAACTGGCTCAGCCGGAGGAGTTCCTGGCCAAGGTCACAAAACTATATGGATCGCCGGAAGAATCGAGCAATGATCAGTTCGCACTTGCAGATGGACGCATTTTCCAGCGCTATTCCCAACCCCAGAGGGTTGGTCAGGATGTCGTGGGTCGTGTGTGGTCCTTTTCCGACATTACTGAGCGCAAGCAGGCAGAGGAAGAGACGCAGCGCGAACGAGTCTTCTTCGACCGCCTGGTGGAGACAGCACCGGAAGGTATCGCGATCACTGGAGAGAAGGGGAAAGTCCTGCGGGTGAACGCCGAGTTTGTTCGCATGTTTGGCTACACCGCCGACGAAGCCGTCGGACGGATTATCGACGATCTGGTGGCACCCCCTGCGCTCGACGAAGAAGCCAGGGCGATCACGAGGTTGACCAGTCAGGGAGGCGAAACCCGTATGGAGACGGTGAGGCGCAGGAAAGACGGCTCCCTCGTCGACGTGACGCTCATTGCAGCGCCGATCCGGATTGCAGGAAAGCAAGAAGCTGTCTATTCCATCTACCGCGACAACACGGAGCGCAGCCGAGCAGAGGCTCAACTGCGCCAGTCCCAGAAGATGGAAGCCATCGGGACGCTGGCAGGAGGCGTCGCCCATGATTTCAACAACCTGCTGACCGGCATCCTGGGCAACATCGCTCTCATGCGCAGCAACCTCTCCCCATCGGACCCGCTGCTGGAGAACCTGAATGCAGCCGAGAACGCTGCCCATCAGGCAGCCGAACTCACCAAGGGACTGCTGACCTTCGGCCGCAGTGCCATGGTCCTGCCGGTGCCCATGAAGATCGTGACTGCACTCGAAGCGAGTCTTAAACTGCTCAAGCAGTCACTGCCAGCCACCATGGAGATCGTCCGCGACGATGACCAGACAGTCTGGAACGTCCTGCTGGACCAGTCGCAGATGACACAGATCCTCCTCAACCTTGCGGTGAACGCACGGGATGCCATGATGGGCAAAGGGACCCTGACGATACGAACCAAGAACGAAGTCGTGGGAGAGGACTATGTCCAGAACCATCCGTTTGCGCGGGCCGGGGAGTACATTCATCTGAGCATCGGGGATACCGGTCCGGGGATTCCACCGGCGATCCTGGAACACCTCTTCGAGCCCTTCCACACGACCAAGCCCGTGGGGTCCGGCACTGGGCTGGGGCTCTCCATCGTCTACGGTGCCGTCAAGCAAGCCGGCGGGTGGATCACGGCAGTGTCCACGGAGGGTATCGGCACCACCTTCGACGTCTACTTGCCGCGCTGTCTTGACCAGCCCCGAAAGACCGCTGTTCCTGCATCCATCGCCGTGAATGCAGGCAACGGCACGATCCTGGTCGTCGAAGACGAGCCGATCGTCTCCGCAGTCGCACAGACTCTTCTGACCAGGAGGGGATATGCCGTCCTGACAGCACCCGATGGAGCTTCAGCACTGAATGTCCTTCGAGAACACATGGCCAGCGTCCAGCTCATCCTGCTGGACATGACCATGCCCGGCATGACGATCGACGAGGTCGTGCAAGCCATCCGGGCGCTGGACACCACGGTACCCATCCTGTTGAACTCCGGGTATACGTCCAACGACACGGTCAGGCAGATGCTCGACGAGGGCGGCGTCCAGGGGTTCCTGGAGAAGCCATACAATCCAGGGCAGCTGCTGGAAGCTGTTGAGGACCTGCTCCGCGCAGATCGGCGAGGCGCCGTCGTCGAAGGATAGTGCCGGCGACAGGACTAGATTCCGGCATCCGCGGGAATGACAAATCACTCTCCTATCGTCCCCGCGAAAACGGAAGTGACTGCCCCTTGTTCGTCTCTCCGGCGAAGGCGGGGGTCCATGCGTTACGAGAGGACTGGATTCCCGCATCCGCCAACAACGCTTCTCGTATCGAACTGAAATGCTCGGGGGGAGTAACTGGGGGGCGAGGACAAAGCGCCTGCAAGTGTAACATACTTGGAACCGTCCCGAGAATGTTACAGTTTCGGAACCGTCCCGAATGGTTACAGGCGGCCCCGCCATGGAGGCCAAGGTCGCCATTTGTTCAAAGTCAGCCGATGTCGAACCTCAGGCGGCTCCCCCTTCCACGACTGCACCGGTGAACTGGCTGTTGTAGAGGCTTGCGTAGAACCCGCCCTTGGCGAGCAGCTCTTTGTGGGTGCCCTGTTCGACAATCGAACCATGATCCATGACAAGGATGTGGTGAGCGTCTCTGATGGTCGAGAGGCGGTGAGCGATGACGAAGCTGGTCCTGCCGGTCATCAGCAGTGCCATTGCTTTCTGGATGCGTACTTCCGTTCTGGTATCGACACTGCTTGTGGCCTCATCGAGAATCAGGACGGCTGGGTTTGCCAGGACCACACGCGCGATCGTCAGTAGCTGCTTCTGACCAGCCGAGATGTTGGAGGCCTCTTCATTGAGCACGGTGCCGTATCCTTCCGGCAGGCTCCTGATGAAGTGGTCAGCGTGCGCAGCCTTGGCGGCAGCCACGATCTCCTCCTCCGTCGCGTCATCGCGCCCGTAGGCGATATTCTCACGGATCGTGCCGTTGAACAGCCACGTATCCTGCAGGACCATGCCGAACATCGTGCGCAGACTTCCCCGGCGCACTTTTCGGGTCTCGACGCCGTCGAATGTGATGGCGCCACTCTGGATGTCGTAGAAACGCATGAGCAAATTGACAAGTGTCGTCTTGCCTGCCCCGGTCGGTCCGACGATGGCAACGGTATCGCCTTGCTTGACGTCCAGATTCATGTCCGCGATCAGGGGTTCGGTCGCGCGGTAGCTGAACGCAACGTGGTCGAATGTGATGGCGCCACGAGGTTCGGCGATAACGATCGCGTCGCTCGCATCCGGTTGCTCCTCGGGCTCGTCGAGCACGCTGAACACACGCTCGGCACACGCCATCGTCGACTGAATGACGTTGGCGATGCTCGCCGTCTGGATGATCGGCATCGAGAAAGACCTCGAATACTGGATGAACGCCGTGATGTCGCCCAGGTTGAGGAGGTTCCTGGTGACATAGACGCCCCCAAGGACCGCGATGAAGACATAGCCAAGGTTGCTGATGAGGTTCATGACGGGAAACATGACGCCTGACATGAACTGAGCCTTCCAGCCAGCCTGATACAGCTCATTGTTGACGGCCTCAAAGGTAGCGATCGATTCCTGTTCATGGCCAAACGCCTTGACCACATTGTGGCCGGTATACATCTCCTCTGCGTGACTGCTGAGCCGACCTAGGTGCACCTGCTGTGCACGGTAGAACTTCTGCGACTTTCGTGCGATGAGGGCCGTCGTGAGGATGTATAGCGGCAGCGTGGCAAGTGTCACGATGGTCAGCTTCCCACTGATCGTCAGCATCATATAGATGTAGCCAAGAATCTGGAACACGGAAACAATGACCTGTGTAAGGCCTTGCTGAAGGGTGGTCGAGATCGTGTCCATGTCGTTCGTCATGCGGCTCAGGATCTCGCCGTTGGAGTGCATGTCGTAGTAGCGGAGGGGCAATGCCGCCAGCTTGTAGTCGAGTTCCTTTCGCATGTCATAGGTCGTCCTCTGGGCAACATCCGACATGATGTACTGCATGACGAAGGTGAGCAGCGCACTCAGCACATAGACAAGCAGAAGGAAAAGCAAGGTCCTCCCGATCGCAGGCAACGGGATCGTGCCACCGTTTTCCCGGATATCGGCGATGCCCCTGTCGAGGTCGGTCTGTGAGACGTTGATCGTCTGCTGCTGACCGGTCATGGGTAATGTCTTGCCGAGATTGATAATGGTCAGGACGGTGTCAGCCTTCTTGTTGTTGTCCGTGATGCTGCTGACGAGGGGCAACGCGACGAATTGCTGCATTGCAGTGAGCTGGGCCGGCGTCAGCTTGGCGGTGTCGAGGAAGCCTTTCTGCACTGCACTTGTTGCGGCATCTGCAGCCTTTGCCTGAGCAACAGCAAGTGCTGCGGTGTACCCTGGTATGTTCGCCAGTGGCACGCCCGGGAACTTCGCCGAGAACTGCTGATCGATTCCTTGCTTGGCAGCCGCCTGCGCTTGCGTTACAGCAGCATCTTCGGCACGCTGCATCTGCTGCAGTACCTTTTGGATCTGAGGGACGCCCTGCTCCTGTGCCTTGGAGATCCCGCTCACCATACTCTTGGCCACGAACCCGTTCATGAGCTGGTTTACGGCATTTCCGCTGATCTTGGGGCCATACACGGCGAACGCAGTGCTCGCTATGGCAAGTGCAAAAACAATCATCAGTTTGGCGGTTTGCGGTTTGAGATATTGCATGAGGCGCCTGGTTGTGCCCCGGAAGTCCTTGGGCTTCTCTACCACCCCACGCATGCCGCCACCGGGACCTCCACCACCCATGGGTCCACGCATAACGGGCTGTTGTTCTCTCTTGGTATCGCTCATGCCAGTTCCTCCTCGGAGAGCTGCGAGTAGACGATCTCGCGGTAGACCTCACACGTCGTCATCAGCTCCTTGTGCGTGCCGATACCGGCAACTTTACCTTCATCCAGCACGATGATGCGGTCGGCATTCATGATGCTGCCCACTCGCTGGGCGACGATGAGGACTGTTGCATCGAACGTCTCCTTCTTGAGTGCTGCCCTGAGGTTGGCGTCCGTCTTGAAGTCCAGCGCCGAGAAGCTGTCGTCGAAGACATATATCTCCGGCCTGCGGACAAGAGCGCGAGCCATGGCAAGCCGCTGCTTCTGTCCCCCGGAAAGGTTCAGTCCGCCTTCCGAGAGCATCGTCGCGTACCCGTCCGGCAGTGCGGTGATGAACTCGGCCGCCTGGGCCACATCGGCAGCGTGTGCTACTTCCATGTCCGTGGCGTCCTCTTTGCCATAGCGTATGTTGTCTGCAACGGTGCCGGTGAAGAGGACAGCCTTCTGAGGCACAAAGCCGATCCTGCGTCTCAGATCCTCCTGCGAAAGCTCTCGTACATCCACGCCGTCAACCAGGACCTTGCCACTATCCACATCGTAGAACCGGGGGATGAGGCTGACCAAGGTGGTCTTTCCACTTCCGGTGCTGCCAATAATGGCGGTAGTCTCGCCGGGCTCCGCGTCGAAGCTGATGTTGCACAGGGCAGCCTCCTCGCCGCCATCGTAGCTGAAACCGACATCCTGGAAAGCCACATGACCTCGTTCTGCATCGGCCTGACGTACCTCAGCTGCGTCCGTTATCTCGGGGTGCGTCTCGAGCACGGCCATGATCCGGTCGCTTGCCGCCACACTGCGTGGCAACTGGATGAACAGCATTGTCAGCATGAGGATCGCAATCAGGATCTGAAGGGCGTACTGCATGAAGGCAAGCATCGGGCCCAGCGTCAGATTCCCGGTGTCGATGCGCTTGCTGCCGAACCAGATGATCGCGATCGTGACGCCGTTCATCACGAGCATCATGAGCGGCATCAAGCCGGCCATGATCCGGTTCACACTGATGTACGTATTGGTGACATCTGCGTTGGCCTTGTCGAAACGGGCCTTCTCGTGGTCGATCCGATTGAACGCACGGATGACGCGGATGCCAGTGAGGTTCTCACGAACAACCTTCGTGATCTTGTCGATCTCGGTCTGAACGGTGCCGAAGAGCGGTATGACCAGCCTCATCACGATCACAATCGTCACGGCGATGACCGGCAGAGCGACGTACAGGATCCGCGTCAGCTGCGGGTCTGCGGCATAGGCCAGGAATGCCGCGCCGACACTGGTGAATAGTGCGTTTGCGATCATGGTCAGGAACAGGACGGTACTCGTCTGGACCTGGACGACGTCGTTTGTCGTCCGCGTGAGCAGCGTCGATGCGCCGAACTTGTCAAATTCGTGAAGGGAGAAGTTCTCAACATGCGTGAAGATCTTGGCACGCAGGACCCTGCCCAGGCCCAGGGCTGACCGGGAAGCCATCAGGCTTGCCAGGACGGCACACATGCCGCCCGCTGCTGAAACCAGCAGCATGATGCCTCCTTCCTTCCAAATGTAGCCGGTATCGCCAGTGATGATGCCCTTGTCGATGATGTTTGACATCAACGTGGGCAGTTCAAGGTTGGCCCTGACCGACAGGTACATGAGTGCCACGCCGACAATGATGAGAATCGTGAACTGCTTCAGGTTCCGGTATATCTTGAACAGGTTACGCACGGTGCCACCTCAATGTCAAGTTGTCTTCTGTGATGCGGGCTGGAAGATTCGCATGAGTATTTCGGAGTCGGGCATGGATGTCATGGTTCCGGAGACTTTCAGCGAAGCAAGACCGAGGATGGCTGAGAAAAACGTCAGCACCAGTTCCGTGGGATCTCCTGCCGCGATCTGCCCTTTGTGCTGCCCCTCTTCGACGACGCTGACCAGCAGACCCAGCGGCCTCTCCTGATTGTGCGAGTGCAAGGCGGCACGCGCAGGATAGACCCCGCTCGTCATGGCTTCCATCATCAGGACGAAGTAGTACCCCGCTGACTGGTTCTTGCCGACACCCTTGAAGATGTTCTGTGCCAGCGAGCGCATCTTGTCGATCGGTTCGCTGTCGTCGGCCCGTACCCGCTCGATCGCGCGCTTCGAGGAATCCACGGCATCCCTGACCAGCTCGGCGTAGATCTCATCCTTGGACTGGAAGTAGTGATACATTAGTCCATAGCTGATGCCGGCTTCGGTCGCGATGTCACTCATCTTCGCGGCGGCAAAGCCCTTGTGAATGAACACTCTCAGCGCAGCAGCAAGGATCTGCTTCTGCCGATCGTCCTTCACCTGCGCGTTTGCCTGTTCACTTCGGGGACACATTGCTACCACCTTTTTGATTGACTTGTCAGTCAACAGGGTAAGAGTGTATACAGTGTCGCGCAAGAAACAGCAGGAAGGCTTCACAGTTGGAACACGTGGACCTGGGCACGGTCCGGCAAAGATTTCACGGAAAAGCGTACAATGAGATCACTCAGGACGTATGGAACAAGCAGGCTGCAATTGACTTGGAAGCAAGAAGGAACGATTGACAGGAGGCTGCCATGTTGAAGGACCTGGTCTTGAAGAACAGGAGCTACCGCAGGTTCTATGAAGATGTTGGCGTGGACTGCCAGACGCTGAGGGAACTTGTCGACCTTGCACGGCTGTCCGCTTCGGCCGCCAACAAACAACCTCTGCGGTATATCCTGTCGTGCACGAAGGACAGGAGTGCGCTGATCTTCCCGAACCTTGCCTGGGCTGCGTACCTCAAGGACTGGGATGGACCGTCCGAGGGCGAGCGTCCTTCGGCGTATGTCGTCATGCTCGTGGACAAGGAGCTGTCTGCGAATTTCAACTGGGATGCCGGTATCTGTTCCCAAAGCATCCTCCTTGGAGCGGTGGAGAAAGGTCTTGGCGGCTGCATCATCGCCTCGGTCAACAAGCCCGGTCTCAAAAAGGCTCTGGGCATCCCCGACCAGTACGAAATCGTGTTCGTTCTGGCGATTGGCAAGCCAAAGGAGAAGGTGGTCATCGATCCTGTCCCCTCGACCGGAGACATCAAGTACTGGAGAGATGCCGAAGAAACCCATCATGTCCCAAAGCGGTCTCTCGAGGACCTGATTATCGGGTAGCACGCTCCTGGAGGCAGGAGCTACTCGCCGGCTTTCGTCTCGGCCGGCTCCTGGTCTGCCTTGAACTCCCTGCTCTGCTGGATCAGGTCCTTAACCCACTCGGGCAGCTTGGCATAGACTGTATCTTCACCCTTCTCGGTATTGTACAGGACCACCGGGTTGACCGCTTCAGGGACAGGCGTCCCCTCGGGCACGCTCATGACGCCGGCCACGTACTCGTATACCTTCTCGGCGTTCCCGCCGTGAAGGATGGAGAGCAGGCAGGCAGCGCCTAGCATCCAACCGAGGGCAAATCCGTCGCGCTTTTCGGTGGCGGTGACCGGACGGCCAAGCCATGACTCCAGGTCCTTCCTCAGGTTGGCCTTGTCGTTGAGGCTCAGGGTGTACTTCTCGGAGATGATGGACGGGCGCCCGTCCTCCGTCAGGTCTGCTGGCAGCTCGAACTGGAACATGATCTTGTTCGCCCACCTGCCGAACTTGTCGGAGTACTGGGTTCCCAGGTCGATGATGCCGTAGCAGCGTGCGACATGCGTCACGGTGGAAGTGACGCCCTTCTCTCCAGCCTCGTTCTTCGTGATCAGTCCCAAGGTGCTCTCCCTTGCCGCCCTGCCACTTGTTGGCAAAATCGGTGCTTTCGGCGTTAAGTATGGGCGGCGGCGCCCGCGCGGCAACGTGCCTTGCGGTCAGCGCGGCAAGGTGAAGATGGACGTGCCCCGGACCTGGACCAGCACGCTGGTGGTCGCCCCCGCGGTGTTGATCATGACACTGACCGTGTTCTTGCCGAAAAGAGCGTTGCTGGAAGTCTCCGTGGCATCGGGGCCGGCAAGGGGAAACTCAGAGACGTTCCAGTGCTCGCTGGCGCCTGAGGCGAAGGCGTCACGGTAGAACTGTACAACGTCCAGGAAAAGAAGGCCAGACTGGATGCGGACCTCGACGACACGCACCAGATCGTCGCTCCGGCCCGTCGTGCAGGACGTGACCGTGCCGGGGACGATCGGGACATCACTGGGGAATCCGCTCGGGAGGGATGTCCCGAAGTCGAACTCGCGGAATGCGAGTGTCATGACGAGAGCCAGCACAGTCACACCACACACGACGACCGGCAACCAACGTTTTGCCACCACCCGCCACCTCCCCGAAACAACCCTTCTTCATGGTACCTCTCACGCGCTTACTGTGCAAGATCGAGTCTTTGCGGTCGGCTCGTAAACAGACAGCAAGTGACAGGTTCGCCTGCTCGGTGAAGCCTGGCTTACGACGACAGCATGGCAGCTATGCCGGGATGCTACTACCGGGCCAATGGAAACGCCTGATTCCAGGGAAGTCAAGCCATCGTGTTGACGCTTCTTGTTGCGCTCGGAGCGAGAAAGCGGTATCATGTCTGCGACATTCCAGTGAGGTGAGCGATGAACAGGACTCGCATGCACAAGAACGGAACCAGCAAGCTGACACTCCTGATCGTGGCCTTGGTCATCATCCTCGTTGCCGTCATCGTCGTCTCGGCTTTGCAGGACGCACGCAAGAGTGCAGCCGACCCGGGCACGACAACCGGCACAGATACCGCTACTGGACCCGGTACGCTGGGCACCGGGTACGTGGTCCGACCCTTCAGCGCAAGCGATCTGCGTGGCCACATCATCGACAACACCTTCTTCGCAAAACAGCGACTCACCATGGTCAATGTCTGGGGGACCTTCTGCGGCCCCTGCATCCGGGAGATGCCTGACCTGGCGCAGCTGCCCGGTGAGTTCCCGGCTACCGATTTTGCCATCCTCGGAGTCATCGCCGACACGCCAGACACTGCGAATGAGGCAACGGCGCGTCAGCTTACAAGTTCGACGGGTGTGACTTACACCAACGTGATCCCGGATCGTTCGATCTCGACCGAGATGCTGGCCGATGTCAGCGTCGTTCCGACGACCTTTTTCGTCGACCGCACGGGCAAGGTTGTGGGCCAGGTCTTGACAGGGTCACGCTCCAAGACGGAGTGGATGACCGTCATCCAGGGAATGCTGGCGAGCCTTCCCACCGGCTCGTAGCAGGATGAGCGCGCGGGTCAGGCTCCTGCGAGTCTCCCTGCTGGTCCTTGCCATCCTCGGCATCGTCCTTGGTGCCATCAACGGCGAGGTCCGCACGGTACTCACCAAGGCCATCAACGTGTGCCTTCAGTGCATCGGCATCGGGTAGACGCATGAGCTCGAGCAGGACTGCGTTCCAGGGTGTTACCGCCGTCCTTCAGAATTCCTGGTTTGCCGGGTTCCTGCGCGGCCACGTCTGGCGCGGTGCCAGCAAAGCCGTCTGCGTCCCGGGGCTCAACTGCTACTCGTGTCCGGGCGCCTGGGGCTCCTGTCCCATCGGCTCCCTGCAGGCCGTCTTCAACCGTGCGAGCAACCGCGTCTCACTATACGTCTCCGGGCTCATTGCACTCTTCGGCGTCCTGCTGGGGCGCGCCGTGTGCGGATGGATCTGCCCGTTCGGCCTCATCCAGGAACTGCTGTACCGCATCCGCTCGCGCAAGGTGCGTATCGGCCCGACGCCTCTGCGCTGCCTCAAGTACGCGGTCCTGGCCGTCCTGGTCATCCTCATGCCTTTGCTGACACGGGACGTCTTTGGCGTTGGAGACCCATGGTTTTGCAAGCTGGTCTGCCCCGCAGGCACGTTGGAAGCTGCCGTGCCTCTGATGGCCTTGAACGCGTCGCTGCGCGGTGCCGCAGGCTGGCTGTTTGCGTGGAAGCTCACCCTACTGACAGCCACGATCGTCTCGTCGCTCGTCATCTACCGTCCGTTTTGCCGCTTCGTCTGCCCGCTGGGCGCTATCTATGGACTCTTCAACCGCCTCAGCTTTGTTCAGTTGACCTTCAAAGAAGATACGTGTACACACTGTGGTGCGTGCACAGCAGTCTGCAAGATGGGCGTGGACCCATCAGTGAGCGCCACGGACCCGGAGTGCATCCGCTGCGGCGACTGCGTCGCCGTCTGCCCGGTGCACGCCTTGTCGTTGGGCCTGCCTCCTGTGCAGCGTCAGCGAACCACCATTACGGACTGAGCCGCCACCCCTACGTCTGGAGGTGCAGTTCTTCGATGGCGCGCCAGAAGCACTGGAGGTCGTCGGGGCTGACCTCACCCGTGTGCGCGACAATCAGGCCGGTTGGGCCCATGTTCGCGTCAATGCCACGGCGGGCCAGCTCTGCGTGCAAATCCGCGACGTCCACACCCGCCAGCGGTCTCAGAGCCGTCAGCATCGCAGCCTCATGGCCGGGTGGCGCGAACACGCCGAACCCATGTGTTGCGGCTTCTTCCCGGAACGCCCGGGCAACCCCCTCGCACCGCTCAAACCGCGCGGAGAGTCCCTCGGCCTTGATACGGCGAAGGGCAGCGCACAGCGCAAAGACCAGGCTTGGAGGCACCTCGGCCCCTGTCGGGGAGGACCATCGGGCCAACTCGATATAGAGTGGCATGGCAGCATCACGCCGCACCCTGCGCATGCTCAAGCGAGTGCTCACGGCTGCCAGCACGAGTCCTGGACAGCCTCCCAGCGTCGAAGCGCTGTCCGTGAACACCAGGTCGGCATGCCAATCGTCCATGCGCTGCTGCATGCAGCCGGTTGCCCACGTCCCGTCGACGACCAGCAGCGTCTCGGGAGCGACCTCGCGGATGACCGCAGCATAGTCGTCGATCGGAGCAACGATGCCACTGTCCGCGTCGACGTGGGCTACGACAACAGTGGAAGGCCGGGTCTCGGTCAGGCGCGTGCGCAGGGCCCGCAGGTCGACGCTGCCGTCCTCCTGCGCCCGGAGAATGTCGACGACACGACCGCGGCGCGACACGACGTAGGCGATGTGCTCTCCTTGCGGGCCGTGTCCGAGGACCAGAACGACGGCACCTGGGGGCGACGCCGCAACGACCGCGACCTCGATGCCGAGGGATGCTGCTCCGGGGACGACGACGATGCCGGCCTGCTCGGTCCCAAACAGGGACTTGAGTCCATCCCGACACTCGGTGTCTGCACGCTCCACCTCGCGCCAGCTCTCGAACGATGTGGCGGAAGCCCGCAGAACGCCCCCAGCCGGGCACGCCCGCCCGGGGGCCAGCAGGAGATGTCTGCTCTGCACGGGTTGCTCGTCATGGACTTCTGCAGGCACCATCTGATGCTCGTCACCCATCGCCAGCCTCCTCTTCCTGCGGCGCTATCGGCCTCCCCGTCCACACACAGTGTCCGACAAGTGCTCCTCTACGCTTCCCAACGACAGCACGAACAAGCCTGCTGTTGCCACGACGCGCCCAGCAATCATCATACACATGAACCGCATGACGGCAACACTCGTGCTGAGCCGAGGCAACTTCTTGCGCGCTGCCGGCGCGGCTCTATAATAAGTTGAAGAGTGCTGCACTCGGGAGAAACTCGACATCGTCAAGTACGAGGGGGTCTTATGGATACGTTGATCGTGTACTACAGCAGAAGTGGATCGACGAGAACCGTGGCAGCGGCATTGGCTCGCGGCGTTGGGGGGACCCTGCGCGAGCTGGTCGACGCAAACGCCCGGGCGAACCTGTTCGCAGCCGTCATCGCTGCACTGTTCCGAAGGTCCGCCCGCCTTGTCAGCCCAGACTACGACGTGGCCGCCTACGAGACCGTCGTGGTCATGACCCCTGTCTGGGCCGGGAACCCCACCCCGGCAGCCAACACGTTCCTGCGGACGGTCAATCTGACTGGCAAGAAGGTTCTGATCGTGGCACTCGGCGAGAGCGGCGACAACCTTGTCACGTCGAGCCGCCTCGAGAAGATGGCTCGCGACCGCGGGGGACAAGTGATCGGCGTCCATCACATCCATGGCCTCAACTCTTCCGGAAAGGCAGGGCCATCCGCCACGGCCGAGGAACTGCAGAACGAGGGGGGACACCTGGCCGACCTGCTGCGAGAGCCCGAGGACCAGGAGAGTTGACCATGCGTCGACACCCACGGCCACTGCGGATGCTCCTCATCCTGGTCGGCGTGCTGGTGGTATGCTCCCTGGTTTCGCAAGTCACCTACGGACGATGGCTCCAGCGCACTGCTGATGCCCTGGCCATGCATTCGCCCATCATATCGTATCGGTATCCCGGTATCTACGAGGGCAGTGCGCGGGTCGGGCACGTCGCCGCAGAGGTCCGCGTGACAATGGGGGCCCAGGGCATCACCGCCATCGAGTTCCTCCGGCGGCCGTTCGGAAAGATGGACCCGCTGATCGACCGGATCGTCAAGGCGGGCGGCGTACCGGTTGATGTCATCACCGGAGCCACAGTCAGCAGCAAGGTCGTGATGAAAGCCATCGACGATGCCCTCATGAAGCAGCAGCCGTGACCTGAGCAGTGGACCTGCTCATCATCTACTACAGCCGCGAAGGGTCCACCAGGCAGATCGCGCGGGGACTGGCACAGGCGACCGGGGGCACCGTACGGGAACTGGTGGACAGCCGCAGGATGGCAAACGGGGGCATGTTCCGTGCCCTGCTCGCTGTCATGCTTGGCCTGGAGACGACGCTGGTGAACCCCGATTACACCGTCGAACCATATGAGCGGGTCGTGATCATGACGCCGATCTGGGTGGGCCGTCCAACGCCCGCTGTCATGACGTTCATCGGCAATGCTGTGCTCAAAGGCAAGAAAACGTTTGTCGTGGCCGTCGGCAGCACTGCGGCCAACCCAGGGGCTATCGCCAGGCTGGAGAAGCGGCTGACAGCCCGTGGAGCCCTCGTTGTCGGACATAGTGACGCACTGGGGTACATCCCAGACCCAAAGGCAGTCCGTCCATCGGGCGAGGAACTCGCTGCTGAGGGAATTCTGCTCGCACAGACCGTCCGGCAGGCGTTCGAGCCACAGTCCCGATCACAGGCTACGTCTCCTGGCACTCCAGCACAACAAGAAGGCCGGCAGCGTATAGCTGCCGGCCTGGTCACTGAGAAGCCGTTCTCCCTAGTGATGCAGCAGGCTGATCATGATCCCCGCAGCAACGGCAGTACCAATAACGCCGGCGACGTTGGGACCCATGGCGTGCATGAGGAGGAAATTGGCAGGATTGTCCTTCTGCCCGACCTTCTGGCTGACCCGCGCGGCCATGGGGACAGCCGACACGCCAGCTGAACCGATGAGCGGGTTGATTTTGTGTCCGGACAGCACCCACATGAGGTCCCCCAGGAGCATCCCGCCCGCAGTGCTGAACCCGAAGGCGATGACGCCCAGTCCGATGATGTAGAGCGTCTGCTTGTTGAGGAAGGACTCCGCATTCATCGATGCGCCCACGGCGACGGACAGGAAGATCGTGCAGATGTTGATGAGCTCGTTGGCGGCTGTGTTGGTGAGCCTCTCGACCACACCGCTCTCGCGCAGCAGGTTGCCCAGCATGAGCATGCCCACGAGCGGCCCGACCGGGGGCAGCAGGATGCTGATGACGAAGGTGGTCACGATGGGAAACAGGACACGCTCGAGCTTGCCGACGGGGCGCAGCTGCTCCATGACCGTGCTGCGCATCTCGTGCGTCGACAGTAGCCGCATGATGGGCGGCTGGATCAGCGGCACAAGGGACATGTACGTGTACGCGGCGACGGCGATTGGACCCAGCAACTCGGGGGCCAGCTTGGTCGCGGTGTAGATAGCCGTCGGCCCGTCGGCCCCTCCGATGATGCCGATGTCGCCCGCCTGGCTGATGGTGAAGTTCAGCAGTTTGGCGATGACCATGGCAACAAAGACACCAAGTTGTGCAGCAGCGCCCAGCAGCAGCGACACGGGGTTGGCCAGCAACGGGCCGAAGTCCGTCATGGCGCCAATACCCAGAAAGATAAGCGGGGGCAGGATCTCGGACTTGACCATGAAGTAGAAGAAGTCGAGCAGGGCTGTCGGCTTGACGGTTCCGGTCAGATCACGAACGTAGTCGGGGTTGATACTGAAGAAGGCGCCCTTGGCCGCCGGGATGTTGGCGAGAAAACAGCCAAACGCAATCGGCAGCAGCAGGATCGGCTCGAAATCCTTGGCGATCGCCAGGTACATGAGCATAATGCTCATAGCTCTACTCCATCCTCAGGAGAGGCTCGCCGGTCTTGACCGACTGGTTGACCTCGACACAGACGTCGCCGACCACACAGTCACGTGGGGCAAGGATCTCATTTTCCATCTTCATAGCTTCGATGATCAGCAGCGTGTCGCCCCGCTTGAACGCCTTGCCAGGCGCGGCAAACACCTTGAGGACCTTGCCGGGCAACGGGGATTTCATGAGGTTCGGTGCATCAGCGGTGGGCGCAGAAGGCACAGGGCGAGGTGTGGCGGTTGGAGAAGGAAGCATCGCGCGGGGAGAAGGTTGGACAACCGCAGCGGGCTGCGCAATACGCGCGGGAGTTGCCGCGACCTGACCCACAGACTGTACCACGGGCTGTGCGCCGGCTGTCTGCCCAACCCCTACTTCAAACGTCCTACCGTTGACCGTGATTCTGAAGGCACGCGATCGCGCGGTCGGAATCCTGAGGCCTCCTCCGTTCTGGGCGGCACTGCGGACACCATCTGTCCCCAGCTGACCGAGGTCAACCGTGGCTGGCATCGCCAACGGCTGTTCGGCCCCCTCACCAGTTCGCAGCGCACGTTGAATCATCGGGAGCTCGGAGGCAGGCTCATCCCCAGCGGCGACGTCGAACTGGCCGTCTGCACCGTCGACGGGGACAACCTCACCCCGGGACCCACGGCTGAGGAACCTCAATCCGTAGCAGACAAACATGAGAAACGCCAAGACGGCAAACACCACCAGCATGTCCACCAGGGACAACCAGAGGCTCGAAGCAACCGTATCCGGCATCGCCATCATCTCCTTTTCACTGATTCCATGCGCCCGGCTGGAAGGAGTCTGGCTTAGCCCGATGCCCAGACAAACGGTCTCGACATCAACTCCAACTACTCCCAGTTTATTATATCAAATCCAGAACTGAATCAATGGAAAGAGGCTGGGGGGCTGGAACCCACTCCTTCATAGACCGCCGGCAGCCATCCACAAGCTGACTCCAGACACGAAGACACGCGAGAACTATATGATTGCTGCCCTGGAGACCTGTCTACGCAGGTGTCCAGGGCAGACCATCCACGTTTCTTCTTTGACGTGCTCTCTCTTAGTCGACCTTCTCCCTCATCGTGGCCAGTATCTGTGAGACATTTCCAAATCTTGCGTTTCTTGTCTGCACTTTCAGAAGGTACTCTGATGCCTTGACTTTGTCGCCCTTGCTGAGATAAGCAATACCTAAACCAAAAGAAACAGCAAGTTCATTTTCGTTCATGGGAAGGGATGCAGAATCATACCGGCTCAAGACTTCAATTGCGCCATCGTAGTCTTTCATGTCATAGAGAGCCGAGCCCAATAGCCTGACCGTCTTGATCGTACGCTCTTCAACTGGGATCGCCGTCAACAGTTCCTTTGTCTTCTGAATATCGCCTGCAAAGTAGAAGAAGCTCCCAATGAGAAATCTTACAAAGGGTGTATCACTCGCATCCATCTTTATGTACAGTTTGGATGATGCGGCCTTGAAGGTATCGAGATTCTTCCTCTGTTGTCCGAATATCTTGACAAGATTTTCCTCATTCGCATTCAGCCTGGCAGATGCCAGCATACAATCGACTGCTTTGTCTACTTCCTTCCTATCAAGGTGCTTTTTGGCTTTCTGCATCAAGTGAGACGCTTTGTAATCGTAGGAAAGCAGGTACACAAGATAAATGGCAAAGGAGACGAAAAGGCACATGGCACCAAACAGCCACTTGTCCCTGAAAAACACGGAAAAAATGCTGATGATCAGGCCAATCGTCGAGATGGAAAGCAGGAGTTTGGGGAAGCTTCGAATTCTGAACATCAACTGGTCTCCTTGTTGTTACTGCTCTTCAGTATGCAGACAGAAAGGGAGGGCATACGCCCTCCCCACAAGAGGAACTACCTGAAGAAGTATCCTAGTCTCTTACTCCAATACCTCTTTCCTTGTCAGTACCGGGGACAAGGTTGTCAAGAATACCAGCAGTAATACCACCAACAGCCATACCATTCTTGAGAAGACCGTTGAAGATGCCCGCAAGCCATTCTGCGTTGGCGAAGACAATCGTATGCTGTGCCATATATCCGGGAAGTCCAAGGCCAAGAGCGAATGCAAAACCGAAAATCAAGAGGTTTCTCATGGATGTTACATCTGCACGAGTAAATACCTGGAGTCCAAGTGCACCGATGAGACCGAACAGCGAAAGATACGCCGCACCAATAATCGGGGAAGGAATCGTTCCAATGACTGTGCCAAACTTCCAGAGGAAGCCCAACACGATAAGAATGACTGCACCGGTTCTAATAACCCTTCTTGAAGCAATACCTGTAAGGGCAACAATACCGATGTTCTCGGTGTAACTAGTGGTCCCTACGCCACCCATCATACCTGAGATGATGCAGCCGAGTCCTTCTGCGCCGATACCCATTGAAATCGTTTTCGCAGAAGGATCTTTGAGTCCTGATGCATAGCTGATGCTGTGGTAGTCTCCAATTGACTCAATTATTGAAGAAGTATACGCTGCGATAATTGCCGTGAAGGCCAGCGTGTTGAACTTCAGCGTCTGCCCAACGCTGCCGTAACGGAAAAGTGTGGGCCAGACAATCCACGGCGCTCCGGAAATTGCCTGAAAGTTGATATGCATTGAGTTGCCCGCTGGAAACCAACCGACAAGTGTTCCAAGCACTGCAACCAGATAAAGAGTGATCATCGAAAGAAAGACCGGGAACGCATTGAGATTCTTGTTCTTTATGATCAGGGCAAAGACAAAGATGAGTGCTACTCCCAGAAGAGAGACAATCCAGTTGGATGATGCGGTGCTGACTGCTGTTCCAGCGAGGCCAAAGCCGATCAACATGATTGTTGGCCCTATGACAACAGGGGTGACTATCTTCTTGAGAAGCCCGACGAGTCTTGAGTAGCCAACAACCAATTCATAGATACCGCCATAGAATAGTGCTCCGCCGAGAGCCTGCATCATCTCGTTGACTCCGCCGCCATTGTTCTTCACGCTGGTAAAGATGATCACGGCAGCTGGAATGAATGAGAACGACGAGCCCTGTACTATCGGAAGACTAGAGCCAATTCTTGCGTCGCACTGGATGAGCGTTGCAATACCCGTTACCATATAAACGGTTGCGATAAGGATGCCCAGTTGCTGAGAGTTCATTCCCATCGCCTGTCCAAAGAGAATCGGCACAAGCGTCGTCGCTCCGAACAGTGTGAGAATGTGCTGGAGTCCTGCAACAATCGAGAAACCCCATGACGGATATGAATCCACGGGCCACGGGACTACTCGAGTCTTGAATGCACCTTGCTCTTCTGACATTTGGAACCTCCCCCTATCCCTTGTCATCGCTCTCATTGGAGGCGATTACGACTCCGGTCTTTCCAACATGACTCTGCTCAAGCCTCTTGACGATGCCAGCACCTCCCTTTCTGCAAGATACCTCCAAAGCCGTTTCCTGGACTTCCCCCTATTCTGCATTATAGTGATTTTCCGGTTTCTTCCTTCAAAGCCTGCACAATCTTTTCAGCTGTCATTGGCGGGCTCTTTATGCGTATGCCAAGTGCGTTTTCAATCGCATTGGCGACAGCGGGCATCACTGGAATCATTGTATGCTCTCCGACCCCTCTTGCTCCAAACGGACCATCAAGCTGTGGCACCTCAACAATGATAGAGTGCATCTCGCGAGGGGCGTCAAGAGATGTCGGGATCTTGTAATCAGTGAAGTTCGGATTGCGTATTCTGCCTTCTTCGTCAAAGATGACCTCTTCCCAGAGAGCCGTCCCAAGACCTTGGACAAACCCACCCTCAATCTGCCCTTTGACGAGGTCAGGATTGATGGCTTTTCCTGCATCAAAGGCTTCTGCCATTCTCAGGACCCTGACTCTGCCTGTTTCCTTGTCAATTTCAATTTCAACGGCACCTGCACCAGTTGTGTAGTGCACGTTCGGGTGTCCTCCCATGCCTGTTTCGGGGTCTACTTTGGCTGACGTAAACTCTGGCATAAAGGAACCCCTTCCAAGAACTGGGCCTCCTCGGAAAGTCCCGTCCGACATCTGTATACCGTTGATGACAAATTCCTCCAGAGGAAGCGCAAAGTCAGGCTTCGCATGGCACTTTACCGTCCCATCTTCCAGATAGAGGTCTGCTTCCTCGATGTGATGTGCGATAGAAACCACGTTGATGATCTGATTCCTGGCATCAATTGCAGCACGTCTTACGGCATTGCCACAACTCCATGTAACGTGTGAAGCAACCGTCTGCCATTCGTACGGGTTTCTATCAGTATCTGGAAGCTCCACCCTGACTTTTTCAAGTGGAAGCCCAAGCTCCTCGGCGGCGATCTTGCCCATCGCCGTCATGAAGCCCTGGCCAAGCTCCATTCCTGAAACAAGTATGTTGATGCTTGCATCTTCATTGAACTTGATGAATGCCGCAGATGATTCATTCGCGGGCATAGCCGGTGCTTTCCACACCAAGGCAAAACCTTTGCCTCTCACTCTATTAACATCATCTGATTTGCTTTCCTTGCCCCATTCAATTGCCTTGGCAACTTCATCGATACACTTCAGTATTCCTGTTGGGCCCATTTCAACGCCGTAGGCGACAGTGTCTCCTTCTTGAATGGCATTCTTCTTCCTGAATTCAACGGGGTCCATGTTTAACGCCTTGGCGATCCTGTCGATATGGCTTTCAATTCCAAAATGGAACTCAGAATAGCCAAATCCCCTGTAAGCCCCGCATGGAGGCCTGTTTGTATAGATCGCATATGAGTCAATCCAGACGTTTGGAATCCTGTAGGGGCCAGTTGCAGAGAAGCCGGTTGCATTGACGACGTTTGAACCATACTCAGCCGAAGCTCCGACATCCCAGAACAGCTGATGCTTGAGGGCAACTATTGTGCCGTCGTTCTTTACGCCCATCTTGACATACGCTTTCAGTTCCTGCCTCTGGGAAGTGTTCTGGAACTCATCTTTCCGCGAGTATCTGATCTTGACTGGATGGCCTGGCACTTTCATTGCGCAGGCAGCTGCGATGACTTCCATATTGACTCCTGCCTTGCCGCCAAAACCACCACCGACATAAGGAGTAATGATCCTTACATCCTTGTGTTTCAGGTTCAAGACGTTTGCAAGAATGTTCCTTTGCGTGTGTGGGGACTGAGTGGAGTTCCACATCGTCAATCTGCCGTCGAACGTATAAAGTGCTGCCGAAACGTGCGTTTCGATCGGCGCATGCACAACGTGAGGTATGTGATACCAGTCTTCGAGAATGTAATCAGCCTCTTCAAACGCCTTCTCAACGTCGCCCTTCCTTATCTTTCTGAGATGGGCGATATTTGTGCCGGGCTGCGGATAAAGCCATGGAACAACTTCGTAGTCTCCGAGATCTGGATGAATGAGTACCGCATCTGGCTTGAGTGCTTCAAGGGGGTCTTGAAGGACTGGAAGTGGCTCATACTCCACCTTGACAAGGCTTATGGCCTTGTCTGCTATTCCCTGAGAGGATGCCACTACTGCCGCAACCTGCTGACCGACATAGCGAACCCTGTCCCTTGCAAACAGCTGGCTGTCCTTCAGATAGAGCCCGCATGTTCCCGGACAATCCTGCCCGGAAAGCACTGCATGTACCCCTGGCACTTGTTCTGCATCGCTCGTATTGATGCTCTTGATTGTTGCATGAGCATAGGGGCTTCCGAGAATCGCCGCGTACAGCATGCCTGGACCGAGGTCGATATCATCAGCATATTTCGCTGTTGCTGTGATCTTCTCAAGACCATCAAGCCTCACGGCATTGTGGCCAACTAGCTTAAGATCCAATTCTGTCATGTCTCCTGCCTATTCACTTCTTGTTACGTCAACAATTGCATCAACGACGCTCCCATAGCCCGTACACCTGCAAAGGTTGCCGGCGATTGCCTCCCGTATCTCTTCTTCGCCCGGGTGGGGATTGCTTGTCAGAAGCTCCGTTGCAGAGATTATTATCCCAGGGGCACAGAAACCGCACTGGAAGGAGTTATGAGCCAGAAAAGACTCCTGCAAAGGCGTAAGTCCGTCCTTTTCAAGCCCCTCCACCGTGACAATCTCCTGTCCATCTGCTTCAACTGCATACATGATGCAAGTTCTTACACTCTTCCCATTCAGGAGAACAGAGCAAGCTCCACACTCTCCTCTTCCACAGCCATACTTGGGACTCTTGACGCCAAGCTTGTCTCTCAGGACGTCAAGAAGCTTCTCGTGCGGTTCAACAGCAACCGTTGTCTCATATCCATTCAGTTTGAGCGTTATCTCTTTCTTCATCTGCCCCTCCTACACAAGGCTCATGCCGTACTCAGGGTCCTTGCCTTGAAGTCTTGAGGATGATGCCCTCAAAGATCTCTTGAGAAGTACGCCACTGATATGTACCCTGTACTCCTTGCTTGCACGGACATCTGAAATTGGTGAAATTGATTTCATGGCAAGAGGAACCGCCTGCTCAAGAACACTTTCGGTCAGAACCCGGTCTTTCAAGAACTCCTCGGCCTCATAGGCCCTCACAGGCTTTGGAGCAACTGCACCGAACGCTATTCTGACAGCTCCCTCATCATTCACGAAAGTACCGACGCCTACCTGGGCAAGGTCTTCTCCGTCATAACGACCCATTTTGATATAGTTCGAGCCGAAGGAACCCGAGGGAAGGGGCAATCTGATTCCCGTGACAATGTCTCCTGGAACAAGGACGGTTCTTCTTGGCCCTAGGAAGAAGTCTGCTATGGGCACTTCTCTGGCTCCTGCCCTATTCTGCACCACAACCAGAGCCTGAAGCACAAGGAGCGCAGGAGCAGAATCAGCCGATGGAACAGCAGAGCAGATATTGCCCACGAGCGTCGCCCTGTTCCTTACGCCATTTGATGCGACAGTGCGGGACGCCTCCCACAGAACTGGAAAGTGATCGCGCACCGCAGATGACTCAATGAGCTCACTAAAGGTAACGCTCGCACCTATTTCGAGGTGACTGTCAGCAAGCTCAAGCCTCCTGAATTCCGGCACGCCCTTTAGGTCAACAAGATAGTCGGGCGCCACCAAGTTGTTGTCAATATTCACCACAAGATCCGTTCCGCCCATCAGAATCTGTGCGAGATTGCCACATTTCTCGTACAACTCAAGAGCTTCAACCAGCGTTGACGGCTTGAAGTAGTCGAATGTCTTCATGGAGCCCCCTTACGGAGCCCACGCAACAATTCTCGACCAGGCAGACTCCATCTCGATACCTTTCACGTTGAACGCTCCCATGTACACTCTCTGGTTGTTCAGTTTGTCGATATCTCCACCCAGGTTTTCAGCATGAACAAGCCCTTTGGGGAAGAGTTTGAGGTGCATAATCTGGTAGAATTCTTCCGTTGGGAACATCTCATCCCAGCTCTTGCCGTATGTTGCCTGGAGCTTCTTGTCAGCTTCAATGAAAAGGTTCGGATGCCAGTTTCTGAGAATGGTGTTCATGGGGTGGTCTGCACTGCCGCAATCCACGCCAATCCACTTGAACTTCATATCAAGCGCCCATTGCGCAAATGCCGGGCTTGGTCCCGGATGTTTCACCATATATCGTACTTCATCGCAGTCCTTCTCGTACCAGGCATATCTGTGATAGCCTGTATTGATGATGAGAATGTCCCCAGGATGAATTTCAGCTTTCTTCATGAGCATTTCTGGAGTGTAGAGGTCGTAGTCCCCGACCTCATCCGAAATGTCAACGATAACGCCAGGGCCAACCCACTCTTCGAGAGGCACTTTCCCGATAGGTCTTCCAGCGCTGTAGAAATGGATCTCGCCATCCATGTGAGTGCCCACGTGGTTGCTTGAAGTGATAATCTGACCATTTGCTCCCTGTCCTCTGTCTGCTCCCGCGATTCTCTTGAAATACTGGAGCCCAAGTGGCATGTAGCTCGGCCACGGTGGCGTATGGATGCTCAAAGGCTGAGTGAGGTCGTACATCTTCACTTCCCCGGTCATGAACTTGATGAATTCTTCTGCGTTCATGGAAACCTCCCCTTCTAGGCGTACTTTTTTGAAAGTGCTATGATAGCCTTCTTGAAGACCGCCATTGGTGCATCGACAAGTCCCGCTCCAACCTGGCCAACACCGGGATTCTTATGAGCTATGCCCGTATCTATGAATGGCAGAAGCCCTTTCTCAACGACAAGCCGCACGTCAATTCCAGTAGGAGTGCCTCTGAAATTCAGGTAAGGCACCTGATAAGCAGTGTTTTCTCCAATAGTAATCTCGTACATCGACAGTGTTTTGTTCAGTGCGTCTCTTGGCGTTCCTCCCGTAAACTGGACTATTGCAGGAGCGGCTCCGATGGCAAAACCCCCAAGGCCTGCTGTTTCCATGATAGAACTGTCACCAATGTCCGGGTTGGCGTCCTCTTTGGTGAAGCCCGCAAAATAGAGGGCGTTGGGTGGAACTTCTGCGGGAGCTGTAAACCATTCATCCCCAAGCCCCGAAACCTGAATCCCGAAGTCAGTGCCATTTCTCGCCATACAAACAACCATTGTGCTTCCCTCGATATCCCTTGCAGGATCAAGGCTTGCTTTTGCAGTAGCCATCGAGAGATTGAGGAACGTATGGTCATTGCCATCGATGAACCTGAGTACCTTCTCAATGACAAGCGGGTCGCTCGTCGTTCGTACCATAGCAGGGGCAATGGCCCTGTAGAACAGAGACGTTGCACCTCTGTTTCTGTTGTGCAGCTCGTCTCCCATGTGGAGTGCTTGGGCAATGATGCTCTTCATGTCCATTCCGCCAAGAAAACGTATGGCTCTATCGAGTGTCGGATAGAGAACCTCTTCCATCCATTTCAATCGCTCGATGACATCAGGAGAGTACGCGCCCATTCGCAGAACCTTGCCAAGCCCTTCGTTCATCGTCGCATAGGACTTGTTCCCAAACGCTGCGTTCTCTATGATGTAGACAGGCATGGATGGGGACACAATGCCTGCCATCGGCCCGACAGCCTGATGGTGGTGGCAGGGAGAGAATTCGATCTGGCCGGATGCGGCAAGGGCCTCTGCTTCTTCCTTCGTGTGTGCCATGCCTTCATAGATGAGAGCCGCAATAACCCCACCTTTCATTGGGCCGCACATTCTGTCCCATGTGACTGGCGGCCCTGAATGCAGGATCATGTTCGTCTTCATTCCAGGCACGATATCAATGGCCTTGCCCATTCCAACCAGCTCTGGTGTCGCCGAAACAAGTCTTCTAAGTGCTTCTATGTTTGCTTTGGCTATGTCAACCATGTATCTCTCCTTTTGACTCTCTTGATGTGCATTACTTGCCGATCAGTTTTCTGAGTGCTTCCATTGCCTCCTCATCCCCACCTGCCGGCGGTCTCCAATCAACCTGGACAACCTTGAACCCTTCCTGCTCCAGGCTTTCCTTGAAAGAAGTCAGCCCCACATTGATCACCTTCAGCTCTGAGGTAAATAGATCGAGTGTTTTCATTAGTTGCCTCTTGGACTCTGAAGGATATATCCTGCCAGCCTTGATGCTGAAGCGTTTCTTTCAAGCACAATTGCACCTGCATCCTTGTACATCTTGACGATCTTGTGCTTATCCTGAGGATCCCTGCCAGTGCCTGTTACAGTGACAATGATAAGAGCATTCCCCGCGTTTCTGGCCTCGGAAATAACCGGGGTAAGTTCCTCGCCCGGGTTGGGGTTGGTACCGTGCCCAATAACCACGTCAAGGTAGATTACTGCAACGCTCTTGTCGCGAGCCTCTTCCAGAATTCTCTTGTTTCTCAGGGAAAAATCAATCTGGGGGTGAGGGCGTCCTACCGTAAACTCATCCTCGCCGAGGTCAACCACTGTATGCCCAACGCTTCTCCATGAATCTGCAAGTCTCAGCTTCGGGTCAAGCGGTGCGTTGGAGTTGATAACACCAATCATGTCCTTAAGGATCACCTGTGTCTCATATGCAAGAGTGCCGCCCTGGAAGAGTCCCCTCACGTATCTTTGCTCTGGTTGAAGCTGTCCTGCAAGGCCTTTGGCAAGCTCCTTGAGCTCGTTTTCGCTCTCCTCTATCTCCTTGTTGAACTGTTCCATGGATATGCCTTTCGACAAACTCACGGAGAGCAAGGCAGCCTCCTCGAGGTTTGATGCAGGAATTGCACCAATACTCTTAACAAGTGCCGGGTCTGCTCCAAGGAACACTGCAACAACAGGCTTCCTGTTTGTCTTCAGCACTTCGCCGATGCGCTCAAGCACTTCTGGGTGAGGTGGTTTGGAAATGAGCGTTATGACCCTCGTTTGAGGGTCTGCAATGAGAGCCTCCACTCCCGTCAGGAATGAAAGGCCCCCAAATTCCTTCTTCATGTCAATCCCGCCCGTGCCAATGCCTTGAGAGATGCCACAGCCTTCGTTTGAGATAATTGATGAGACTTCCTGAAGTCCAGTGCCTGCGGCAGAAACAATCCCGATGTCGCCACGATTGACAACATTCGCGAAGCCAAGTGGTGCCCCGTTGATAATGGCTGTGCCGCAGTCAGGGCCCATCACTAGAAGTCCCCTCTCCCGTCCCAGCTTCTTGACCTCGAGCGTTTTGTCTCTTGGGACGTTGTCCGAGAAGATCATCACGTGCAAATCATGCTGAAGAGCCTTCATGGCCTCTTCTGCCGCATACTTACCCGCAACAGAGATGATCACCATATTCGCTCCTGGCAGTACATTGATGGCACTTTCGATGCTCTTGGGCATGTATTCAGAGGAATCTGATGTTTTCTGTCTGCTCTTCTCCAACAATTCCTCGGTCTTCTTGAGCCCGGAGACAGCTGCGGCTTCATCCTTTGCTTTTACGGCAATGATCAGGTCGTTATCAGAGGCATCCCTGAATTCATCGAGAAGCATTTCAGACATCTCGAGAATGGACTTGTTCTGAGCGGTACCCATCACAATTGTGGCATCGATGACCCCATCAATCTTGGAAGCATCACGGGCGACCAGCATGAGGGTTACGGAATCAAAGTACTCGCCCTTCCTGATTACTCCTTTAGCAACCATGGTAAGCCTCCCTTGTAGAACTGTTTCATGGAGATAGTGAATCCTGTGGACACGTCTGCTCCAGAAGTCTCCCCGATGTCGAGAAACCTGGAGGCAGCATCATGAATCCTGGTCCTGTTGTGCGCAAGAGCGTCGAGCAGATCCTTGAACTTCTCGTAGACTCTTCCCAGCGAAGCGTACAGCAGGAAGCTGTTTGAGATTTCATTGGAAGTCCTCGCCCTGTTGTATATGTCATGCCTCAGACCTTCGGTTGGAAGTTGCTTCATCAATCCGTACGCATAGATGGCAATCAGAGTCCCGCTGATGAGGTCATCACCCTGGGGAGTCAGTCCAAAACCAGCGCCCTTCAGGAGATCGACCTCTTCAATAGAGCCGTTCAAGAATCCTGCATAGGAACGGCGCAGGTGGTCTCTCACACCTATTTCGAAGGGCGTACTGAAGAAGCCTGCTCTCCTTTCGTCAAGCATGAACGCACAGCTCAACGGTGAGGCTTCACGTATGACGATCTGTTCCAGGAAGTGAAGGTTTGTCAGAAACTCGCTTGAATCGTGTTCGTCCAGAACAGGCCTTGAATCAAAGACTCCGGCATTACTGAAGTCAATGACAGTGAGATGACAAGCACATTCTTCACGACCGGTCAAGAAAGTCAAGTCAGCACTGTCCACGACAATATTGTTCGGTCCTGAACCTATGGCAGGCGTGACAATGGAAACAAGTCTTCCATCAACTATGCAGTTGATGACATGTCTGAAGGCAGTATGAACTACGCCCCGCTTTGCATTCAGGTCAATGTCATCGCCAACCGAAACTGCCACTATGTTCACGCTGTTCCCGGCTTCCTCCAGAAGCGAAGGCACCCCCAGACAAAACGCTGGGGGTGCCCAACTCACTTATGACTAGACTTCCACTGTCTTTGGAACCCGAGAGGTTCCTGCCGTCTTCAAGGCGTCCAAGGGAACGGCGCTCGTCAATAACGCTCCAACCATAGCCACGAGACATCTCTGTGCTATCTTGTTCCAGTATTCTTCCGGCATAGAGCTCCCTCTGTGGAGAACCATCCGTACCCGATCCTTAAGTAATGCAGTGCGCATGGACCAGCGCCTCCTTGATGGCAGTATCCACTCTCTCTTTGCCCCATTCGATGTTACGCTGGATGCTGCTGGCAGCTGCTTCACGGTCCCGCCTGCCGATGGCATCCAGAATTGCCAGATGATCCAGACAGGTTGTTTTGAGACGTTCGGGATCGGTTATGTCGGAAAGCCGGACAAAGTGGATTTGCTGATCGATATCCTTCAACATGCGCTGCATGACCCGATTTTGCGCAGCCTCTGCGAGAATCTCGTGAAAACGCTCGTCCTCAAGCACTGCCTGTTCAGCCATGCTGGGAAGTGCGTCATACAGCTGCTGCCAACGTTGTGCCAGGTTGCAGCGAACAGACTCATCCATCCCGTTCGTGCAGACGATGTCGATCACTGCCAGCTCCAGCACCAACCGGGTATCATACAATTCGTTGATCTCCCTGCTATCGACGTGGCGCACCGCATATCCCTTGTGTTCCATCTTGTCGATCAGGGAAGCCTCGACGAGCATATTCAGGGCTTCACGCACAGGGCTTCGACTCACCTTGAATTCGTCACTTATCTCCTGTTCGGTGAGGCGCTGTCCGGGTGGATACACCCAAGTGCTGATGCGGTGGAAAAGGGTCCTGTAAATCTCGCCGCTCATGTTGCGCCTAGTCATGGCCAAATCCTTCGTCAACACCTATTCTTTGAATACGAACACATTCACCGGCTTGCCAGGCCGTTCGTCCGACTCCTTGACCGTGGCATTCAGTTTCATGCCAGTCTTCGGTTCTTCTACTTCCAGCTGTCCAGATGCCCTCAGTCCGTTTTCGAACTGGACAATCCCGAACAACAGGTACTTCTCGGTGTATCCTTCCGGCAAATTCCACACCCGAGTCCAGGTTAGGAGTACGCAGGATCCCTCCAAGTTAAAGGTCTCCCATCCCTTCCCGGTAAGCGGATCTCGTCGTGCGGAGCACTTTCCACAAACCATGGGGGCTGGATAATACACGGTACCACAGGTGAGGCATTTGTAAGCCTTGATTGTTGGTGCCGTGGCTCCGTACATACTGAAATCTATCATGTTCTCACCCCTAGTCCTTCGCACAGATAAGCGCGACCACGTTGTTACCGAATCCTCCGAAATTGACGGACATGCCGTATCTAGGATTCCTCACCTGGCGCCCTTCCTCTGCCTCTCCACGAAGCTGCCTGACGAGTTCCACTGCCTGGGATATACCGGTCGCGCCTACGGGATGACCTTTGGATTTGAGGCCCCCGGAAGTGTTGATCGGAAGTCGCCCATCAATTTCGGTTTCCCCCTTGCGAACAGCCAGGAAACTCGTTCCCCGCTCAAAGAATCCGACTTCCTCACTGATGGCCAATTCCAGGATGGTGAAGGCATCATGGAGTTCCGCAAAGGAGATATCCTCTGGTCCCACGCCTGCCATCTTGTAGGCCTTTCCCGCGGCCAACCTGACCGCATCGAGGCGCAGCGGATCCTTGCGGTTATGCACGCAATGGGTGTCCGTCGCACTGGCAACTCCCGCGATACGGACAGGTTTCTTCTTGAACTCCTTCACCTTCGGAGAATCCATGTTCACCAGGAGCAGTGCCGCCGCCCCGTCGGAGACTGGACAGGTGGAATACATGCGCAGGGGTTCTGCAATGTAGTTGTTCACCACAGCCGCCTCGGGTCCATCGGCGATAGCCTCGATGGTACAGGGAGCTTGGATGTGCGCGTACTTGTTCTTGGCACCATTCTTGTGGTTCTTCACCGCCACGAGGGCGAGATCCCGCTCTGTCAGGCCATACTTTTCCATGTATAGCCGTGTGAACATGCCTCCAAATGCAGGCAGGGTCAACCCCATGTTGTATTCCGCTTCGGTCTCGAGCATCGTAGCCACCACGTCGGTGGCATTCCAGCCGCTCACCTTGCGCATGATTTCTCCACCTACCACCAGGACGATATCGGCCATGCCAGAAGCAACAGCCATATAGCCGATCTTGATGGCGCTGGCCCCCGATGCCGGTCCGTTCTCGACCAGTTCAGCGGGCACTGGCTCCATGTCCATGCGACTAACCAGGGAAGAGGCCACAGCTGATTGATGGCAGAACATTCCGGAGGCCATGTTGCCGACTATGACCTGATCGATTTCTCGCCTTCGCTCAAGGAATCCAGCATCCTCGAGGGCGTTGGTAGCCGCATAAGCCATGACGTCCGCCAAATCGTACTCGGACGAGTTGCCAAACCGCGTATGCCCGATCCCGACAATGCCTACCTTGATAGCCATGTATTATCTCTTGAAGCCGGGAATCTGGACATACTCGCTCGGCATGATGAGTTTGTTGGCCGATTTGAGGTCCTCTTCAGAAACGGGACGCGTTCCAGTGCATTTCACTTCTCTCGCCGCGTCCCAGAGTTTCCGCGTGAGTGCAAATGTGGGGACGCCACCCAGCTCGCTGCGCACTTCGGGGTACTGCGAAGAACGATCCTCAAGCTGCAGCTCAATCATCCAGCGCTTGAATCCGATCGGACTCTCTGCAACGATATACACCTCTTCCTCGCCCAGGACATCGATATGATGCTCCATCTTCGCTGCAAAGAGCTGAGCTCCGACCCGGAGGCCCCTCTTGATGGCCAGGGTATGCAGGCTCATACCGAGTCTGTTCGTGACGTGGCGGCTGTTCACGATCCCCGCGATGACTCCATCGATGGAACCGACAAGCACGAATTCGTTGGCCACCCGATAGCGATACCATGCCAGCACCTCGGAATACATGCGGGCAGCAACAATGTCATAGTAGTCGGCTGACACACCGATGAGAGGGTAAATGGTTCCAAGCAGGATGCCGGTCTCCTCGCGTCTCGCCTCACGGACAACCATCTTCTCCCCGGAAGCAAGCGTAATGACTTTGCTCGGATAGGGCTTGAGTGGAATCTCCGGTGGTCTGAGTTTCTTCTCCAACTCATCAATAGCCATGATGTACCTCCTTCTGCGCGGCTGCTTGAGCCATCGCATCACATGAATCCCGGGTCTTCGCGCACAAAACGATCTGCCGTACGTCCATCATGAGATCATCTCCTCTTAGGGGGCTCCTCGCGAAACCAAGGTTTCGTATTCTCCATCGTACCCGTCTCCTCCGATGTAAACAGCGTTTGCGGGAATAGTCGAATTATATGCATGGTTGTATACAAGTCAAGAAAGCCGGGTTACTGCTCAGCCTGTTGGTGGACTGGATTAGGTGGACCGATGCGCCATTGCATTAACACAGCAAATCCCGCATACTGTGGGCACTGCATCTCAGGAGAATCCTGGTCGGCAAAGGAGATCCATATTCATATCACACGCATCTGGGCTGATGAATCAGGTGAGTCTCACTATCAGGATGTCGAGATCGTCCTGGTCCCATCTGGACCTTTGGGATGGATGTCCTCTCCCCTTCCCGTGGCGTCAATGATTCTTCGTGAGAACGAGCCAGGATACGACTATGATTGGCATGTCGCACCCCGAAGACAATACATCGTCATGCTGGCGGGTTCCGTAGAAATTCAGGTGTCTGATGGAGAATCCAGGACATTCGGACCCGGTGACATCGTTCAGATGGAGGATGTCACCGGCAAGGGACACAAGTCCTGGTCCCCCGACAGCAACCCCAGGAGATCGCTCTTTCTAACACTGCCTTAACGATCAAATCCTGCTTTTCCTTTTGGGATCTCTTTCAAGGAAGCAAACCCGTGAAACCGTTGCGGTTCGTCCGCACGGTTCGCTTGGATTGGGGGATACAACTCGAACTTGTCATCCGCGCTCCTTCGGGTTTCCTGAATAATATAGAAGGGGGACATATGCGCCGAAGTGCCAACAATCCATACTCGTCTTAGTCTTTTCCTAACGCTTTACGTCTTCATGCTTTCTTCACTATCTCACGATTTGCCTCTTGACATTCATGTGTAACTTAATATTATTCATGTGCAGGTGAGCAAAATTCTACCAGGAGGCACGAGATGACTGACACGACGACGAGATTGATGGACATGGTGTACGATGGCAGGCTGGATATGAGAACGGCGGCGGCGCTGTTCAACGTCGTCTGGACGGTCAGCGGCAAGCGTGAGTACATCATCAGGGACTGACCAACTATCAGCAACCGGGAGGAACAAATGTCGCAAGAACACGAGAAGATCGAACGCATGGCCCAGCAAGGCAAACTCTCACGCGCCGAAGCAGATGAACTGATCGCGACGCTAGAGCCGCAAGATTCCGGGCGGTCCCGTCCACCCATCCAAGGGGCGCAGCCTCGCACACGCCGGACGTTCCGGATCCACGTTGACGAAGCCAACGGAGAACATGTCGACCTCGGATTTCCCATGGCGCTCGTGGGCGTCGGCCTGAACATCCTCGCCCGCAGGGGCAAGGCGACCATTGACGTCGACGGCAAGGAAGTTCCCATCGACATCGAGGAAATCAGGCGCCTGATCTCGGACCCTGCTTTCGTTGGTGAACTGATGAACGTCCACACGGGCGACGGAGCCAGCGTCGTTCTCAGCATCGAGTGACGCTGTCATGAAGCGCCTGCCGACGACATGCCCGTCCTGCGGGTCACAGCTGGAGATTGCCGAGCTGCACTGCCCAGCCTGCGGCACGACGGTGCGAGGAACGTACCCGCTCGACCGGTTCGCGGCCCTGTCCGCCGAGGATGAGCAGTTCCTGCTGACCTTCCTGGCCGCCCGCGGAAACCTGAAAGAAGTCCAGGACCGCCTGGACCTGTCCTATCCGACCGTGCGCGGCCGTCTGGACAGGGTACTTGGCGCACTGGGACTGGCAGGCGATGACAAGACCGCTGAGAGGATCACACGCAAGCCCGACGTCATGGACCTGCTGGACAAGCTGGAAGCTGGCGACCTGAGTGTCGACGCGGTCCTGAAAACCATCAAGGGAGGGAGCGATGAACCGGGCGACGGAACGACTGAGTGAGCTGAAGGACAAGGGGCTCATCACCCAGGAACAGTACGACGAGTTGCTGGCGGCTCTCGGAACGGTCGAGAACGGGCTGCTGGAGGCCCCCTCGACGTCTCCTGTGCTCGTCGAGCCTGTGCTGCCGACCGCCCCCGTACAGCCATTGGCTCCCACGTCCCCTCTGCAGGTTGTGGGCGGAAGTCTGACCGTGCGTCTGATTTCCGAAGACCTGCTCGTGCGTGGTGTGCAGGGACTCCCGGCGGTTCGGGTCGTGCGGGGCCAGTCGAGCATCCATACGCATCAAAGCGGCAACAACGTCGAGATCGAGTCAGGACTGACCGCGGGGGAATTCCATGGCTTTTCGTTCAGCTTCGGCTTTGGCAGCAATGGCGATCCTGTAGAACTTGAGGTTCCTGCCGGCATGCCATGCGAGCTCAAAACTGTGTCCGGTGACATCACGGTCATCGATCTTCAGGGCGAAGCCGTCGTGCGCAGCGTGTCTGGCGAGATCGATGCCAACCAGATGGCACGCCTCAGGTCTGCACAGTCGACGTCGGGCGACGTCGACCTGGACGAGTGCATCGTCGATGGTGACGTCATCAGCAAGTCGGGCGACGTCGACATCCGGAACTCGACCGTGCGTGGCATGATCAAGTCCTATTCGGGAGACGTGTCCGTCCTCAACACTGTCCTGAACGATGCCGACGTCCTCAGTTTCAGCGGGGATGTCAGCCTGGAAGGTGTCACCGTCCAGGGTGGCGCACGCCTGAAGACAACGAGCGGCGACGTGAGCGCAGAACTCGACCAGCACGACGTTATGGTGGACGTCGAGACGCGGTCGGGCGAGGCGACGGTCAGAGGGCCGGGCGTCGACGTGGAGGTCCAGCGGAAGCGCATTCCCGTGGGCCTGGCGACCGTCGAACTCTCGGTGCGTACCGGCAGCGGCGATATCGAGGTACGACTGACGTAGTTCTCCTTCCGAAAAGGAATCACCTGCCCCCGGTTCTCGCAGCCGGGGGTTCGCGGTCTTGAACAGAGTGTAACATTTCGGAACCGTCCCGAAGTGTTGCAGCTGTACCACGACGTATAGGTCCCCGCATCCGCGGGCACGACGGGAAGCAGGGGAACCTCCGCTGATGGGCTGAGGCTGTCACACCTTCCGCGACGTTCTCAGGTATACTGTCAGTACCCTGATCCGTGGAGGAACCAATGCTGGCCGACGACACCAACCTGAGCGTATGCGCATATGACTGTCCCGACTCGTGCGGCATGGTCGCAACCTGCAGGGACGGGCGGCTCGTGGAGCTGGAGGGGCGAAAGGACAATCCGTACACGCGCGGCTTCATCTGTCACAAAGGGCGCCGCTGGGTCCGTGACCTGCGCGGCCGGGACCGCCTGACGTCGCCTCTCCTGCGCCGCAACGGCAAGTTCGTCCCGATCGGCTGGGACGAGGCCCTGGACATGACAGCACGGGCAATCCAGTTGGCCGTCCAGCTTCATGGGCATCAGTCCTTCCTCTTCTACGAGGGTTCCGGAAATCTGCTCATGGGCAACAAGGTCCAACGCCTCCTTCCCCTGATGCTGGGGGGCGGAACCATGGCCACAGGGTCACTGTGCAGCTCCGAGGGCAAGGCCGGGCTCGCCCGGAGCTACGGAACGGTCGGCCGCGACCAGCCGTCCGCAGCACTGAAGAGCAAGTCCATCCTGTTGTGGGGTCGCAATCCGGCTGAAAACAGCGTCCACTTCCTTGCCATTCTTCACGACGCACGCCGAGCGGGAGCCCGCATTGGGACGATCGAGGTCCGCGCCACACCCACTACAGAGGCCAGTGACTCCGCGTGGATCGTGCGGCCGGGTTCCGACCTGACGCTGGCACTGTACCTGTGCCATGAGGCTGTCCTCCTCCATGGTGAGCCACAGACGCCCTATGAGGGATACGAGCTGTTCAGGCAGGCGTGTCTAATGGTGTCCGCGGAGGACGCGCAGTTGGCGACCGGCCTCTCGGCCGAAGCGCTGCATGCACTCGTCAGCTTCGTGGTGGACCAGCCACCCCTCAGCATCTGGATGGGCGTCGGTCTTCAGCGGACACAGTGGGGAGCCGACCTGGTCCATACCATCGACACGCTGGGATTTCTGCTGGGCAATCACGGCATCCTGGGCGGCGGCGTGTGGTTCGAGCTGGGCGACGACGGTCTTCTGCCAAACGACTTTGCAGTCGTGCACGGCGCTCAGACCCGCCTGATGTCGCGTCCCAGCCTGGGAGCATCACTGCTGGAAGCCGAACCGCCCGTTGAGGCGGCGATGTTCGTACGGGGCAACCCCGCTTCGCAGAACCCGGACGCCGGCAAGGTGCTGCAATTCCTGAAGCAGTGCCCCTTCTCGGTTTGCCTGGACTGGCACATGAGCGTGACCGCCCGCGCCTGCTCGCTCGTCCTGCCGATCACCGTTTTCCTGGAACGCGGTGGCGACTATGTCATGAGTTATTTTCACGACCTGCTGCAGAAGACGACGAGGACGGCGGAACCGCCTGAGGGTGTGCGCGACGAGCTGGACATCGTCCGGGACGTCGCACTGCGCCTTGGGCTGCCAGACCGGTTCACCGCCGAAATGACGCGGCTCGCGGATGTCGAGAGTGATCCCCGGCTGACGCCCGTGGGGCCGGGCATGTGGCGCCTCGCGGAAGCGCCGCGCATCCGGGGCACCTTCCACTTCCCCTCCACCGTGCCCAGCGTGCCATCTGAACCGGGAATGCTCCGGCTCATCACGGTCCACGTGCGTGACTACATCAATGGCATCGACCCGGCACAGGCTCGGGTACGTGTCCTGCCTCCCGTGGCTGCAGTGTCGACGAAGCTTGCGCGCGAACACGGCCTGACCGAGGGGCAGAGGATGACCCTGCGCAACGCACTGGGTTCGCTGGATGTGCGCATCCATCTGGACAAGAGCATCGCTGAGGAGACCATTGTGCTGGCGCAGGGAGTGGAGGGCGTCAACGTGCTCGTGGCTCCCGGACTCACGGCGAATGGCAACTCCTGCATCAACGACACCTGGGTCCTGCTCGAGCCAGTGCAGCACTGAAGCGGAAGGCCAAACCTGTGACCGCCGTGGCGCCCACCGCGAAGAGCAGCGTTCCCCGCACCAGCCGGGCGGACCCCTCCCTGGAGGTCATCTCCTACGCCGTCGCCGCCCTGGCAAACGCCTATGCCGAAGCACCAGACAAGGCGAAGCTGCTGCCGAGGCTGACAGCCGCCATCATCCGTGTCGCTGCCCTGACCGGCCCTGCTGAAGCCGAGGAGCAGCTTGCCCGTCTCGCAAGCATGCAGAAGGAAGCCACCCGCCTCGCGGAGCAGCACCTGGAGCGCAAGAAGCAGCTCTCGTCGACAGCCATGGCTCTGGCCCCGTCCACCGACTGGAAAGACACGCGGTCAGCGCTCGACCGGCTGATGCACGAGTGGCGCCTGACCGGCTGGTCGGACGACACAGCGACCACTCCCTTCCGAACGGCGTTCAACGATGCCATCGCGAACTTCACGCGACGGCAGGAGCAGTGGTTCGACGAACAGCGCATGCGCGGCGCCCCCATCCATGAGTACCGCGAGTACCTGTGTACGCGCGCCGAGCAGCTGCTGGACGAAACGGACGACACGATGTGGGCAGCAGCCAGCGAGCGCCTTAGGCAGCTGGTCCAGTTGTGGAAAAGGACAACCCGGCAGGAGGAAGACCCCACGCTGTCGGCGCGCTTCTTTGCCGCCCAGCGCGCCTTCGAGGCGCACCGGGACGCCTGGTACGACGCCAACCATGCGCGCAAGGAGCAGCTGCTCCACCGCATCGAGTATTTGACGGATGCCACGAGCGGACTCGTATGGGAAGCGGCGCGGCGCGAAGTGGCGGACATCGAGGAGCACGACTGGCGCGACGCAGGACAGCTGCCCCACGACCAGCATGAGATCATGGAACGCGAACTGCGCCGCGCCCTAGCCGCCTTCCATGCCCGCCAGAGTGAAGCGGAGCACGAAGCCCTCAAGCAGAAGGAGAAGGTCGTCGCCCGCATCCAGGCGCTGGCTCAGCGTCCCCTGGACAACTGGAAGGCGACGCGCGCCGTCCTACTCGAGCTGCAGCAGGCATACATGGACGTCGGTCCTGTCGCAACGAGCAGCGAAACCGACCTGCTGCAGGCATACAGCGTGGCCTGCCAGGCTGTCTTCAGCAGGTTGGGAACGCTGCGGGGCAACAGTGTGGAAAAGCGAAGCGACGTCATCCGCCTTATCCGAGACCTGAGCGAGAAGGCGGGCAAGGGTGTCTCATGGCGCGATGCCCGGGAGAAGGTCCTGGTCCTCCAGAAGCAGTATGTCGGAGCCGGTCCGGTCGCACACGCCGAAGGCGAAGGCCTGTGGCAGGAGTATCGTGCCGCCTGCGACCACTTCTTCGAACTCTACCGCTCGTGGACCGGCGAGAACGTCGGGGCCAGGGAACAGCTGTGTGTCCAGGCGGAAGCACTGATGGAGGAGCGCGACCCCTTCGAGGCCAAGGAGAAAGCCAAGAAGCTCCAGCAGCGGTGGAAGTTCTCGGGGCCCGTACCGCCCGAAGAGGACGAGTCGCTGTGGACCCGCTTCAGCGAGGCTGTCGACAAGGTCTTCGAGCGAGCCCGCGCCGAGTGGGAGGACACCCACGGCACCTGACCCTCAATTGTGAATCCCATGGTGTCAGACACCATGGGATTCACAATTGACACATTGCTAGGTGCTACAACCCGAACTGTTGACGTGCGAGGAGAAGCAAGGTCTTGGTATAGCTGGACATGCGGCCGAGCGGCACGCTGATCTCCAGATCATAGGCTGCCTGATCGGTGCCGGGATCAGCAACGTGCAAACCGCTTTCGTCGAACAGCCAGCTGTCCTTGCTGTTGAGACTGTCTCCAAAGAACGTGGTCTCTAATGGCCACAGCTTGCGCACCAGGGGTCGGCCCAGATAGGCGCCGTGGCGGCACAGCCAGCTGGGCGACGTCGCTGTCGTGGTGTCCAGCGGAGCGGAAACCCGCAGAGTGTCGACAAATACCGGGTTGCTGCGCGCAACCATCGCACCCTGGTACTCCTCGAGGTTGTAGTGATGATTGGTCGCCGATCCCATGAGGGTGCTGAAGCTGCCGATCCCCTTGAAGATGAGACCTGCGGGCGCAGGGACCCCGTGGTAGGGCTGGGTGGTGTCCTGGACGTAATGCATCGCCCGAGCAAGGTACCGGAAGGTCCAGTAGAGGTCGCCCTTTTCGTTTGCCTTGCCTGCCAAGTCGAAGAAGTACTGCGCGCGCGACGGCGCGACACCGAAGCGGAGCCAGCCCAAGCCATAGTACTGGTGTCGCCAGCCCTGTGAGCCACCCGTCAGTGCCTGCAGCGGACTGAGATTGAGGTCCTGGTCCATCTTCCAGTCCGGCTCGTCCGCATAGTTGGTCAGGATGGCGGCGGCGCTGGTCACGGTCCCCGGCTTGCCCTCGATGTACTGCAGGACGAAGTTGGGACCGACCAGTGCCGCGTCCACGTCTTCGTAGGTCCACGGCGTCACGGTGATATTCTCGTACGCTTTCAGCCACTCCTGATCACCGATGATCAGCTTTGTGCAGGCTCCATGGCTGTTCCAGGCGTCCACCGGACTCGCCAGGAGAAGTGCGGCCAGGATGACGATAAGTGTTCCGCAGAGCAGCTTCCGATTCTTCTTCATGACTCCCCCTTTGGCGAGCGTTCCCATAGATCGTCTCTCCATGCTAATCTGCTACAGGCGTGCATTTGACGTCAGGATGGCGACGACACGGTCGAGCCCGGCCACAATTGTCTCCAGCGACATGGAGGGTGTCCCCGGCTTGTCCGCCACCTGCCCGGGCAGGAATGGCACGTGGACAAACCCAGCCTGCGTATTGAGATTGTGGGTGGCAATGTGATGCAGAACGCCGTAGAACAAGTGGTTGCAGACGAACAGGCCAGCGGTGTTGCTGACCGCG
>JAPLGL010000100.1 GCA_026390155.1 Caldisericota bacterium
CCCCGCCCGCGTGAAGACCTCCGCCTGCGGCAGGTCGAACATGGCTGCAATGTGCCGCAGCATGCTCAGCGTCAACCGCCGCTCACCACTCACAAGGCGTGACACGAGGCTGGCGGAAACACGCAGCCGCTGAGCCAGCTCGACCTGTGAGAGTGACGTCTGTTCCATCAGCCATTGCAGAAACCGTGCCTGTTCGTCCATGGTGCATCTCCTTGTTGCCATCTTGGCACGTATAGTATAGCACAGAATTGCCAAGTTGTCATCACACGACGACGAACGATTGTCAAAAGCTAGCGTTCCAGCGTCTGTTCGGTCTTCACAATGTGACGTACGCGGGCAAGAACGACGTACGTACTACAGGTGCCAGGAGTCCGAGGAACGTCGGGGCGAACTTGGTGCAGGGAGATGATACTGTGAAGGAGATCGTTCTCGCGCTGTTGATCGTCATGATGCTGGCTGGGTTCGCTGGATGTGCGGCGCAGTCTGCCGCGGCACCAGGCGTCAGCACCACACCGTCCACCACGTGGACTGCGTCACCCGACGCGTTGACGAGCGCCACACCGCAAGGATGAGCTGGACTCAATGATGGATTCCCGCCTTCGCGAGAAGCACCCCTCGCCTTGAATCAAAGGGCTCGGGGGGAATGACGGAGAGGGGCGCAGGCCGTAGAATGGCTTGCGCCCCTCAGTCGGTACGGCAGAGGCCGTGGCGAAATCCTTGACAAGGGGATCGTTTTGCTCCATTATTACGAAAGAACTCTCGTAAAAGTGGAGCAGAACATGGATCGTACAACGGCGCAGAAGGCTCTTGCAACAATGCCATATGTCACGAAGCAGAACCTTGGCGTACTTCTCGATGTATCGCCTGCGACACTGAACTACCGGGCACGTCGCATGCAACAGACAGGAGAACTCATCCCGCTGCGGTCCGGGCTCTACGTTCCTGCACCATCATGGCAGGCTGCAGGCATGACACCGGACGGCAAGCAGCGGCTATTGGAGTACCTCTCGAGTATCGTGCGTTTCCCGTCGTACATTTCGCTGGAGTATGTTCTCGAACGAGCGGGTCTGATACCAGAGTCTCCCTTTGCCATTACCTGCGTGACGCAGAAGACGCCTCGTATCTACACAACGCCCATTGGCACGTTTGTCTACCGCCAGATTCGCCGTCCAGAGCTGTCCACCGGATATGACATCGTGAAGTATCGCGGACTCACTATGGACATTGCCTCACCAGCAAAAGCTCTGTTCGACGCTCTGTACCTGCGACCGTTCAAGACAGCTCGAGACACCAAGACGTATCTTCTTGAGACAGGCCGGTTCAACTGGGATGCACTTGTCCCCAGGGAACGCCGCAGATTCGCCGCGCTCGTCCGCTCGACGAACGTCCCCAAGATGAGGCACATCCTGACTCTTCTTCAGAAGGAGAACATCCTATGATTGAACAACGACTCTCCGAGATCATTGCCGCCAATCCGGACCTCGACCTCCTTGTACTGCGCACGAAACTGAAAGAAGCCCTGCAAGAATACGTCCTGGGATTTGTCTACAATCATCCAACGTATCGTGCCTTCCTGTTCACCGGCGGGACGTGCCTGCGTCTCCTCTACGGCCTGCCCAGATTGTCCGAGGACCTTGATTTCGACGTCGAAGGAAGGGTCGATGCCCAGGCCTTTGCAGATGATGTTCAGGCATATGTCCAGCGCTCTCTCCACTACAACAACATGGAGACGAAGGTGACCGGAAACGGGATGTCCGTCTTTCTGAAGTTCCCTGTCCTGCAGCAGCTGGGGCTGGTTCACAGCTCATCCGACTCTCCCACGCTGTTTCTTCGTTGCGATCTGGCCCTTGAACAGGTCGGCCTGTACGGTGACCAGCGGGGTCCCATCAGCACAGCGAGAACCATGTTTTTCGTCCGTGCCTACGATCTGCCGACGATGTTTGGCAACAAGCTGGCCGCCTTCATTGGACGGGTGTACCAGAAGGGAGCGACGCAAGCAGTTCCCTCTAAGGGCCGTGACGTGTTCGACCTGATCTGGTTCCTGCAGGAGTCACAGCGTCAGAACTGGCGCCTCACACCCAATTGGCCCCGCGTGCTGGCTATACTCAAGGTCAGGACACCCGAGGACGTTCTGCGGGACGCAGCTGAGAAGGCCGCAGCGCTGAAGCCGGCTGAAGTCGCTGTTGATCTGCGACCCTTCATTGAGGATCATCAGATGCTTGAGGCATTCATTGCCAATCTGCCAGAAGTGCTGCCGGCGCAGTTGACCGCACTGGCTCAACATCTTGCATAGGCCGATTTGGGGTCAGCTGGCAATCGCGCGCTCCAGCGGTAAGTAAGGAGACTGGATCCCCGTCTGCGCAGAAAGCACCCCTCACCTTGGACAGAAAGGCTCGGGGGGATGACGGAAAAAGGGGGAATGGCACAGGAGGGCGGATCAGGCGCGGCTGGTGATTGTGTCCCGCCTTCCCCTTAGATCATTCAGTGAGCAGGTGCGTCAAGATGCGCACGAGGACGTCCTTCTCGTCGGGCTTGCTTTCGGCGATCAGCAGCGTGGTTGCCACGAGAGCTGCGTCTGAGAACCGGCGTTCGCCGGACGCGTCGTAGAGAACATTGTTCTTGTCGAGAAACCAGAGGAACAGTGCCGCCGCTATCCGTTTGTTGCCATCCAGAAACGCGTGGTTCTTCACCACCAGGTACAGGAGGTTGGCGGCCTTCGCCTCGACACCCGGATACAGGTCAGCACCATCCCAAGTCTGTATCACCGCACCCAGCGCACTCTGGAGACTATTGTCCTTCTCGCGTCCAAACAGCTCCGAACTGCCAAAGCGGCTGCGCAGATGCTCCACGATGCGCATCGCCTCGTCGTAGTTGAGGGCATGAGCCACAGTGGCACCGGCACCAGGAGTTGTCACACGCTGATAGTCGTAATCGTCCAGCAGGTCGAGCGCGGCACTATACTGGCCGACGACACGCAGCAAGGCCGTCGCCTCGTCTCCGGACAGCTCCCGCCGATTGGTCACATCGGCAATCAGGCGAATGGCCTGATTCAAATCCTGAAGACGCCGCTCGTTGAGGGTATAGCCCTTGACGAGATGGTCGTGCAGTATGTTCGTTGCCCAGACGCGGAACTGTGTGGCCACACGCGACTTGACCCGATAGCCAACTGAGATGATGGTATTGAGGTTGTAGAAAGTCACTGGCCGATCAGCCCCAGCAATGTGCATTTTTTGCACATTGCTTTCCTGGTCCAGCTCACCCGTGCCGAAGACGTTTTTCAGATGCTTGCTAAGTACACTGCGCTCCGTGTCGAACAGAAGCGCCATCTGTTGTTGACTCAGCCAAATCGTATCACGCTCCAGCCGGACGTCCAGTTGCACTGTACCGTCAGGAGCCGTATACAGGACGATGTCGCCACCCGGTACGTCAGGGCGTGCGTCCAGTCTCTTCTTGCTACCCTCAGTCTTTGGCATGATCCTCGTCTCCCTCTCCGCTACCCAGTCCCCCGGGTTGCTTGCGTGGCATCTTCGCTCTGGCACGATGCTTCGCCCACGGACGTTCATAGTCTAGGTAGCATTGAGTCCCGAGACAAATGCGCTGTGCAGACGGACCAACAACACCGCTGAAACTCACATGCCAAGACAAGACTGGATTCCCACCTGCGCGAAAATGACGGCAGGGAAGAGATCACTGTTGACACATGCGGCAGCGGCCAAAATGGGCAGCTGACCCGGAAAGATGTAGAATTGTCGAGGAGGTGAGATCATGACATTCACAACGTTGTTCATGGCACACGTGCCGGATGCAGATCCCGAACGGGATGCCTGCATGCTGGGGACAGCGATGTACAAGCTCTATGTGCAGCTGGTCAAGGGTCAGGCTCAGGCACTGGACGTCTGCAGAACGCTGGTCAAGGAAGAGGGCATCGAGGCAATTATCCTCTGCCCCGGCTTCACACACAAGGACATCGCGGAGATCCAGGACGTTGTCGGTCCCAACGTCGGCATCACGGTCGCACGGGGTGACGGGCCGAGCAGCAGGATCTCGATGGAGGCAATGAGGAAGGCAGGCTGGTTCTGATCTGTTCTTGGGGTCAAGCGCCACCATTTCCAAGTGGTACCATGTGACCCCAACGGCACACGATGAATGAGACCTGCGCGAGAATGACGGAGCGGCTTGCCAGCAACTCTATCCCCGTGGGATGTCGTACTTCTCCTGGAAGGCGTCGAGGATGCCGATGAACTGCGGAGTAAGGCGGGCGCGGGCCTCCCTGGCGATTTCCTTGGGGACACCACTGTAGAGAGCCTCGGCGACGCAGCCCGCGATAGCGGCCTGCGTGTCGGCGTCACCACCCAGGGCCACCGCCCGGCGTACTGCGTCCTCGAAGGACGTGGAGGTCAGCACGCAGATGAGTGCCTCGGGCACGGAGCGCTGGCAGGTCTCATCGAACGAGCAGGGTGGCTGGATCTGTTCGTAGGTGCGGTGCAGGTCATAGCCGAACCGAGTCTCGATGGCGTTCCGGATATCAGTCTGGCCAGCCCCCTGACGGGCAAGGAAGATAGCAGCGGCCACGGACTGTGCGCCCTTGATCCCCTCCGGATGGTTGTGGGTCACCTCGGCGGAACACGCCGCCTCTGCCAAGGTCTTCTCCAGCGTATCGAATGCCCATCCGACCGGGCTGACGCGCATGGCTGAACCGTTGCCGAAGCTGTTGTACGGTTTCGCGCCCGGCGTGTTGAACCACCGCCAGAACATCCCGCCGAAGCCGGCGTCCGGGTGTTCCAATGCAAACTCGCGCAATGTCTCCTCGTATGGACGGCCTGTCAGCAGTGTCTCCGCGACGGCCATGGTCAGGACCGTATCGTCGGTCCATGCAGACCCCTCGCTGAACAGCGGGAACTTCACCCTCTTGATGGGGTGAAACTCGTACTTGGACCCAACGATGTCTCCTACTACTGCTCCCAGCATCGCATGCCTCCTGCGGTCGGGGCAGCACACGACATGCCCCCTACCACAATATCAGTATACAGCCAAGTGTTCCACGCAGGAACGGCAAGGAATGGATTCCCGCCTGCGCGAGAACGACGAATACGCAGGCGGGAATAACTGATCGAGCAGGAGTGAGGGCGGGCTAGTTCTTGGCCATCATGGACATGATGGCCTGCAGGACCGTGCTGACGATGACGCCCGAGGAGTCCTTGCGGTAGTTCTGGGACGTGCCACTGCCACCGGTGAAGGCTTGTACCAGTGCACCGAGTCCAGCGCCCGAACCGGTCGACTGTCCCGACCCCATGAGGCTGCTGATGATGCCCATGATGCCCCCCATGCCACTGCTGGGCTTGGGAGCCGCCTGCGTCTGCTGCCCGCCCAGGAGACCGCCAAGCAGCGAGCCCAGGTCGCCTGTCGACTGTGCCGGCTGCTCGACCTGTTGGTTCTGCCCGCCAAACAGTCCACCGAGTAATCCACCAAGGCCGCTGTCTGATGACTGCACGGGCTGCTGCACCTGCTGTTGCTGAACAGCTCCCATGAGGCTGCCGAGGAGGCCCGTGAGACCCGTGGTCGGCTTCGCGGTCGACGCTGCTGCCTGCTCTGCGGCACGTTCCTGTTCCCCGCCCATGAGGGTCTGAAGGAGCTCCAGAGTACCTGCTGAGGTCATAGTCGTACCCTTTGCCGTGTTGGCAGCCTGTTGCAGGTTCTGCGCGTAGAGACGAGCTGAACCGCCGGTGCCGTTCCGCCTGAGCTGCTGTGCGGCGTAGGAGAGCGCATCGCTGTTGGATGCCCCCTGCTTCTCCCTGAGGGCATCGGTGATGATCTGGAACGTGTTCACCATGTTGGTTCCATGATCATGGTTGTAGTCGTCCCCCTGATTTAGGGAGTCTTCGTTCTCTCTGAGTGACTGCGTTACTGTGGCAAACAGGTTCGCAAGTTCGATCGATTTCGCTGCCATGTCCTCTGCCTCCGTCACGTCTAGTGTCGTTGCCAAACCACTGAATAGACCAATAGTCCGGGTCTGCCCCGGGTCCGTCGGGCCAAGTGCCAATCGTACCATCAGTATAGCGGTTGACGGCAGGATTGCCACGACAGCGCATGTGTTCGAAGAAAGGATGACGGGGACCGGATTCCCGCCTGCGCGCGCATGACCTGCCGGAGTCTGACACTCTCGACCTGATTGGAACCGTCCCGAGAGTGAATTTGTCAGATGGGAAGTGTCACGACGGCACCTCTTCGCAATTTGCGGGAGTGGAATTTGTGTTCAAGTCGCAGTATCATTTTGCTGCAAGTCTCCACCACAAGGACAAGTGCGGAAGAACGTGTAAAGGAGGTCAGGACCATGAACAAGAAAGAGCTTGTTGACGTAGTAGCTGCCAAGACCGGTTTCACCAAGAAGAAGACTGGTCGAGCTGTCGACGCCGTTGTCGGAGCAGTTTCTGAAGCAATGAAGAATGGCGAGTCTGTTGCACTCGCAGGCTTTGGTACCTTCAAAGTCACCAACCGGGCCGCTCGTGCCGGTGTCAATCCCAGGACCAGGGAGAAGATATATGTCGCAGCAAGAAGATCGCCTGGTTTCCACGCCGGAAAGGCCCTCAAGGAACTTGTCTCTTCGATCAAATCGGCGGCGTTTGTTTACGACGGAAGCCCACACGGAATTGCGTCGCTGTACGGGCACGGGATAACGATATCCGATGGCAGCTTGAGGTTCACGGATCCCAGTGACGAGAATCGGGTGGCTTTCGGACAGCTGAACTGGACCGACTATGTCACTCACGTCACGGCAACCCTCGTCAGTGGAAGTGGTTACGGCGTCTACTACCGCAGCGATGGCAAGGCCGGCCTCCAGCCTGGCATCACCGGGTACTGTTTCCAGTTTGATCCTGGTCTCGGCCAGCTGCTCGTGCGCAAGGTCGTGGATGGCTATGAATCTGAGCCATTCCAGTCTGTCCCCATGCCCGCGGCGGTCGTTGCTGCGCTGAGCAGTCCGCACGACGTCAGCGTCTCCGTCACGGGTGACCATCATGTCATCAGCGTCGACGGCGCGGTCGTCTTGGACTTTCACGATGGCTACTTCAGCTCCGGCATGGCGGGATTGCGCAGCTGGAACGACTGCGATCCCTCGTTCAGCGCCATAAGCGTCATACCCAACCCATAAGCAGCACGGAATCACGTCGTGCATACACTGCTGGTGATATGAACTGAGTTCCCGCCTGCGCTGGAATGACATCCTAGAGTGCAACACTCTGGACCCGTCCCGAGTTGTTACAGGTCGAAGCCTGTTGCGCTTACCCCCTTATCCGAAAGGTCCAGAATGGCGTAGGTGGCCCGCCGGGCCGGAAAGCGGCCGGCGATGCTGCCCGGGTTGACCAGGAGGATACCGCCCTGGTGCTCGATGAGGGGACGGTGCGTGTGCCCGAAGAGAACGACGTCGGCCCGGTCTTTGCGCCCCCGCTCCACAAGTTCATCGACGCCGTACTTGGTTCCATAGGCATGGCCGTGCGTCATGAAGATGCGCCTGCCACCGATGCGTAGTAGGCGCTGAAGCGGAAACACCGCGCCCAGGTCGCAGTTGCCGCGCACGCCATCGAAGCGTACAGACGGAAATGCTGCACTTAGGGAAACAACGTCTGCTTCGCCGTCCCCGCAGTGAAGAACGCGCGTGATCTCGGGATGCCGAGTCATCGCCTCCCGTATGCTGGACGTGTCGCCATGCGAATCAGCAACGATGAGAATGCGCATGCATCAACCTCCCGGACAATTGAACCACCATAGGCACAGCATACTCCGATATGAGGGTTCCCGCCTGCAAGCAAACGAGTCTTTCAGGTGTAACCAATTTGGAACCGTCCCGAGATAGGTACAGAGAGCCGCGCCCTCGAGCGTCTCCCCCGTGGAGGAAGGAGTGGTGTGCACGTGGCGAGGCCCTCGTTTCCTGCTATACTTTCTTGGAACTGAGCACCGGGAGCCATCACGCCCTGGCCTGCCGTGGACATGTCAACAGCGAGGTGATCGTATGGACGACAAGGAACGTGCGGAGAAACTGGAAGCTGCAGCGTCGACGTGGCAGCAGCATGCTGACAAGATCCCTGCTGGCACAACCTGCAAGGCGTATTCGGACTGTGCGACGAGTTCCGGCATCGACGTCAAGCTGCTCTATACGCCCGAGGACCTTGATGAGATGGACTACATGCGCGACCTTGGGTTCCCCGGGGAGTATCCCTATACGAGAGGATACCAGGCCACCATGTATCGCGGCCGTCTCTGGACCATGCGCCAGTATGCGGGGTTCGCCACGGTGGAGGAGTCCAACCGCCGGTACAAGTACCTGCTGAACCAAGGCCAGACTGGTCTGTCCATCGCGTTCGATCTTCCTACTCAGCTTGGCATGGACGCAGATCATCCGCTCTCGGAGGGCGAGGTAGGCAAGGTGGGCGTGTCAGTCAGCTCGCTCGCGGACCTGGAGGTGCTGTTCGACGGCATTCCCCTCGATCAGGTCAGCACGTCCATGACCATCAACGCTCCTGC
>JAPLGL010000047.1 GCA_026390155.1 Caldisericota bacterium
CCACATCTCAGATGCCCGCGGGTTCGAGGGCTGGGTTCTCGAAAACTACTGAGTCTGGAGGCGTACCACGCGGTGCGCTGTTATGGCAAACACACGGCTTCCTGTCACGACGATACGCCGCACCGCGAGGTCGGACAGACCGCTGTTCAGTCTTCTACGGCGCTACGGGGCGCTCAATCCTCCAGGATCTCTGGCATTCTCTTGATGCGTGGATCGGTGAACGCATCGTCCTCATCGGTACTCGTACTGGAGAATTCTGAGATTACTGCCCCATCGGGACCTGATTGAAACCAGTGGAGCGTATTTGGAGGAATGGTATACTGGTGGCCGGGCAGTAACTCGACTTCATGAAACACCGTGTAGTATGCCTCGCTTCCCTTTGGCACCACCGCCTTCAGATGACCAACGGGCTCTCCCTCGACGTACAGCCAAACCTTTCCCCACCTGCAACGGAAAGTCTCCATCTTCCCTGTCCTGCCCTCCACGCTCGGGTGCCTGTGCTCCGGACAAGTCTGACCGGGAAAGAGGCCAAGTTCCTTTGCACAGTACCGGTCGGTGTTTATGTAGACGACGAGTTCCAGCCCCTGGTGCTCCAGGTCATCCAGGCCGAACTCAGCGACTTCGATGGTTGCCTTCTCACTGAGTGTCAAAACAATACTTGCCTGTTCGTACAGTTCGACCGCTCGGTCCTGTGCCTTCTTCACTTGACTTCTCGTTATCATGGCGGTGCCTCCTCGCGTTCGTCAATTCCCCTTGCGGTCATCCTGATACGCCATCGTGCTCATCCGCATTCTGGTGGAGAGAGAGGAACTTGTCAACTTCTCGAAGACGTGGCATGGCGTTGGACGCACCATAGCGCGTGCCGACGATGGTCGCTGCAGCGTTGGCAAAGGTCACAATCTCCGTCAGCTCGGGCGTCGAGAGACTCGCCAAGCCACCACCGTTCAAGAGACCCGCTATGATTGCCGCCATGAACGAATCCCCACAACCGGTCGTATCTACGACTTTGACGCTGCCAAACGTCGGAACACGCCAGCACGAACCCTTGCACGAGACCATGGCTCCGTTCCTGCCAAGAGTGATAAGAACGAGAGTGTCTGATGTGCTCCGTATCATCTTCAAACCATCTGTCACATCCGCGAGACCCGTAACGTATTCCAGGTCGTCGTCACTCATCTTGATGATGTCGACCATACTGCATATTCTGTCGAACATTTGAACGAACGTCGTCTTGTCGGCAATTAGTGAGGGCCGGACATTGGGATCAAAAGACGTGACGACCTTCGCCTCCTGAAACCTGCCAAGCAACTCCAGATATGCATCCGATGCAGGCTTCTCAAGGAGGGCGATTGAGCCGAAATGGTACATGGAGTAGTCTCGCGGGCTTATGTGTTCTATGTCAGAGGTGGTCAATCCGGTATCGGCCGCATGATCTCTATAGAACCTGAACTCGGGCTTTCCTTCTTCGTTCAGCGCGACAAAGGCAAGTGTCGTCTTCAAGGTGGAGTCTCTTTTCAGGCATTCCGTGCTGATGTCCTCGTCGGTGATGACGTTCATCAACCCCTGGCCGAATTCATCGCCTCCCAACTTCGTGAGCAGAGCGGCCGGGATCTCTAGTCTTCGCAGGCCGACGGCGACATTGAAGATAGAACCACCGGGCCTCTTTTCGAAAACCATCGTACCGGTCAGCCCCTTCCCCGCATCCCTCGAAAGAAAGTCAAGAAGGATCTCTCCTCCGCAAAGAACAGGTTTCAGCATGCTGTTCCTCCTTCAGTCATACGGTCGACATCCAGTGTGCTTGCCAGCGGGCTGGCCGACGTCGGGCGTGAGAGCGGGGAGGAACAACACCATGTCTTACTCTATGGTCCTGCTGCTGATAGTATCTCTGTACCACAGTGCACTGTCCTTCAGGGATCTCTCCTGAGTCTCAAAGTCGACATGCACTATCCCGAACTTCTTCGAGTAGCCACATGCCCACTCGAAGTTGTCAAGCATCGACCACAGGAAGTACCCCTGGATGTTCGCTCCCTGCGCGTTCGCTTCGGCGATCTTCGTGAGATGCATCTTGACGTAATCAATGCGCCGTGTGTCGTGGACATGCCCGTCGTCGGTCAAAACATCGTCAAATGCAGCTCCATTCTCCGTGATATAGATGGGCAGCTGCGTGTACTCCCTCCGCAGCCTGAACATGATGCTATACAGAGCCTGTGGGCAGATCTGCCAACCCATGGCGGTCTCGTTCTCGGGATTCCCCGGGACCTCCTCATAGTTCAGCGCCCCGTTCTGGACAGCCTTGACCAGTGAACGTGTGTAGTAGTTGACCCCCAGGAAGTCAATCCCGTTTGAGATCCTCTGCAAATCGCCATCCCTGATGAAGTCAAGATCCCCTGCAAGCTTTCCAAGCACTTCCTTCATGTCTTCCGGATATGAGGCTTTGAACACGGGATCCAGGAACCATCTGTTGGCGAGTCCGTCTGATCTGGAGACAGCTTCTACATCTTCCCTGGACCGCGTAAAGGGAACCGCAGGTGTTAGATTGAGCGTTATGCCTACTTTGCTGTCCCTGAGATGGCACTTTCTGAACGCCTCCACGGCGGCACCATGGGAGAGCAGGATGTGGTGAGCCGCTATGAGAGCCTCTCTCATGTCCCTGTGACCAGGCGCATGAAGTCCCCAGCCATATCCCAGAATCGACGCACAGAATGGCTCGTTGTGGGTTATCCAGAGCTTCACGGAATCGTTGAGCTCCTCGAATACCTTCGTAGCATATTCCACGAACCATGCAACCGACTCCCTGTTCAGCCACCCTCCCCGTTCGTACGCCCAGTTCGGCAGATCCCAGTGATAGAGAGTAACGACAGGCTCAATGCCATTCTCCTGCAGTTCGTGGATCAGATTCTTGTAGAACTCCATGCCCTTTGGGTTGTACGTCCCATAGGCCGGGAATATCCTTGGCCATGCAATGGAGAACCTGTACGAGTCGACGCCCATCTCCTTCATGAGCCTGACATCTTCTTTGTACCTGTGATACTGATCACAGGCAACGTCACCAGTCTGTCCTTCGTAGACCTTGCCAGGCGTTGTGCAGAACGTGTCCCAGATGGAAGGGGTCCTGCCGTCTTCTGCGGCAGCTCCTTCAACTTGATAGGCCGCCGTCGCCACGCCAAACTTGAAATCCTTTGCGAATGTTACCATGTCACACCTCGCTGCTGTTGTCGTTGTCCCTCGAAACCGCCTTCACCTCTGCGCTTCACTGCCTGCCCCCGCGTTCCCGTCCGCCCTGTTCAGGTAGTTGTACAGGCTTGTCACATGGATCTTGTCCGAGGGGCACCTCACACGCATGACAACCGATGGTACCAGGGCGAAGAAGTCGTCCGACAGGAGACTCTCGTCTTCGGCTGATATGTGAACGCCAAATGCCGGCCTTTTGCACTGGAACACCAGGTTGTCGCCTTCCCTGACGTACGACACGGTCGGGTCCATGAGGTGCACGTCCCTGAAATCGCCAAACAGGGCATAGTTGTCGTAGTGCTCCTCGCCGCACAGGACCCTTACATGTATCACCGCTTCCGAAAGGGATGTCGCCGGTATCTCGTCTACGCTTGCAGTGTCGATCGCGGAGACCGAGTCCGCCAGAATCCGAAGTCCCTCGACCTTCTTCTCCCAGATTCTCGTTCCTCCAGTGTCCCAGATTTCCAGCACCACATCCGCGAGCGTGTCTTGATAGCGATCATTCACGACCGTGACGCTCACAACATTGTCTGCAGGTTCGTAGCGGACAATTGGCAGGATATCCGCGTAGAATCTCCTCGCATAGTAATATAGGGCCTTTGGCCTCTTGAAGTAGTCCACCGATGACCAGCTGAACACGGGCCAGCTATCGTTGAACTGCCAGTAGAGCGTGCCCGCTGTCCAGTACTTTCTCGCCCTCCAGTGTTCCACGCCGAACTTGATGGCTTCGGCCTGATCGAGCTGCGAGAGATAAGCAAACGCGCCGAAGTCCGTCGTCACGCCAAAGTGAGCATTGATGAAACGGAGGATCCGTTCCTGCCCTTCCTCTTTCTTGTTGTGGCTCAACATGACGGGGCCCAAGATGTTCTGCTCTTCCTTCGTTGCAAAGAAGTCAATCGTCTTCACGTCAGGAGCGGACTCAAACCCGAATTCGCTGATGAATCTGCCATCTTCGTCAGCATAGCTCTTGTAGTCCACCCAGCCTGACCAGACATTCCACACATGACGGTCACCGTATCCGGCAGAATTCGACTTGTCTCCACCGTACGGACTTGAAGGCCAATATGGCCTTGAGGGATCCTCCTGGGCGCACATCATGGGAAAATCCTGCAGATACAGTCTGTTGCCCAGGTACTCGCCATTGACCTTATGTCCCATCATGGGCCATTCGTCGAAGCCGAAGTTGTTCTCGTTGTTTCCGCACCACAGGACGATACTGGCGTGATGCCGCAGGTTCCTGACTGTTGCTTGTACTTCCTTGTCGCTCAGCTGTCGGAACCACTCGAGATGGTCGGGGTACTCGGCGCAGGCGAACATGAAGTCCTGCCACACCATGATCCCAAGTTCATCACACAGCGCGTAGAAATGCTTGTCCTCATATATGCCGCCGCCCCAGACTCGCAGCATGTTCATGTTCGCGTCTCTTGCCATGTGGAGAAGTCTGCTATAGTCCTCCGGTTGTATCCAGCTGAGGATGCTGTCGGCTGGTATCCAGTTCGCACCCTTCGCAAAGACGCGCTTCCCATTGATGGTGAAGACAAAGGACTCGCCCTCGGCATCCTGCTCCCTCGTGAGCTTGATGGTGCGCAGGCCAATCCTCTCCTTCTCACTGCAGACAGGGACACCATCATCGTTCAGCATGAACTCGAACGCGTACAGGTGGTGTTCACCCAGGCCGTTCGGGTACCACAGCCGGATACTTTGCAGCGAGAATACTCCTTCAAAGGAGAGTTCGTCCCCGACATTCTGGATGGGAAACTCTCCAACAAGTGCATCATCAACCCTTACTGCCGCCCTGCAGTTCTCAGCGTCACCAAAATCGGCACCAGGTACCACGTACCCCGAGACCCTTACAATTCCCCCGTTGTCTTCCTGCCGTTCCAGGGACGCCGTGCATCCTGTCAATCGTGCCCTCTTGTAGGACTCAACAAAGACAGGCCTCCAGATTCCTGACGTTGGAAGGCGGATACCCCAGTCCCAGCCATAGGAATACTGAGCTTTTCTGATGTAGGTCCTGATCGATTCTTCTACGGCTCCGAGCTTGCCACACTCTCGTTCAAGAGCAGCCGGTTCTCGCACTGGAGACTTGATGTGAACCCGCAGGACGTTCTTGCCTTTCGTGAGCACGTCCTTGACGTCAAACCTGTATTCGAGAAACATGTCCTCTGTACTGCCAAGGTATCTTCCGTTGAGGTAGATATCCGAAAGCGTGTCGATGCCTTCAAACACCAATTCCACGTTCTCTTCTGTCGGCACATCGTCCAGTTCAAACTCGGTGGCACAGGTCCAGGACTTGCTCTCGAGATCCCGCATGTACAGCTCGTTGATGCCCACATATGGATGTGGCACCAATCCCTGCTGAACAAGGTCTCCTTGTACGGTCCCGGGCACGTTCCCAACGAAGGCATACTGACCCTCGTCATCACTGATCTGCCATTTTCCTGCCAGACTGCGTATCAACTCTGTCACCTCGTTGCGATTGCCCCATCCTGTTCCGCTATTCATCTCCAGGAAATGACAACCCTCTCAAATCAGCGGGGGTCCATTCTCGTCGTCTACCTCAGGATTCCTGCTTCTCCTGGTGCCAGCACGCTACTAAGTGACCGGGTTCTGCCTCCACCAGGGATGGTGATGTGTTGCAGTCTCTCTCTTTGCCGTCCAGAGTGCACCTGTCATAGTAGGCACAGCCACTGGAGAGCCCTGAATGCTCTGCTATCCGGCTCGTCTCCGGGATGTCTTTGCATTCCCATTTTGCGCCCAGCCGTGGAACACAGGCCATGAGCATCTTCGTATATGGATGCAGGGGATGGCGGTAGACCTGCTCCGTCGGGCCCATCTCCACGACACACCCTCTATACAGGATCACCGATTTCTCGCTTATGTAGTAGCCCAAAGAGAGGTCGTGCGTTATGAAGAGGATGGACAGTCCACGGCACTTGAGTTCTGCCAGCAAGTTCAGAACACCCACTCGTGTAGACGCATCGAGCATGCTGATGATCTCGTCTGCTACGAGGAACTTGACGTCCAGCAGCAGCGCGCGCGCAATGAGAAAGCGCTGCAGTTGTCCACCGCTCAACTGATGGGGGAACTTGTTGACGACTTCATCGGGGTTGAGACCAACCGCTCTTAACGAACTGTCTATCTTTGTGTTCCATTCCCCGTTGTCGATCCCAGGAAAGAATTCTTCTCTGATTGTTCTGAAGATCCGGTCGGCCTTGAAGATCGGGTTGTAGGAACTGAATGGGTCCTGAAAGACACCCTGGACTTTCCGGTAGTACTCCTTGAGTGCGTTACCCTTCAGGCTGGAGACATCGACCCCGTCCAGCCTGATCGTACCCGCGCTCATCGAGGCGAGATGCAGAATCAACTTCCCTATGGTGGTCTTCCCGCTTCCACTTTCACCAATGAGTGACGTAACCTCATTGTCCTGGACATCGAAGCTGATGTTGTTTACTGCGAGGAGTCTCTTTCCTCCGAACGTTCCAACCTTGTAGACCTTCGACACTCCATCAAGTTTGAGCATTTCCCTCAGGCACCTACCTTCCAGCAGGCAACAAAGTGGTCCTTCCCGGTTTCCACGAAAGGCGGCGCATCGAGGCATTTCTCAAAGGCCACAGGGCACCGTTCTCTGAACCGGCATCCAACAGGAGGATCCAGCAACAACGGGGGCCCTCCAGGAATGCCTGTGAGTTGCTTGTCCACGCACCTCACTCCAACTTCGGGTAGCGTTGATATGAGCATCTTCGTATAGGGATGCAGGGGAGCAGACATGATGACGTCGCTGGAAGCTTTCTCCGCCAGTTGCCCTGCATACATGATCAGGATAGTGTCAGCGATCTCATACAGTACTGAGATGTCGTGCGTGATAACCATGACACTCTTGCAGTATCCCTTGTTCCGAAACTCCACTAGCATCTCTGCAACAGCCTTCTGACTCGACACATCGAGTGCCGATGTTATCTCGTCAGCAATGAGCAGCGAAGGGTTCAAGAGAGTGGACAGGACCATCACCATTCTCTGCTTCATCCCACCGGAGAGCTCTATCGGGTACATGGTCAGCACATCGTATGACAGCTTAACTAGGTCCAACCGCCTCTTCAGCTCAGGCAGGAGAGCCTGAAAGTCCACGTTTCTCGACGCGAGCAACTCAGCGGTCATCTTCCCGATCTTCCGCGTCGGATTCATGGCATTCATGGCGTATTGCGGGACGATAGAGATTCTCTTGAACCGGAAGTCGTTCATCCTGTCCATGTCCCCGATCGGCAGGTCCTCATTGTCGAGTGTCACCCTGCCTCCAACAAGCTTCATCGGGGGATGCAAGAAGGTCAGGCTCTGGCCTAGCGTAGTCTTTCCGCAGCCCGATTCGCCGGCCAGGCCCATGATCTCTCCGTCCGCGATGCCGAACGTTGTGCTCTCCAGTGCATGGACATCACCTTTCAGAGTCTGGTAGTATGCCGTGAGGTTCTCTACTTGAAGGCTCATGTCGTCACATCTCCCTGAGTCTGGGGTTGAAGATCTCGTCCAACCCAACGTTCGTGACATACAAAGCCCCTACGATGGCCGTAATTGCGAGGCCGGGCGGGACAAACCACCACCACATGTGCAGCATGACCGCGCTATAGGTGTTGGCGTTATTCATCATGAGGCCCAGTGACATACCCTTTGTCGGTCCCAGGCCGATGAAATCCAAGGTGGCTGCCGTCAGGATGGCTCCACCAAACTGAAGGATGAATGTCAGCAGCAGATAGGACATCATGTTCGGCGCAATCTCCGTGAAGATGATCTTGAGTGGCTTCATGCCGCTCAGGCGGGCCAGGTCCACAAAGTCCCTGGAACGCAATGAGAAGGTCTGGGAGCGGATGGCACGAGCTGCCCAGGGCCAGGAGAAGACTCCAATGAAGAGGCTTTCGAACAGGAAGCCTCTGACTTCCAGGTAGGCGGCTATGATGAGAAGGACGACCAGCGATGGAACCACGAGGACAATATTGGTGAGCATGTTGAGTATTTCATCGACAATGCCGCCCCGGTAACCGGCAATGAAACCAATAAGGATGCCGATAAGCGTTCCCAGTCCTCCACCTATGATACCTACGATGAACGTTGCCCTGAGACCATACACAAACTGCGTGAAGACATCCTCTCCAAAGCTCGTTGTCCCAAACCAGAACTGAGACGATGGCGGCTGAGCACCCGGAGCCACGTACTCTCGTGGCTCGTACTTCGTCAGCAGCGGGCCGATGAGCGCCAGAACCACGAAGAGAAGTACGATAACAACGCCAATACGCAGTTTGGCGTTCCGCAGCATGAAGTAGAGCAGTTCATTCTTCTTCTTGGGCTGCGGCATCATGCTTCACCCTCCCCTTGCATCCCAACGCGCGTTCGTGGATCCACAAGAATGTAGGCGATGTCGATCAGGAAGTTAGCGAGCAAGACGCCGATGATGACAAAGAGGAAACACCCCTGGAGCAGGAAGAAGTCATGATTCTGAATCGCCTGGAGAATCAGGTAGCCAATTCCAGGATATGCAAACACGATCTCTGTGGCGAGAGCTCCTCCGACAATGGCACCCAGTTGAAGTGCCAATCCGGTAATCTGGGGAAGGATCGCGTTGCGAAAGGCGTAATCCCTGACCAGCTTCCTTGGCGCCCCCAGCGCCTCGAGATAGTGCGAGTAGTCTGCTTCGAGTTCATAGATGATCATGTTCCGCATCCCGATCGCCCAACCGCCAAATTGCACCAGGAACAGGGAGGCGAAGGGGAGAATCCAGTGCATGAAGAGGCTCCCGATGAACGGCCAGGAGAGGCTGGGCATCATCGCATAGCTGTACGCTCCCGAAAAAGGAAGAACATGCATTTTGACCCCAAAGAACCAGGCCAGCATGATCCCGAGCCACATATAGGGAGTTGCCGTAAGAACATATCCGAGCGGTGATATGGTGTTGTCAAGCCACTTTGATCGCGCAGCGTATGCACCAAACTTGTTCCCCGCCAGCCAGCTCAGCAGAATTGACGGAACAAGCAGCAGGACATCGAAGGGCACGGCTCGCATGATGATCTTAATCACGGGCTGCGGGAACAGCCATATGCTGATTCCAAGGTCCCCATGGAACAGCGCAATCCAGAAGTTGAGGTACTGCCGCCAGACAGGAACGTCTAGTCCAAACGCCTTCATGTAATAGGAGTACAGGAGTTTGGCAGATTCAGCCTTCAAGCCAGCCCTCGAAATGAGGATCTGAATCGGATTGCCGGGCATGAAGCGCGGGATGAGCCAATCGATGGTCACTGCGAGGACAAACGTCAGGACATAGATGAACAGTTTTCTTCCGAAGTATCGTCGCACCGTCCCTCCTTCCCGCGAAACAGAGTTTCAGACAACAAGCGCCCCCCTTCTGGAGAGAGGGGGGCGCTGAATGACAAGATTCCTACGGTGTTACGGGTTTCAACGAAGTAAGCATGAGGATGCTGGTCATGTTCCAGTATCCGTTCCACGTGACAGGCAGATAGTGATTGTCCTTGGCTGCTGAAGAGGGCCAGTTCGTCCAGTACGTGCTGTTCATCTGAGCCCACATACCGTTATACCAGAGAGGGATGATGGGCAGATCGGTAAGCTGGATCGTCTGAAGTTTCGAGATGATAGCCTTCATACCTGCCAGATCATCGGCTTTGCACTTGTCCAACTGTGTTACCAGATCAAAGGCGATCTGGTTGTTGTACCTGCCGTAGTTGCCACCCTGCGTGGTCGCAATGTTCTTGAGATCGTCATAGAAGACGAAATGGTAGTAACTCCACGGTGTGTTGCTTACCTGGACCTGGTTGTCAATAGCCAAGTCGAATGTCCCCTTCAAGCGCGCATCCAGATACCCGTTGAAATCCGGATAGTCGGGCACGATGTTGATCCCCACGGCCTTGGCGCTCTTCGAGATGATCTGAATCGCTGCCATCCAGTCCGACCATCCATTGGGCACGATGATCTTCAGCGTGATCTTGGAGCCATCCTTGTTCTCCACAAATCCGTCACTGTCGACGTCTTTGTATCCAGCAGCGGCAAGTACCGACTTGGCCTTGACGGGGTCGTAGCTGATGCCAAGCTTGGTGACGACAGCATCATCCACATACTTGTCCCAGATTGGGAGCAGGCCGGTTGGATTGGCGACCTGAACCATGTCGTTGTAGTCCCTCGAAACGATGTCGTCTACATTGATTGCGTAGGCAAGCGCCCTCCGGAATGCCACATCGTCCATTGGCTTATGCTGGAGGTTGACATCCAGCCAGGCGGTGTTGGCAGCGATGTGATACGGGGCGGCCGGGTAGTACGTGTGGATTGCGTAGCCACCAGTCAGCAGCGTAGAGATGCCCGGCAAGTAGTTGTTGTTCAGATCTTCCTGCCCCTGGAGCATCAAACCGAGCGAGTTTTCATTGCTGGTGTTGACGAGGTCAATGATGTACTTGGGAGCGACCGACAAACCAAGTGCCTGGGTCGCCCACCAGATGCCGTTCTTTACCCAGACCATCTTGCTTTGATCAACGGCAAAGTACATGTACGCACCTGAGCCGACAGGTTTCTCATTGGCTCCGGTGGCCACTTCAGTCAGGCTCTTGCTCGACCACAGATGCTGCGGGACTATAGGAAGGTTGTACAGATAGTTGTTCCATTCCTGATAGAGGGCAGTCTTGAACTTGAAGTCCAGCGTGAAATTGTCGACCTTGGTGATCGAATCCAGCCAATCCCACAGGCTGCTGAAGTTGAGCACCGTCTTCTTGCCAAGCTCAATGGTGAACTTGACATCGTCGGCCGTGAAGGGCTGGCCGTCGGACCAGTTGACACCCTGCCGGACCTTCAGCTCATACGTGGTGGCATCCTTCCATTCTCCACCTGTAGCAAGCCAGGGCTTGAACACATCCGTCAATGGATCATACAGGAACAATGTCTCATAGACAAGACCGATCGTTCCTGTCGCGTAGTTTCCCTGTCCTTCCGACGTGGGGAAGGATCTTGGGTGCAACATCAAGAGTAACCTGTTTACCATTGACAACAGCAGTTGTTGAACCAATGATGAGGACAATGCTCACGTCCCCGTAAGCGTAAGTCACCATCTTGTTGACAGGATTCCAGGCTACCTGGGCCCCGATTGCCTCCCCGAGAAACCTGAATGGGACAAGTGTCAGGCTGTTCTCGATAATCGGTGGCTGATCGAGAGCAACCTCTTTGCCGTTGATGGTCGCTTTTGTAGATCCGATCGTTATCTGAACGATAATACCCTCAGCTGCCTTTGCGGGGGTAGATCCTAGGATACCAGCGAGCAATGCCATGACAAGCAGCATAACCACTGCCTTTCTCATCCTGTTGCCTCCTGTAGATCGTACCTCAACCTCATTGTCTATCTCAACAGAACCGCGGGCACAAGTCAGATCTTCTCTCACCTCCTCTTTGCCTTTGATTGACTCCTGCTATTTCTAATAGCACGTTCCAAATTAATGTCAAGTTCCTTGAAAACCTTCCAGGAACCGTCCTTGTTGCGATGGCAAGCATGCAGGCGGTCGTGGTGGGCAATGATTGCATCGAGGACGTATCGGCACGTCTTGCCGGCATCGAGACCTATCTCGTGACCGACTACGTGATCGGTGACACAGTCACTTCAGGCGCTGACCACATCTCAGATGCCCGCGGGTT
>JAPLGL010000014.1 GCA_026390155.1 Caldisericota bacterium
CGGCAGAGATGATGCGGCTATCTATCTTGCGTTTGTCGGAGAGACCCTGGTGGGGCAGGTGTGTGTCCAGGAAGACCACAACAACATGGCGCGTGTCTGGGGGCTGCGCGTCGAGCACGGCCACCGTCATCATGGCATTGCCACGCTGCTGATGAACACCGTCAAGGCGTGGGCTCTTGCTCGGGGACTGCACTGGCTGCGCGCGGAAACACAGGACGTCCATGTGACTGCCTGCATGTTCTACCGTGACTACGGCTTCGTCATCGGCGGGTTCGACCGGCTCTACCTGCAAGCCATGCCGGGCAGCGAAGACGAGACCGCCATCGTCTGGTATCTCGAGGTTTGACCCCGGGGGTCCTGAAGCCTGACCCCATAGGTGTGGGAGTTGACCAAATTTCCCGTTCTGTCATGCTGATAAGAGCGGGAATTTCCATATTTGCGGTCGAGCATGATGCAGTGTGAGGAGCACGATGGTCTTCCTTTCGCGAGAAGAGGCGGGAGCCAAACTGGCAAGTGAGATCCGAGACCAGGAACTGGTCTTTGACCTTTGCTGCGGAATTCCACGTGGTGGTGTCGTTGTCGGGTCTGTTGTGGCCCAGGAGCTTGGACTACCGTTCGGGGTCCTGCTCATCCGCAAGATCCGTGCCGATGCCAACCGCGAACTTGCCGTAGGGGCTCTCGGGTACGCGGGAAATGGTAGTTTTGCCACCATCCTGTCACCCGAATCCGCGCATGAACGGCGTGAACATCTCGAAGCTGAGATCGGGTTCGAGAAAGAGCGCCTGGTCCTCTACGCAGAGCTGTTCGAGCGCTACATTCCCCAGACGTGGGAACGCGGCGCGCGCGTGCTGGTCGTAGACGACGGCATCGCAACCGGAGCTACCATGATTGCCGCCGCGGACGTCGTCACTGGCATGGGGTGTATCCCTACAGTAGGAACGCCAGTCGTGGACAAGGAAGTGATGCGCCAGCTCACCGAACGTGGATACCATGTTGTGGCAGTCCACGCCGCCGAATGGCTCATGGCTGTCGGCCAGTTCTACGAAGATTTTCACGAAGTCACTGACCGTGAGGCACTCTCGTGGGCAAGCCGGGCGTTTCGCCCGAGGCGGCTCCGCTAGAACAGCAGTGTCATAATGATGATGGGCGACCGCGCGACGTGGGCCGTCGCCAGAAGGCGCAGGCTGACCCGAAGTCCACAGGCGTGAAGGACCAGCAGAAGTGCGAGAGCAAACCAGCCCCGGTTCTGCGACCAGGACCGCTGTCAGCGCTACAGGCTTGCCGTGTGGGGTGCCAGGAGTGACAGGAGCACGATGGAAGTTGCCTCGATGATCCCCGTCAGAGAGAGCGTGACAAGGGCCACGTTGAGGGAACGCCACCGGTCGCGCCGATAGGCGATGAGGATGAGGACCGTGAACAGCACGGTCTGAGCGATCAGGAACATCTCAACCAGCCACAACGGGTTGCGCCATGGAAGGGCTCCCGTATCGCGCACCCAGACGAACAGCGCATAGAGTCCGATGCCAAGAACGCCGTTCAGGGTGGAGACGAACAGAGCCCTGCCGAAGGATGGCTGTTTAGTGCGGCACCACCCTGATGCCAGCCAGAGCGTGAGCGCCATGAACAGAGTGTCCGCCACGCGCGCTGGCACGGTCATAAGCCAGGTATCGGAAAGCAGCCAGGACAGCAGCATGGCAATGTCGCTGGGGTTTCTATCTTCCGAAGAGACTCATCAGCATGGCCACAAGGATGAACACGACCCAGATGATAACGCCGACCAACGCCACTCTCTTCTGCGCTTCGGTCTGCTGGGTATTCCGACGCCGGCCCGCCCACGAGACCTGCGATGGTGTGCGGCTCTGGAGATTTCCGTCCTGGTTTGGCGTACGCTGCGCCATTGAGTTCGACAGCAATTGCAGGAATGCGGGAAGCGGCGCCCCAGCTTGCTGATATCTATTGTTGGTTCCCGTCTGCATGTCGCCCGGATCGGCCTGGTTTGGCGTGATCTTGTGCGCGAGGATGAACGCGATCTCCTCGCTGGTCTGCGGTGGTGCGGCATAGTCGACGACTGCACTGTAGTTGGCTGACTGGTCACGGTCATATCTCGAATAGATGGGTCCTCGTTCCTTGTTGAGTTCCACAGCTGTCATCTCCTTTGTCACGTCAGTCCATCGGCACCGTAGCGATTCTGCTTTCCTATTCTAGCACGTTGTCGATTTCGCGTCATGTCGTTCGACACCCTGCAGAGTCAGTACGGTCAGTCCTGGTGGCGCTCTGCCAGGTACCGTCCAAGTTCAACGGCATCCTGGGACGTGAACGGATCGACGTCTGCATTCGGGATGCCATAGTACACCGTGAGCGTGGCTGCTGCCAGGTGGTCGAGCGGTGCGGGCCATGCTGCATACGTGGCTGCGGGGACTCGCTGCTGTGAGTTGTCTGCCGTGGCCAACAGGTCCAGCAGGTTGAGGCGAAACATGGTCATGGGCCCGGCATAGGACAGCATGAGGTCGGCAGGAACGAGCCACCGCACGGCGTCGTCCAGCCTGAGGACCTGCTCGGGCACTGTCCCAGCCGGGCGGCGTGCCAGGCGGTCACACAGGATAGCCATTACGCCGAAGACGACGCCCGTCAGTAATAGACTGCCGACGAGTGCGATGGTACTCTGCAAACGAGGAGCCATGCCGGCTGTGCCGGGGAGCAGACTGAGTCCGTGAAGGATGCCAAGGTACAGCAGGATGGCGTAGGCGGCGGCCCCGGCGATCTGGGTCGGGTCGAACGGTGCAGGCCTGCCCTGCAACTGTGCGGTAGGCGGCTTCAGTCTGACATCTGTCGGGCGTGGCGTCGTGCCGTTCTGAGCGACAGTCGGATCCTGACTCATGGTCCCTCCGCTGCCACCATCTCGGGCTTTGGGCGCCCCTATCTCTTGGCTGCGCGCCAGAGCGTGGCGATCCGTTCCTCTTCTTCAGCGGTCAGCTTGTAGTTGGTAAGGTGTGGTGACTGGACAACGTGCATGTTCCACAGGTCCGCATCCTGCAGCAGGATCGTCCGTGTCAGGCATCCTTCTTCAGGGGTCAGACGCACGTCGTCAAGGGTGATGTCCACCGAGGGTACCGTTGGGCCGGGTTGGTGGCTCACCCATGACTTCTTGCCCTCATCAGGGTTGACACGGGCCTCTGTCGTCAGGACCCCGTGCGCGACGATACCGGCCGTCCCCGGCTGGTTGCCGTCCAGGCGCCAGATGTATACGTCGTCGTCCGGGTAGATCTCTTCGGCGGCGCTTTTCTGGCGTACGTGCCATGAGACTTCGGTGTAGTTGCGAAGATAATCATCGAAGGCGGGAAAATCTTTGGGACTTCCCTGAAACAGCCAAGTAGCCATGTCGTACCTCCCATGTCTGTGCTTGACAGTACTGTAGGCCATCCTCCTCGTACATCAAGTGAAGATACGGATTCCCGTCATCACGGTTGACAGGCCAACCAGCCGGAAGTCGCTACAGGTCGCGTACCCTTCGTGCCTCCCACACTTGTTCGAGCCGCATCTCCTCGACTGCTCTCAGCTTGTAGTTGGTCACACTGGGCATGCTGATGACCTGCAGGTTACGCAGGATAGCGTCCTGCATGATTTCCATCCTGAGCAGGCAGCCCGAGCGGGGGGTCAGGCGGACGTCGTCCAGCCTGATGAGGACAGTCGGGACAGAGATGGAGGGCTTCTTGCGCAGCCATGTGACGAAGTCGGTGTCAGGGCGTACGATGACCGATCCGGACAGGATACCATGGGCCACGATTCCTCCCGTTCCTGGGAAACCACCATCCGATCGCCAGACATAGACCGGGTCGCCCATATGCATCTCGGGAATCAGCAGTTGCTGGTGGACATACCACCTGATGTCGCGATGCGCCTGCAGGTACGCGTTGACGTCGAAGTCTCTCGGGTTGCCCCGAAACAGCCATGTCGCCATCTGCTACCTCCTGGTCACTAGTTCTGCCTCATAGTCTATGCTGTCAATGGTTGTGTGCAAGGAAGGGAGTTCTTGTGCAGACGCATTCACAAAAACCCCCGCATGGGGCGGGGGTTCGTTGGGACGAAGTCTCGTTGATTCTAGAACAGGTAGGTGACGCTGACGCTGATGAGGATGTCCACGGTCCCGGCTTCCACGGGAGCTGGTGCACTGCCTGAACCGGCTGTCATGTCGACTGCCTTGTTGTACATCGGATATGGAGTGTAGCTGTTCTCGTTCACGTTGACTGTCTGGACTGAAAGGATGGTCTTGCCGGCTGCCTTGGCGACGACGTCCGCTCTCTTGCGCGCACTGACCATGGCCAGGTCGAGCGCGATGAGCCTCGTCTGCTCGAGGGTCGCATCGTCGACTTCGAAGGAGATGCCGTCGACTGTGTTGGCGCCGTTGTCAGCGACAAGGCTGACGATCTTGCCGGCATCGGAGATGGTGCGGACAGTAACCACCATGTTGTGGTTCATGTCGTATCCGTCCTGAACGTTCTTCTCGGTGGGCTTGTCCCAGATCCATCTGGGCTGCAGGCTGTATCCGCTGGTCTGGATGTCCTCGTCCTTGATGCCTGCCGCCTTGAGGGCAGCCGTGATCTTGGCCATGATAGCGTCATTCGCGGTCTGGGCGCCATTTGCGGTGTCGTTGTGGGTGAATACGCCGAAGCTGATGCGCGCGATGGTCGGCTTGACCGTTACCTTGCCGGTGCCGGATACGCTGACGGTTGGCGTAGGAATGGTCGTCGTGGTGTCAGCCTTGACGGGCTGCCTGACGCCGAGCGCCGGCGAGAAGGCGATGACGGCTGCAATGATCACGATGGCGATGGACTGCAGTGCAACAAATGCAAATCTCTTCTTCATGGTATACCTCCTGTACTTCAACATCAGAATGTGTGACTGCCTTCGTTCGGCAAGTCGTGTTTCATGTTCACTGCTAGGACGACCGGGATGCCCGGGGAGTTCCCGGGTCTCGTGAAAACATCTTCTCGAGCAGAGGTTTCACAGTTCAAGTTCTGGCGCTCACTTCGTGCTGGCCACCCCGAAGTCCACCTCCACTGTCGACTCGAGTCGGACAACACCATGGCTCAAGTTCTCGTTCCACTCGTTGATCACGTCGCGCGCCCTGGCATTGTAGTTGCTGTGGGCGTCCTTCACGAGCACGACGTCATATCCCAGGTCGTGCGCGCCATTGCAGGTGACCTGGACACAGTTCTGGGTCAAGAGGCCTGCCACCACGATGCGGCGCACGTGCAGAGCATCGAGTTCTGCTTTGAGCGGCGTGTCCTGAAATGCATTGCTGTGGTGCTTGCGGATGAAGTTGTCCGACTTCAGTGGCATCAACGCCGGATGGAGCTTCCACCCATCCGTCCCCTCCACCAGGGTTTTCCAGCTGGCGTGCTGGACGAAGAACACAGGTGCATTTGCCGCATGTGCACGGTCGACCAGCAGGTTGATGTTCCTCAGCAGCTGGTCAGCCTGGTAGATGGACGTCGACTTCTCGAACAGCTCCCTCTGTACGTCGATGACCAATAGAGCGGACTTGCCGGTCGTTCTTGACGGTTTTGCCGTCACGCGCACGTTCTCGGTGGTGACTGGTATTGCCTCTGGTGTCTTGCCGCCCGCGTCTTTCGTTCCCCTGCGAACGCCGGTCTGTGCCCAGCGATAGCGAGCTCCGGTGTATGAGTTGATGTACGAGGCTAGGGTATTGGAGCTGGTCCACTTGTGGCGCCCGGGCGTGAACAGCTCCTCCTCGGACAGCGAAGCGGCGACGTCCAGCATGCGCTTGTGCGATGCCTTCA
>JAPLGL010000030.1 GCA_026390155.1 Caldisericota bacterium
ACCAGACCTACTTCATTGGTGTCTGTCTTGACAAACGCTCCGAATGGAACGATCTTGACGACGATGCCTTCGGTCAGCTTGATGCGGTGCTCTTCGGCCATTAAACTCGTCACTCACCTCTGCGGGGGATAGCTCTGTCGACACGGCAGGCTCCAATAGGACAGCATACAGCGCCTGCGCCAAAATGCAACCCTAGAACCATCCCTTGACCCATTTGATGAGCTGGCTCAACGCCCGAGGAAGACCCGCAGGCTCAAGCGGGGTTGGCTCCGGGAGCGCCCGGTCGACAGGGAACAGGACCACGGTGTCGCCCTTCCTGCTCATGAGCATGTCCTCACGCGCGACTTTCTCGATGTAGGATTTCGTCGCATGATATTCCATTGACTTCTGCTGTTCGAGCGTCTGCGCACTGACCCGCTGCAGTTCGGCGAACGTGCGTGTTGCTTCCCGATCTGCCTTGCCCAGGTATGCGAGCGCGGCGACCGTGCTCCAGATGAGATACCCGACGATGAAACACGCCACAAGCGCCATAACCTTGTGCATGCTCAGTGTATGCCCACGCTTCTGTTGTCTCAACACAGGTCTCACCCTTCAGACGCCGAATCCACAGCGGCCAACTGGTCGATGCTCAGCCGCTGAGGTCATAGTACCCAGTCAACACGTCTGCGTCAAGTGCTATGCCAGGTAACATCCCTTGCCCCATCCCCCTTACAGAAATGCATCCAGTGACTGCAGGACGGCCTCACGTTCCAGTGAAGTCGTGAAGTGCACGGACTGTGGAACGCGCCGGACCCACCTCCGACGTCTCGAACCCCAAAAAAACACGGACATTGTCGGGTTGAGGTCCCGCAGTTCAGCAAGATACTTCTCCTCATCAGACGGCAGATCCGACAGCAGGAAGATGAGAACATCGGCAAGCCGGACCATATCTTTCATCGTGTCGTCCAGCACTTGCATGATGAACACGGCGGCCAGGTCATACGCAGGATGCGAGACCGTCCGACGGTACAGCAGTTCCCGGCTGTCCCACTGCAAGGGCATCTCACCACCACAGACCTTCTGCCAGAAAGCGTTTGCCTCCATGGCATCCCGCGAGGCCACGACGCAGCGATAGGTCGTCTGCCGTGGGGACCGCACAAATGGCACGATCTCAAAGGACTCCTGGTGCGTCATTCGTGTCAGCACCCTGGAAACCTCGAGCACATCCCGTCCGAGGACGGACGCCAGCGAATCGATCGTCTGCGCCCTGTCCCTCGTCAGCTGAGCAATCTCGAACTCCGGCGCGGTCAGCTGCTGCACGTCCTTGCTGAGTTTACTGCGCCACCAGAAGAGGTGCCCCGGGTCAAGGAACCGAAGATCGGTTCCAGTCAGGCGCTTCCTCCATGCGGCGAATCTGGTATCGACCTCGGTCAGGGTCTGGAACACGCAGTTGGAAATCACGTCAGACGTGACCGGCCCCAGCGCGAACGTCCCCTCGACCTCCATGAGCAGCAGGAACAGTGCAGTCTCTCCGCCCAGCTGTCCCCGGCTCGCATAGCGAATACCAGAGCGGCCTACGACCACATCGTAACGGGCG
>JAPLGL010000132.1 GCA_026390155.1 Caldisericota bacterium
TGGTGAACATCATAGCAAACACGAGGAGCAGCGCCACACTGATTTGTCCTGGCCTGCTGAGGTAGTGACTACTGCGCCTCACGGCTGCCTCCACTTCTCCCTGCCCGCTGCCCCTCCGCCCACCTGCGGTCACTCCCCGTGTTCCTCGACCTTCGTCGGCTGCCCAGGCTCCTGCCAGTGCAGCGTTTCCTGCTCAATGCCTGTGAGCTTGTTGAGGACGTTTGTAGCAAACCCCTTACCTTGTAGCCCTTCGCGCCGGTAGTTGATCGTGTAGTTGTGTTTCGTGTGGTCATCAGGCCATGACAGCGAGACGGCGAACGTATCCTCGACACGGTCCCGCACGTACTCACCGAAGTGCACCTTCGATACCTCGATGGGCACCGGTTTTCCGTGGGCATCTGTGACCGGAGTCGACGCATCGAGCGCGTCTGGATAGATGGAACGCACGCGCTCGATGCGCCACGCCGACATGACCATCATGGTCCGGAACATACCGATCAGTTCGAACGAAAACAGGGTGAGGAAGAAGACAATGAGCACGCCAGCCAGCATAGCGAACTCGATGGTCTCGCTTCCTCGCCGCTCCGGCCGAGGCCGCCTGCGACTACGGCCGGAGTCCGGGTTGCGGTGTCTCGTCGTTGTCTGTGGGCTCACGTCTCCAACCTCCCTGAACACTAAGCTCAGAGAGCAATTGCATGGTCCACTACGGCATGAGCTTAAAAATCTTCTCGAATCCAGCTTTGATCCTTCCGATGAAACTGGTCGAGTCGGTCGCCCCACCACCCACGAAGAAAGTGATGAGCACCCCGACGATGACGAGAGCCATAACGATCAGGAGTACTGTCTCGAGCACAGCGGCTCCCTTTCGTTGTCTGGCCATATGAGACTTCACGTTCAACATCATATACTCTGCCAGCATTCCGTTCACCTCCCAAAGGATTCCCCGGACTTGCCGGGGTCAAACATGAATCCGTCCGACACACGTCGGCCAGGCTCCCCGAACAACCGTCAGTACTTCAATTCCCGACTGACCATAGCTCCCCCGGAGCGCCACAACACAAAGGAGACAGCAAACACGACCAAGTGATACGCGAAGAGATAGAGCATCCCCCCGAGACCGCCGCCATGCTGAAAGAACACGTACGTGGGCGAAAACGAGCCCTCGAACGACTTCATGAACAACTCCTGTATCAGGATGATGCCAAAGAACATGACGAAGATGATGCGCAACTGGCCTGTCGCTTCTGATGCCACTGATTCCACCTTCTGCTGGACCAGCCGCCTGACGCTCATGACGGACATGATAGAGAACATGACCGGCGCCAAGTCGCCCCCCTTCTGGTCCTGTACGGACAACGCCGCCATGATGTTGCGAATCTCCGGGACGACGCTGCCCCACGCGGCCAGCGGTTCGGTCGCATGGCTGAGATCTTTGTGCGTCGCGTACCGCGCGCTCATTTCCTGAACGACGCTCCGCAGTGGCTCGCCTTCGACACGCGTCAGCGAGAAGACCAGCGCCTGTTCAATGGTTTCTCCCGCCTGCACAGCATTGGTGAAGACCTGAAGCCATGAAGCCAGCTGAATCCGGAACCGGCGCTCAGCCATGGACGTGAGACTCGTCTGAACGAAGGCCATATACAGCAAGCTGCCAATTGCAGTGGCAATAAGACCAAACGCCAGCAGGAACCAGCTTCGCTGTCCAATGGGATTGCCGAGCGCCAACATAGCGTTCACATCACCTTGCTCTGCCAGGTTGTACTGCAATGACGACTCCAGCTGTGACAGATATGCGTTGTACCACGAAGATTCGACCGCCCCCCTGGCTGTCGAGGTGAGTGGCGTGCCGTCCGTACCTACAAGGCCCGTTACGTTGATCGTCTTGTTGTCCTCACATGCATTCAGTACGCTCGCGGTGTCTGGCAGTACGCCACCCGACGGCGAATCGGCAAATCCTGCGGGCCAGCCCTGAGCATTCAGCTTCGCGGCGCTGGCAACAGCCACGTTCAGTGCATCGCCAGCCGCCTGTGCAGTAGCAGATGATTGGAGCAACCCCGCGACGCTAGTCCTGGCAGTGCTCCCACTTGTCCTCATGGCAGCATCTGCCAGCGATTGAACAAGCCCGGAAAACGTCGACTGCACAGACGCCGAAGATCGGATGTCCGATTCAACCGCCTCAGAGGCAAGGCGCCGTGCTTCAAGCGCAACCAGTTGCTGGGTAGCCATGTCGCCGGGTCTCTCGGCCATCGCGGTGACCAATGCAGCTGAGCTCGGCGCGGCAGGGAACCCCGAATAGGCTGGACCAAGCACAAACCAGCCGATACCAAACCAGACAATGCAGTAGACGAGAAACGCGACGACCACCTGAACGTACGTGACGTGAGTGCCACATGCTCGCAGGTTCTCATACTCGCGACGGAGGAAACCATGCCGCTGGGGCGGAACTGCGAAAGCAGCGGGACCGCTCATAGCCGAACTGACAATGTCATATTTGCGGAAGCGGCTAGGCATGTTCAGCTCCCGCCAGAGCCTCGAATGGCGCGTACTGGACGCCATGAAGCTTCATCTTCGTGTAGCACCGAGGCACCACGGACAGCTGAGACATGACAAACGAACCGTCGACCTTGGTGGTCGCCTGGCCGGACGCCCGGACAAACTCCAGCAGCGGGACGTAGCGTACCCCGAACTGCGTGGTGTCGTCCAGCACATACTCCCCGATGCTCCCCACCTTGCGAGAACCATCTTCGAAGTGGTACAGGTGGATGACGATGTCCAACGCACTGGCAATCATGACACCGATGGTCTTCTCAGGCAGCCGTGCCCCCGTCATGAGGACCATGGACATGAGCCTTGGCAGGACATCATCCGGTGAGTTTGCGTGCACCGTCGTCATGGAACCGTCGTGTCCAGTGTTCATCGCCTGCAGCATGTCGAAGGCCTCGGCGCCACGCACTTCTCCGACCACGATACGGTCAGGGCGCATACGGAGCGCGTTCTTGACCAGGTCGCGGATGGAGACCTCGCCCTTGCCCTCGATGTTCGCCGGCCTGGCCTCAAGCGCAACCACGTGCGGCTGCTTCAGCGTCAATTCGCGCGAGTCCTCGATGGTCAGGATTCGTTCGCTGGACTCGATCATCCCGGAAAGGAAGTTCAGGAAGGTCGTCTTGCCTGTTCCTGTACCGCCCGAAACAATGACGTTCAGGCGGGATTTCACGAGAAGGCTCAGGAAGTCTACGGTCGCATCGTCAAGCGAACCCAGGCGGGTGAAATCGCCTCTGTCCATGACGTCATGCCTGAACCTGCGGATTGTCACGGTCGGCTGAAGGGCAATGGGCGGGATGATGACGTTGACGCGCGAACCGTCCGGCAGACGGGCGTCCACATAGGGACTGCTTTCGTCAATGCGCCTGCCCAGCGGCTGGACGATCTTGTCAATGACACGACGCAGCTGCTCGACATTCTCGAACCGGATGTCCGACTTGACGATACGCCCCTTCTGCTCGATGAATACCTGGTCGGGTCCATTGACCATGATCTCGGTGATGTCGGGAGCACTCAGCAAGGGGTCGATGGGGCCAAATCCCGTGATCTCACTGACGATGGAGGCGACGACATCCTGCTGACTATAGCCTGTGAGGTCGATCTTGCTCTCGGACACAATCTTGGCGATGATGTCCGCGCACTGAGCGTACACATAGCGGCGGCCCTTCGCATTGATGTCTGAGAGGATGGCATCGGCGCTGTACCTGCGGAAGAGCTGTTCGCGCACCTCCGCGGCAAGCTTGCTGATGGATTGCCGCGCTCCCCGGACATCCGGAGCGTCCTTGACAACCGCAAACCCCCCCAGTGTGACGAGCTTCTTATCCATTGATCAACAGCTGCTCTACGGCCTTGACAAATGCGACGAGCTGCGGCTTCACCTTGCTCTTGGCCTCGTCGGCGATGGCAGGAATCCCCTTGTTGTTGGCCACCGCCACCCATGCGTAGTCGTCGTCGATGGAGGCGAACACTCCTTGTGGAAGCATGCCCGCCACCTCAGCGCCGATAACGGCCATCGCCTTGCTCTGGCGCTTGTTCATGACTGCCCTGAAGTCGAACGACACCCCCTCGCGCATCAACTGTTCGCGGAAGTCCTTCAGCAGCAGCATCGTCTGTGCTTCAGAAGTCACGACGCCCATGACCAGGTCCGACACCTGGAGGATGGGGAGCAGAAAGTCGTAGTACCGAGGCGAAGTATCGATGATGACATAGTCATAGCTCCGCTTGGCCTGTGTGAGGACGTCGCCCAGCGCGTCTCTGTGATTCTGCATGATGTCGCTGGCCTCCCTCAGTCCCTGAGGAGCAAGCAGGACTGAGATGCCCAGTCTCTCGACGTCACATACATAATCCGGCAAGGACCCCTGAGAACTCTTGTCCCAGAAGGACAGCAGGTCAAACAGGTTCTTGTTCTGATATGAGATGTCCAGCAGCATGGGGATGTCACTGAATGGGAATGAGCAGTCCACGAGCAGGACCTTCTTGTCGGAGAGATGGGCGAGACCGACGGCCGTGTTCACGGCCAGGAACGTCTTTCCCACGCCTCCCTTGGGGGAGATGAACGACACCGCTTTCCCGTTGCGCCCCGGCAATGCAGATCCTGAGCCTGTTGGTGCTGAGGCACGAACCAGGCCCTTGTCGATCTCGGCAAGGGAATTCTCGTTGAACGGCTTATAGAGGAAATCGTTTGCCCCTTCGCCGAACAGTGACTTCATGTTGTACGTCATGCCACGGGCAATCATCACCGCCACATACAATGAAGGGTCTACGCGGTGCACCTTGCGCACGAGCTTCCCGATGTCCTCGATCTCAGTGAAGTCATGCAGGTCAATAAGGAGCACGTCCGGATGCTTCTCTGACACAAGCCGTGTTGTTTCGTCGACAGCAGAACACGTTCCAACGACCTCATATTCACCGTTGGCGGCGACTGTCGCTTCAGCAGCATTAGCGTCTGCTGCAGCAAAGCCGAAGAGCATGATGCGCCGCGCGCTTTTCACAGCCTTCCTCCCCCGATGACTACCTTCATGGCGGTGGAACCCGCCTCGATGACGTCCCCAGTTCTCAGCAGACGATCTTCCTTGACTTCCTTGCCGTTGAGCAGCGTGCCGTTGGTACTGGAACTGTCCGTGATGTACACATCGCTCCCCCGTCTATCCAAGCGAAAGTGAAACCTGGACATCGACGCGTCCTGAAGACCCGCCAGAGTTATGTCGGCCATGCGAGACCGACCTACTGACAGCGGCTCACCCCCGAGCGAGAACACTGACTCTTGAACGACCCCGCTTCTCGTGGTGCAGACCAGCTTTCCGGTCACAGCAGGACAGAATGCGAACACGCGCGTTCTGTCCTCGGTGCCCTGTGACTCCTGTTCTGCCATGACTTCTGCAGCTACAACCGGTGTCCGGGAAGGCTTCGGTTTCGCCGGCATCCATGGGAACCCGCAAGTTGGACACTGTTTGGCACCGGCTTCATACGTTTCACCACAGGAAGGACACACGATATGCGGCGGTCTTCTGCGCTGCGGCAGCATGCGGCGGCGACTCCTGATCGTGGGGACGACAGAGAATGAATGTGTCTTCCAGGATACAACGGCGCTGCCCGCCAGCCCGGAGACGTTCATGGGGCCGAACGCCTTGCCGTCCAGACGCATAGCGACTGTTCTTGACAGAGAGACAATGCCTATTTGGTCGTCAATGCCCAGCAACTCGACGATGCTCGACCCTGCGTGGCACTCACCGATAGCAACATCGCCGTTCTCGCCCAAGTCAAGCCAGCATGGCAAGGCGCGAAGCACACGCCGAACGCCTCCAGCAAGCACGAGTTCCGCCTCCTGGCTCCCTCGCCTTATCGTCACCGGCAGCAGTTTTCTCCCCCTGCTCATTCCTTCACTCCCCTTCGATCGACCTGCCAAACGCTACATCAATTGGGAAAATTGTCTAGTATTCTTCTCTTGTCACGACAAGCACGATGGTTGTTGTCACTGTCTGACCTGCCTTGACGACATGTGCGCGAGTTGTAGTAATGTATCTATACATCTCGATGCGCAAACCGACCACCCCCCGGTGGCACAGTCTGGATGTGCAACCATGCAATCACCGGCACGACCGTCCAACTGGCTGTGAATGGCACGAACTGCTGGTCATACCCTCTGACCCAAAGAAGGTCGAACGGTCTCCAGCTTCAACACTGGCATCGATTGTGGGCATCAGGCCAACAGGCAGTCCATCAACGAACACGTCGGCCTATTCTCCAACCGGTGGAGACGCATCGTACAGCCATGGCGGTGATATTGTCAATCCCTCCCCTCTCATTAGCCAGTGCGACAAGCCGACTGCAGCCGTCGTGCAGATCACCAGTCGCCAATGTTGCCGTGATCTCCGCATCGACCAGGAGATTGGACAGTCCGTCCGAACATAGCAGGAAGCAGTCACCACTCCTGATCTCGACAGTCTGGATGAAAGCCTGTACAGAAGGGTCGTTGCCAATTGCCCTGGTCAGTACATTCTTCCGCGGACTGGTCCGGGCTTCTTCGCCAGTGATGATATGCGCTTGCACGAGCTCGCTCACCAGGGAGTGGTCTTCACTCAGTTGCTCCACCTGGTTTGAGCGTATCCGGTAGCACCGGCTGTCCCCCACGTTGAACACGACTGCGCGTGTACCTTTCGTGACGACGCCAACGATGGTCGTACCCATCCCCTGGAGTTCGGGTGCGCCGGTCGCCCGCCCATAGACCAGTTGGTTGACGCCGGCAAGGACGACGGCCACCCGCTGGGCAGTGTCGGTCTCGGTCACGTCCTCCCGGTAGAACCCTTCCAGGAACGAATCAACCGCGATCCCGGAGGCAACTTCTCCAGCCTGATGCCCTCCCATCCCATCGCACACGACAAAGCAGGAACCGTATTTGGAAACACCCGAAGCCTGTCCGTCGCGCATCCCGTACGAATCCTCATTCACGGTCCGCACTCTGCCGACGTCACTCACGGCGGATGCTTCAATTCTCACGGCAGCCTTCCTCAACAATCCGACACCCATCTATGGAAGGCAGAGAAACCATCTCGGCCCGGCATGAGCTCGCTTTCGCTGTGAGGAGAACTCAACATCAGGAAAACCAAGTCACAAGACCCCCTTCAGAGCATCGCTCCATATGCCACTGCGCTTTCCAGCAATACTGTGGTCTCACATTACACTTTACACGAGAAAAGTCAAAGCAAGTCCTTCTTTAGACGATCCGGCAGTGAGGTCATCCTTGCCGCCTCAGGCGTCCTCGCGGACAACTGTCAAGGCTGCACACAAATCGATGCAAGGCAGCTCTGGCCACCGCACCAGGAAGCGCTTGGGTGCCAGATCTCCTGCCCAGTTTCTCTCTGCGATGTGGCCACGCAGGACACTCCTTGCCAAGAACCGGACCTGCTTGCATCATGAAGAAATGCCCGGGTATGGCAAGAGGCAGACCGTTAGCCACATGTCTGATGCCCGTCCGTCGTCCCCGCGAAGGCGGGAACCCATGAGCCAATATGCCCCCTGGCTTGCGGTAGCTAGGGAAATACGATGTGTGCTCGTATCGTACGTATCGTATTGCACGCACAAGAGGCCATGCATATACTCTAGAACAGGAGGTAGCAGTCTGCTATCTGAGTAGCCGGAAGTTGGATGTGCCACAAAAGAGTCTGGAGGAGAGTCAGAGTGAGGGTTGATGCCTCCGAGTCACGGTATGCGCGCTGAGGTTCTGTTGAGCACCGGCGAACACAAGCAGGCCACAAGACAACAGGGATCGAAGGGAGCGGAGATGGGCTCGATCAACAAGCATGTCGAACGAAGATGGGTCGTGGCATTCGTGCTGTGTTGCTGCATGGTACTGGCTCCGCTGGTGCATGTACCGGCAGCAACAGGGGACACCGGGACAGCAGTGCCGGAGTTCGTTAGTGTCGCTGCCTGCAACTCACACTCTCTCGCCCTTGCGCGTGACGGCTCCCTCTGGGCATGGGGGTTGAACGATAGAGGCCAGCTTGGCGATGGCACGAACGTCAACCGTTCCAGTCCGATCTGCGTGGGTATCCGCTCTGACTGGACCGCCGTGTCTGCTGGTGGCAACTACTCAATGGCTCTTGCTCGTGATCGTTCGCTCTGGGCGTGGGGAGCAAACTGGGGAGGACAGCTTGGCGACGGCACGAAGACCGACCGTTGGACTCCCGTGCGGATCGACACGCGAACTGACTGGACAGCCATCGCTGCAGGTGGAGCGCAGTCGCTCGCCTTGGCCTCGGACGGCTCCCTCTGGGCATGGGGATGGAACGGGCAAGGCCAAGTCGGTGATGGGACAACGACAGATCGTTCCACACCAGTCAATGTAGGTACCTTCACCAGGTGGACCAGAATCTCTGCCGGCGGCAACCATTCCTTGGCGATCGCCTCGGACGGATCCCTCTGGGCGTGGGGCTACAACGGGAACGGTCGACTTGGCGATGGCACCACGACCGATCGGTCCTCTCCTGTCCGTGTGGGCACGCGCACGGACTGGACAGCCATTTCCGCCAGCTACCATTCCTTGGCACTTGCCTCTGATGGTTCTCTCTGGGCATGGGGGTGGAACGGATATGGCCAGCTCGGAGATGGAACCTATACTGATCGCTCCTCTCCCGTCTGTGTGGGCACGCGCACTGACTGGACCAACATCGCAGCTGGCAACTACCATTCACTTGCTCTCGTCCGCGATGGTTCCCTCTGGGCTTGGGGATCCAATTCCGAGGGGCAGTTCGGCGACGGCACAACCACCAATCGCGCCACTCCCGTTCGCGTTGGCATGCGCACTGACTGGACAACTATTGCAGCCGAGGCGCGAGACTCCTTGGCTGTCGCCCGCGATGGTTCCGTGTGGGTGTGGGGTGACAATGCCAACGGTCAGCTCGGCGATGGTACGACGACGGGGGCCAGCCCCGTCCGCGTGGGTACTCGCTCTGACTGGGATTCCATGGCTACCGGCGACGGCCATTCGCTTGCCCTTGCCCGTGACGGCTCCCTCTGGGGGTGGGGCGGCAACGGACGGGGCCAAGTCGGCGACGGCACCACGACCGACCGTTGGACCCCCGTTCGCGTCGGCGTGCATGCCGATTGGGTTACCATCGCAGCTGCTGCTTGGCATTCCCTTGCCCTTGCCCGTGACGGCTCCCTTTGGGCGTGGGGCTACAACTACAACGGTCAGCTCGGCGACGGCACGACAACAAACCGTTCCACACCCGTCCACGTAGGTATCTCCACCAGGTGGACCAGAATCTCTGCCGGCGGCAACCATTCCTTGGCGATCGCCTCGGACGGATCCCTCTGGGCGTGGGGCTACAACGGGAACGGTCGACTTGGCGATGGCACCACGACCG
>JAPLGL010000060.1 GCA_026390155.1 Caldisericota bacterium
CTCTTGGCCTGGACGAAGAGCTGGGAACGCTGGAGCCGGGCAAGCGAGCCGACATTGTGCTCGTGGACATGGGACGGGACATTTTCGCTCAGCCGGGAGCTCATGCAAACGCATACTGTCGACTGGTCTACGAGGCATCGATAAGCAACATAGCCTGCACGATCATCGATGGGAAGATCGTGTACCAGGGCGGCCGGGTCGTCGGTTGTGATGAGGAAGCACTGGTCGACCAGGCAAACGCCGAACTCGTGGGTATCCTGGAAAAGGCGTAATGAAGAGCCCATGAACAGCAAGACCCAGACAGTCCAGGAACGCATCGCACGTCTGATCGACATTGCAGCCGGCCGCATACCGGCCGATCTTGTCGTCAGGAACGTCCATCTCGTGAACGTTTTTGACGGGCGCATTGAGGACGGTGTCGACATAGCGGTATCAGGCAGCCAGATTGCAGGAATCGGCCGATATGACGGTGTGACAGTCATCGACGGCCACGGCGCCTATGCTGCCCCCAGTCTCATCGACGGCCATATGCACATCGAGAGCACGATGGTCGTTCCTGGCGAATTCGCCAAGGTGGCACTCGCTTGTGGCACCGGTGCCGTCATCGCAGACCCGCATGAGATTGCCAACGTCGCGGGGGCACGCGGCATCCGGTTCATGCTCGAGGCCACGCGCAGTTCTCCGCTCGATTTCTACTTCATGCTTCCCTCGTGTGTTCCGGCGACGCACCTCGAGACAAACGGTGAGACCCTCGATGCCGAACGGTTGTCGGAACTGCGGCACAACCCGCGTGTGCTGGGTCTTGCAGAGTTCATGAACTACCCCGGCATCCTGTTCAAGGATCCAGGGGTCCTGGACAAGCTGGCCGCCTTTGACGAGCAGCTGATCGACGGACATGCGCCTTTCATCTCGGGACGAGACCTGGAGGCCTACATCGGCGCGGGCATCTCGACCGACCATGAATGTACGACGGCAGACGAAGCTCGCGAGAAGCTGGCCCGGGGCATGTGGATCATGATGCGCGAGGGGTCCGTGACACGCGACGTGAAAGCCCTGATCCCACTGCTTACCAAAGATAACATGCACCGCATCATGCTGGCAACAGACGACCGGCACCCGTCGGACCTGCTGTCTGAAGGGCACATAAACTACGTGGTCAACCTGCTGCTTGAAGCAGGCATCGACCTCCCGACCGCCATACGCCTGGGTTCACTCAACCCGGCTGCCCACTACAACATTTCTCGCAAGGGAGCCATCGCCCCTGGCTATTGGGCCGATTTCATCATCTTCCCCGACCCACAGCACGTCCAGCCGTCATCAACCTACGCAAAGGGAGAGCTTGTGGCGAAGGACGGAGCCTACGTGGGCACCAACAACGGGCATCCCACGAGAAGCTATGGCATCAAGAATAGCATCAACATTGCTACTCCAACCTACCAGGGCCTGCGTGTACAGGCTGAATCAGGCAAGCAGCTGCGTGTCCTGCAGCTGATTCCCCATCAGGTGGTGACCGGCGAGCGCCTTGTAACCGCAAGCGTCGACGCGAAGGGCTTCGTGGTGTCGGACACCGATCAGGACGTGCTGAAGGTGGCAGTGTTCGAACGCCATCACGCCACAGGGCGCGTGGGCGTTGGGTTCATCAGCGGCTTCCAGATGAA
>JAPLGL010000093.1 GCA_026390155.1 Caldisericota bacterium
TTGCCGAGAAGAACGGATGCGTCCACGTGGTCGAAGTCAAGACGAGGAAGGGATTGGGGTACGGGAGTCCTCTTGAGGCGATTGACCATCGGAAGCAGGAGCATCTGAGACGGTCGACCATGGCTGCTCTTGCAGCGGGGATTCCCGGTCTGACGCGGTCTGCGCGGGATATCCACATCGATGCGATGAGTATCCTGATGGGCGATGGCACCGCTCCAGTTATCGAGTTCCTGGAGGACATTCTTGCATGAGGGATTTCGGTCAAGGTTGGTCAGGAGGTTGTGACATGGAACAGGCACTGGTCGTAGAGAACCTGAAGAAGAGTTACGGCAAGTTCGAGGCGCTCCACGGCATCAGCTTCGAGGTGGCGCCGGGGGAGATCTTCGCGCTCATCGGGCCCAACGGAGCCGGCAAGACCACAGCACTGCGTGTCGTGGCGACTATCCTGCAACCGACATCGGGTACGGCTCACGTCTATGGGATGGATGTCCAGAAGGATGCAGCCCGGATACGCGAGATCATCAGCTATTTGCCCGAGGAGGCCGGTGCCTACAAGAACCTCACGGGCTTTGGATACCTGAGCTTCATGGCGGAGTTGTTTGCTTCTGATGTCGCCGTGCAGCGCGAGTATGTCCGAAGAGCCTCGGACATCACCGGGCTGGGCGAACGACTGCGCGACAAGATCGGCACGTACAGCAAGGGCATGACACGCAAGCTGCTGCTGTCACGAGCTGTCATGACGCATCCGAAACTGGCCATCATCGATGAGCCGACCAGTGGTCTCGACGTGGTCGCCGCGATCGACATTCGTGAGTTGATTCGCAGGACAACGGCCGAAGGCATGGCGGTACTGCTGTCCAGTCACAACATGCTGGAGATCGAATATCTTTCGGACCGCGTTGCGATCATCGACAAAGGCACGATTCATGATGTGGGGACACCTCAGGGACTCAAGGACAAATACGGCAAAGCGAATCTCGAAGAGGTGTTTGTTCAGGTGGTGAGGCAATGAGGAGATTCTTCGTCATCCTGAAGAAGGAACTGAAAGAGATGCTCACGTGGCAGACGCTGGTCCCTATTCTTGTGATCATGGTCATCTACAGCTTCCTGGGCAAGACCATTAATCAGGAGCAGAAGAAGCAGGCCGCTCCCCAGCCAGTGACTGTCGTGGACCTCGACCACAGCCAGACGTCACAGATGCTTGCCGACATTCTCACAAAGGTGAATTTCAAGGTCACGACGGTTACTGAGGGCGTCGAGGCGGAAATCGTCCGCAAGGTCGCTGCAGAGAAGGGGACCGCCGTCCTGGTGATCCCGCAGGGATTCGAGGCTGGCATCCAGGCGCAGCATCCCCAGAAGGTGCGGACGTATACGATCATGCGCAATTTCTCGCTGATGGGAATACAGGGAACGTTCAGGCTGGATGCGGCGCTCAACGCCATGAACGAGTACATCGGCGACACATACATAAGGACAGGGGCTCCCGGGCTGGACCCCGCAATCGTGAAGCACGCCATCAGCGCGGAGTCATTTGTGACAGTGGGGACAACGTCGGCAGAAGGCGACCCTCAGGAGATTGTCGGCGTCGTAATGCAGCAGACCATGATCATCCCGATTGTCCTCTTTCTGGTGATTATCCTGGCTGCGCAGATGATTGCCGCCTCGATTGCAGGTGAAAAGGAGAACAAGACGCTGGAGACGCTTCTTTCGACTCCCGTCGCACGTGGCGCGCTGGTCACGGCCAAGATGATGGCATCGGGCATCGTAGCGCTGGTGTCTGCGGCAGCGTACATGGTCGGCATGAAAAGCTATATGGGCAGTCTCCTGGGAAGCGGCAGTGGGACCTCCGGAACCGCCAGCGAGGCAATCCAGAAACTGGGCCTGGTTTTCGATCTGCGTGGGTACATTCTCCTGGGCCTGAGCGTGTTCGCCGGCATCATGGTGGCACTCTCCATCGCTGTCATCCTGGGGGCGTTCGCCGAAGACCTCAAGAGTGTGCAGATTATCATCATGCCACTTATGATGGTGGTCCTGCTGCCCTACCTCATTACCATGTTCATCGACATCAACACGGCATCTCCCATCCTGAAATGGTTGATCTACGCAATCCCATTTTCGCATCCGTTCATGGCGGCCCAGTACATCTTTGCTCACAACTTCACAATGGTCATCGCGGGGATCATCTACCAGTCTGTCCTGTTCCTGGTTCTGGCCACGGTCGCAGCTCGCATCTTCTCGACCGACCGCATCCTGACCATGAAACTGAATACGGCGAGACGCGGGACAGGTGTGGGTGGCTGGACTCTGCAAAGGGAAGGCATCAGTTTCCGCATACGTCGCAAGTAGCACTTGCGTTCTGCACTGTGAAGAACCCCCGACCGTGAGGCCGGGGGTTCTTGTTTCGGTCGGAACAAGAAGGCGGAGGCTCAGGTTTGCTGGCCTCTCACCAGCGTGATGAACTGTTCGATGCCGACAGCAATTCTCTCGCGGTCGTAGTCGACCGTGGCGCAGTGGTAGGAGCGCTCCAGTGTTATGATGCTCTTGATGCGGCTGTTCACGTGGTCCTGGATGTACTCTGCATTGCGTGGCGGGACAACGTGGTCCTGCATCGAGCGGAAGGAAAGGAGCGGCTGGATGATCATGTCGAGGTTTCCGCGGACCCCTTGCATGAGGCGTTCGAACTGATAGACAGCTTCCATGGAATTGAAGCCGAGGTCCGGGAGCATGGCGCCTTGGTCAGCGACATCCGGAGGAGACTTGGGCTGGCTTCTCTGAAAGTGCCGCAGGATCGGGACGAGTCTCAGCTTGGGGTCGTCCAGATAGACGGGCGCGTTGATGGTGACCAGGCCCGCAATCTCAGGCCGGTGTTCTCCCAGGTACAGGGTAAGGGTACCGCCCATCGACAGTCCAGCTACGAAGACGGTCTTGCCCATTGTGCGTGCTTCATCGAGTCCAGTTCTGGCGTCATTCTGCCAGGACTCGGCCGTCGCCAGTTCCAGTTCCTTCCAGGTCTTGCCATGGCCCGTGAGAAGAGGAGCAACGACCGAAATACCGTGCCCAGTCAGGTAGTCGGCCAGGAACCACAGGTCGCGGGCAGGTGCTCCGGTCAGGCCGTGCAGCAACAGGCAGGCAGTGTCTGAGTCTGCCTGGCGGCGGATCGGAGCTGCCGAGGCTTCGTCAAACGGCAGGGACATTGTCGGACGAGACGACCGGCTTGTTGTCGGGGCGCATCAGGAGCATACAGACTGCAGCGAGCACGAAGAAGATTCCCGCATATGGGAACATGACCGACATTGTGCCGCCTGCGAGGTCGGCGATACGTCCGACAAGTGGAGGACTGACGATGCTGGCGGCCTGGGAGAAGAAGTAGTAGACACCAGTCAGTGCTCCGACCATCTCAAGTCCGCCCATATCCAGTACGGTTGGCAGAGAGTTGATATTGACGAGAGCCCAGGATAGACCGCCCATGACGAATACTGCCAACACTCCTGCTCCGACAATGTTAAGCGCGAGCAGGAGTACCATAAGGATGACGCCGACCAGGCCTAGAAGGATCGTCTTCTTGCGCCCCAGGGCCTTGCCAATGAATCCAGCCGGGATTGCCAGCACCATAAAGGCGAGCGACATGACGCCGAAGTTGAACTTCGCGCTAGCCTCGGACGTCTGACGCGCCGCGTCCAGCTGTGCAATCTGAGTTGCCTCGGTGGGTGTGGCCGTGCCAAGCTTGGCTATCAGTGCTTTCACTGCAGGGCCCTCATAATGCATATACGTCGGATAGTACGTTTCGATAGCGTTGTACGCGATGAACCAGAAGAAGATGGCAAGACAGATCAGCATGAGGCTACGGTATTTCGGCGTCCACATTCTGCGAAGCAGGGAGAAGTCTGCATGTTCTGACTGAGGAGCCTCGCGGTCAAGCGAGTCACGCGTCTCATGGATCGACAGGAACATCACAACAGCGGCCACCAGGACTGATGCTCCTGCAATGGCAAACCCCAGCGGCCTGTTGGTCGTCGAGATCTTGCCGATAACGAAGTAGACCAGCAGGGACCCGAATCCGCCCATGAAATTGATGACGCCGTTGGCTGGTGAGCGCTCTTCAGGGGGAACGAGGTCCGGCATCAGAGCGATGATGGGCGAACGCGAGATCCCCATGCAGACGTTCATCAAGAACAGAACGAGAATGAACACAACAAGAGATGTTGCGCTTGAGCCAAACCAGAGTGGGATCCAGGGAACCAGTGCAAACAAAACGGCTCCCAGGGGTAGTGTAGAGATGATAAACGGCATACGGCGCCCAATACGCGTCCATACGTGGTCGGACCAGAAGCCCACGAGCGGGATGAGCGTTATGGCCAGAATGTTGTCGACATTCATCACCCATCCTGACGCCGTGTAGGACAGATTGTAGAGACTCTTCAGCATGATAGGAACATCTGAGTTGTACAGTGACCAGAGGATCGAGATGCCGAAGAAGCCGAATCCAAGCAGGAAGATCTTGACGTAGGATGCCTTTCTTTTCATGCCTGTTCCCCCTTGTCATGACATACCCCGGGGTTCCGGGGGTACTGTGTCAAGGTCATTCTATGCGTGCCGGCCGATTTGCAATGCTCAGGGAGCGCCTAGTCCAGCTCCTCGACTTTGATGAGGTTCGTACTGCCGGCGACGCCGGCGTGCGAACCCGCAGTAATGACGATCTTGTCGCCTCGTCGTGTCAGGCCAGACACGTGCGACATGGCGACGGCGGTGCGCAGGATATCGTCGACACTCTCGAACTGCTGGACGACCATCGGGATGATACCAAAGTACAATGCAAGGCGGCGCTGGACGACGTCACTTGGCGTGAGCGCAATGATGGGGGTGCGTGGACGGTAGCGCGAGATCAGGATTGATGTCCTGCCCGACTCTGTGGCGCAGACGATAAGCCTGGCGCCGACGGTCTTGGCCGTGCGTGCGGCGGCACAGGCGATGGCATCCGACGTGTCTGATGCACACGCGGTATCACGGGCCTCCATAGCAGCCCAGTACATCTCGCTGCGCTCGGTTGCCTTGATGACGCGCTCCATCATGTCAACGGTCTCCACAGGGAACTTGCCAACCGCCGTCTCGCCGCTCAGCATGACAGCATCTGTGCCGTCGAAAATGGCGTTGGCCACATCTGTCACCTCTGCCCGCGTGGGAGATGGGTTCTCAACCATGGAGTTGAGCATCTGCGTCGCCGTGATAACAGGCTTGCCCATTCGATTGCACAGGGCAATGATCCTCTTCTGGATCAGAGGTACTTCCTCGATGGGCATTTCGACGCCCAGGTCTCCCCGGGCGACCATGATGCCGTTTGCTTCGGCAAGGATTCTGTCGATGTTCTTGACAGCCTGCCACTTCTCCACCTTGACGATGATGGGAACATGCGCGCCGTGCGTCTCCATCAGTGAGCGGAGTTCGCGAACATCATCAGCCGTGCGCACGAACGAGAGGGCCACATAGTCGACGCCCGCTCTCAGGCCAGTGAGAAGGTCACGCCTGTCCTTTTCCGTCATGGAAGGGACATGAAGGTCCGACTGAGGGAAGTTGACCCCCTTGTGGTCCGACAGTGTCCCTCCCTTCAGGACTTCCGTTACAATGGTGTTGCCCTTGATCTCGCGTATCTTCAGACGAATCAGGCCGTCATTGATGAAGACAAGTTCCCCGGGGCGTGCCTCAGCGGTCAGAGGAGGGTAGTCCACACAGGCTTGTCCGGCGTTTCCATCCACCTCCTGGGTTGTAAGACGAAGGATCCCTCCGGTCGTGACTTCACACGGTCCCTGGCTGAACGTTCCCAGTCGGATTTTCGGTCCCTGCAGGTCCTGGAGGATGGCGAGCGGTAAGCCGAGTTCTTCCCGGACCTTCTTCACAGCAGCAATCCCGGCAAGGCGTTCTTCATCCGTACCGTGCGAGAAATTGATGCGAAAAACATCCACACCATGCTGGGCGAGAGCCCGGATCATGTCCTCCGAATTCGTGGCTGGCCCAAGTGTCGTGACAATCTTGGTACGTTTGACGGTCATGTTGTCAGGCATGCATTCCTCCATGGTCTGCGCACAGACTGTTTGTCTCGAATACATGATAATCCAACGTCGTCTGGCACAAATGAAGACGGGCGCCGGATGTCTTTCCGGCACCCGAGTCTGACGTCACTGGGACCTGCTCGGTCGAGATTTCCTTGCCGGAGACCCTGGGCAGGGCCCTCTTGAGTAACTCCTGAGCGGTCAGATATGCTAGCTGAACGAGATAAGGATGGCGAGAACGCCAGCCGCGAACGCCAGGAGACTGAGCAACAGCCAGATCGTGCGGGCATGACTCATCCGGCTTCGGACCTGCTGTTCGCTCTTCCACGTCAGGACGCTGTATTCCTTGCCCTCGCCGCGATGTGCCACCCAGAAGCCGTTGACCCCCTCGACAGGGCCGATGAAGAATGCCTGGCCGCCGGGGGCGAACGACGTTTCGACGGCGTGGAAATCCGGCTTGCTGAGGCGCCCCAGGAATCCTCTGCCAGGCAAATACGGCATGATGATGGGGTTCGTGATGTCGTGGATGTTCTGGTCAAAGGTCGAAGGCGCGTCAAGCTGGGGCATACCGCCGCGCTCGTCGAACCACAACTCGCCGGCTCCCTTTAGCCGGAACGGTGTGCTGGCAGACTGTGACCACACGGTCTCCCACTTCGTTGTGGAGCCGTCATCGTCCGGCACTTCGGTTCCCTTCTCCAGGCGTGCGCTCCACGCGACCGCCGGGCGAACGGAGTAGGGTGTCGTGAGCTGCTGGTCGGCGACAATGGAGCCCTGGAACTTGCCGTAGAAACGTCCCTGAGCAGCCTGACCGAGATTGAGTGCCTCTGCCTGGTTGATCTGGGCAGCATGTGCCTTGCGCGATCTGGATGCGAAATAGAGCCCTGCTGACAGAACGATAAGCACCAAACCGGTGATGAATTGACCTGCATTCATGGGTTACTCCTCTCTGACATCACGACATGGCGATACTATATCAGAAGATGGAGGATTCATGTAAGAGGCGGGGGCCTCGATGCCCCCACCTCGTCCCGATGATAGTGTTGTGTCTGGACTAGAACAGCGGTTTGATGCTTGCGATGAGCAGGGCAGCCATACCGATGAGCTTCATGAAGATGAGCAGAGCAGGCCCTGCCACGTCCTTGAGTGGATCGCCGACGGTATCCGCAGCGACTGCCGCCTGATGCTCGAAGGACCCCTTGCGTCCACTGTCTTCGATGAGTTTCTTCGCGTTGTCGAAGGCTGTGCCTGTGTTGTTGAAGAATGGTCCCAGCAGGGCTGAACTGAGTACTGCTCCGATGAGGAGTGCACCGAGTGCCCAGTGACCGAACACGAGTCCCACGAAAATCGGCACCGCGATGCTGATGACGCCCGGAAGGATCATCTCTTTGAGAGCATTGCGCGTCGAGATGTCGATGCAGGTCGCGTAGTCGGGATTTGTTTCGCCCTTCAGGATTCCAGGGATGGTCCTGAACTGGCGGCGGACTTCGTCGACCATGAGCATGGCGGTCTTGGCTGCCGAGCCAATGGTGAGTGAACTGATGAGGTACGGAAGACAGATGCCCAGGAGAATGAATGCAATGGAGTAGGGCTCCATCACGTTCATCGTCTTGAGCCCGACAATCGAGAAGTACGTCGAGAACAGAACGAATGACGTCACCGTGCCGGAGGACATGGCATACGCCTTGGTCGTCGCCTTCATGGTGTTGCCGACTGAATCGAGCTGAGACAGCGAGCGCACAACCTGTTCGTGTGCACCTGACATCTCTGCAATACCTGATGCATTGTCGATGATCGGACCGAAGGCATCAGCCGTCATGATGTAGCCGATGAGCAAATCCGTACCGATGTTGACCGCGACGATCGCCAGCAGCGATCCGCCCGAGATGAAATATGCTGCCGCGACAGCGACGACAATCATGACGATAGATCCCAGCGGGCTCTGCAGACCAGCAGATAGTCCTGTGATGACGTTCAAGGCCACGCCGCGCTTGGATGCGTCGGCAATGTCATGGACTGTCTTTCCTGAGGAGCCCGCGTAGTATCGCGTGATGATCGAAGATACGAGAGTAGTTGCGACTCCCAGACAGGTGCCGATGAAAAGGGCCATGTCGTGAACCAGAAAATGGCTGACGAGGAAGGAGCCGAGCAGGGCAAAGATGGTGGTCACAGCCATGCCCGAATAGAAGGCGGTCTCGGGTTTGCTTCGGTCGAAGAACCGTATGGAGAGGACGCCAAACATCGAAGCAGCAAGACCGGCCGACTGGAGGAGCATGGGGAAGAAGAGTACTGCGCCTCCATACTTGGGGACCAGCGTGAGAGCAACGACCATACCGGTGACGATATCATCTGAGAACGTCTGGAACAGGTCTGCGCCCCTGCCGGCACAGTCGCCTACGTTGTCCCCCACCAGATCGGCGACAACAGCCGGGTTGCGCGGGTCATCCTCCGGAATATTCGCCTCGATCTTTCCGACCAGATCTGCTCCGATGTCGGCTGCTTTGGTATAGATACCTCCACCGATCTGGGCAAAGAGGGCTGCCAGGCTGGCACCAAATCCAAAGCCGACGAGGGGGTTTGGATTCTTGAACAACAGGTAGAGCACAGACAGCACGACAAGGCTGAATCCCGTGATCGAGAACCCCATGATGGATCCACCGAAGACAGCCGTGTGGAACGCCGTGGTCACCGATCGGGTCGCATCGTCTGCGGTCTTGACGTTTGCACGGGTGGACGCGCTCATGCCCATGTACGCCGTGATGAGCGACGTGAAGACACCAAGCACGAATGTGACTGCGATCCAGATGTCCAGTGTGAAGCCAAGTACGATTGCTATAACAGGAGTGACAAGCAGGATCGCCCGGAGCTGGCGGGAGAGATACGCTCGTACTCCAATTGCTATGTAGCTGCCGATTTCGCTCATTTTCGGCGAGGAGATCTTGGCCGCTCTTAGTCCGAGGAACAGATAGAGTGCGGCTCCAATGCAGGTAAGGCCAGCCACGACAGGAATGGCGAGTAGGTTCATTTCGTACCTCCAGAGTCTGGACCCGGGGGGAACCAAGTGACACCCTCCTGCCAGCAAGCCGACAACGAGTAATTATATAGCCTTGTATGCTCTGTCAACCCAAGATTCCCATTCTTGAGGGGGGGGGTGCGACTGCGTGGCGCTGCAGACGGCATGTCTTATTGGAGCGACACCTCGTCCGAGTCCTCGTCGAATGCCAGCAGATTGCCAAAACGGGCCCAGTTGATGAATGTCTGAAAGGTGAACTCCGGGTTTTCGTTGGGCAGCAGCTCCGCCAGGCGGTCCTGGACCTCGTCGTCGAGCATGGTGCCATTCCGGGATGCCTGAACTTCTGCATGAATGGTCTTGAAGATGCTGAGCATCAGGATCTGCTGTTTCCAGACGACTTTCTGGTCTTCGGTGTCCATATCCGAGAAGCGGTGCCCGAGGGGCGTCAGCACAGTGCGCTGTTTTGGCGTATCGATGAAGTCCAGCATCTCGGCAGCCTTGACGATGTTGATGAGGTCACTGAATTCCTTGCCGAATTCGTGAGCCAGAACGAAGACGTCGCCCTGGCCGCCATGTGAGTCCAGGTATTCGACAAAGCTGACGACATCGCCCGACGAGACCGGTGGAAGCGGTTCGAATACGGGTTGAGCAGGAGTGGTTGCCGGCGCAGGCGGCGTGTCGGGGAGCTCGTTTGTCGTGATGATGTCGTGGAGGTAGTCGACCATCGCCAGGAAGTCCGGCGCCCGGTAGTCGCGCGGTCGTGCCAGCTTGTTCTGGACTATTGTACGGATGCGCCCCGGGTTCGCAGAGAAGACAACGATCCGATCGGCCATATAGACGACTTCCTTGATATCGTGGCTGACCATGACGATGGAGGCCGGCTGACCGTCGGCTTCATCCCAGATATCGACCAGGTCTGTGCGGAGCGACTCCGCCGTCAGGGCATCCACTGCACTGAACGGTTCGTCCATGAACAGTAGTTCGGGCTGTACCGCAAGACCGCGCGCGATACCCACACGCTGCTTCATGCCGCCTGAGATCTCCCGTGGATACGCCTCTTCGAAGCCCTCGAGACCGACCATCTTGATCACAGTGCTGACGCGATGCTGCACTTCCTCGTGCGGGAGTTGCAGAGGGACGAGGACGGACTGAATGTTCTCGCTCACGGTCATCCACGGGAAGAGAGCAAACATCTGGAACACCATGCCAACGCCGGGGGTCAGCCCCGTCGTTTCCTTGCCACGCGCCAGTACCTTGCCATTTGTAGGCCGGATAAGGCCGGCCAGGATTCGCAGGAACGTCGACTTGCCGCAGCCCGAAGGGCCAATGAGGCAGATGATCTCTCCCTTCCGTATCTCCATGGTGATACTGTCAAGGACCGTCATCATGTTCCCGTTGGGCATCGGGAAGAGCTGAGTGACGTTCTCACTCGAGAGCAAGACGGACTGTTGCAGAGCGTCTTCCATGGGATCTCCTCTACTTGCTGAGGTTGTACTGCGTGCTGGCGACGGCATACAGCCTGCGCCACACGAAGCGGTTGATGAGCACGACGGTTAGCGACATGATGAGGATTGCAGCAGCGAGTTCAGCGAACTTGGCGCCAAACGCGGTCTCACTGATGATAGATCCGATCCCTTGCGCCCTGAGAGTCTGACCACGGAACGTCACGATCTCGGCGACAATGCTCGCGTTCCAGGCCCCACCTGTTGCCGTCACCCAGCCTGTCACAAGGTAGGGGAAGATGGCCGGCAGGTACAGCGACCAGAAGCGTTGCCTCCCGGTAACGCGATAGCTTGCAGCAGCCTCTTTGAGATCGGATGGGATGGCCTGTGCACCTGCTATGACATTGAACAGGATGTACCATTGGGTGCCGAGCAGCATGAGCACGACGCTGCCGAACCCGATGCTGACTCGCAGCATAGTCAGCAGAAGGATCACGGCCGGGAACAGCATGGGCGCCGGGACCGATGCGGCGACCTGGACGATTGGCTGCATGATCTTCGACAGTTTTGGCGACAGTCCGATCCGTAAGCCTACGGGTACGGCCCACAAGGTTCCCAGGGTAATGGCTGCGGTCACGCGTGCCAGGGTCAGGACATCGGCTCTCAGAAGACGCGACCATTCACCGATGCGAACGGACAGGAGCAGGCGGACGACCTGGGCAAGGGCGAGGTCAGTCCGGCTGCCAGCAGGAAGAACAGGATGCGAGAAAGGACGACGGAGACAGAAGGGCGGTTTGACACTCCATGTTGCTCGGGAACAGAGGCAACAGGAGAGCCACCCGGCATGGTGCGAGGGGCGTGCCGAAAAAGCCTTGAAATCAGGCTGGCGAACGTGCGGCCGACGGAGGAGCTTGCAGCGCCTATCCAGCGCAGGATGTGCGAGTGGTGGAGGAGGTCAAGGAACCAGGAGTCCATCGACTCTTCCTGGCTCGTGTCTTCGATACGGAACTTCTGTGCCCAGACGACGGTTGGCCGCCACAGC
>JAPLGL010000119.1 GCA_026390155.1 Caldisericota bacterium
CATTCTTGAGATGAGTGGCAGCATCGCGCACGAATTGTTCCGGTTCAGCGACGGACAGTGCCTCCCTGGAAGCCAAGGCCATGCCATAAGCGGCGGCGACACCGATTGCCGGAGCCCCGCGGGTGTTCATGTTCTTGATGACGCGATAGACGTCTCTGTAGGAAGTACACTCGAGCCACTCCGTCTCGAAAGGAAGCCTGAGCTGGTCAAGTACACACAAACTGGAGCCTGTCCACAACAGGCTCCGGAGCTCTTCGCTCATCTGACAAACCGTCGAATCAGGCTGTGGCCTTCAGCTTCTGGAGACACTTGCCGCACACGCGAATCCTCTGAACCCTGCCGTTCATCTCTACCTGCACTATGTGAAGATTCGGCAGGAATCGACGAGAACTGCGCTGAATGGAATGACTGACTGTGTTGCCTACCATTGGACCCTTGCCACAAATAGTACACACTCTGCTCATTTCGATGGACCTCCATGGGAAAGTACGCTAATTCTATCTCAAAGAGCAGTGAATTCAAGTTTGGTGGTATAATCGAATACCACATTTTGCCTGGAGAGTGGATATGACTGATATGAAGGGTAAGGTCGTTCTCAGCAAGAACGCCATGGAGGAAATCCTCCGGCTGGCTGTTCTGAATGTGTACGGCGTGACAGGGTTGGCTCCCGTCACATTTGCCGAACGTTTCACCCGTGCTCTTTCGATCCCGTCAACACCGAAGGGCGTCGATGCCCAGGTCCGAAAAGACGGCACCATCGAAGCGACCGTTCACGTTCGGCTCCAGTACGGTCTTCGCGTTTCCGAAGTCGCCCGTACCATCGCTTCTCAGGTTCGCTATGTCTTCTGCACCATGACTGGCATATCGCAGGAGAGAGTCGAGCTGAACGTCGTGGTATGGTCCATCCGCGTCGAACACGAAAACGAATAGCTGGTCTCCCGGAGGATATCTTGAAAGAAATCGGTTACAGCGAGCTTGAGGCGTTGTTTACGGCTGCTCTCGCCAGCCTCGAATCTCGCAAAGCCTTCATTAACAGCCTCAACGTCTTCCCTGTGCCCGACGGAGATACGGGGACAAATATGTCCCTCACTCTCCGCACCGCGTTGGAGGAAGTTCAGAAGAGCCAGCCCAAGTCCATGAAGGAGTTCGTCTCAAGCTTGTCCGCCGGATCCCTGATTGGCGCACGCGGCAACTCAGGTGTGATTCTTTCCCAGATCATCCGCGGCATGGCAACGGCAGCAGACAGCAAGTCTGCGCTGACGACGACAGATTTCACTCAGATGCTTGCCAAAGCGACCGACGTAGCATACAAGGCAGTGGTCACGCCGGTGGAAGGAACGATCCTGACCGTGGTCAGACGCATGGCCGAAAGCGCAGCCGGGCTGCACCAGGAGGATTACACGGAGTACCTTGCTGAGGTCATCAGGACAGGAAGACAAGCGGTCAAGGAAACGACGGCACAGCTCCCAGCACTGGCAGAGGCCCATGTGGTGGATGCTGGGGCCGAAGGCCTGGTGACACTCCTGGAAGGCATGTTGATGAGCCTTCGTGGTGAGTCGGTCACCTCCGGACGACTCACACTCGAAGATGAGTCCGAGGAGCATGTCGGACCGCAGGACCTGACGTACCGCTATGACACGGTGATCCTGGTGGCTTCTGACACCTTGCCGGAAGCCGAAGTCCGCTCAAAACTGACCGAACGTGGCGACAGCCTCGTCATGGCCTCGGCGGGCGGCCTTACCAAGATCCATGTCCACACAAACGAGCCGTACGACATCATCCAATACCTCATGAAGTTCGCCCCGATACGGGAGGGGCGCATCGAAGATATGCAATACCAGGCAAACGAGTATGCCGGCGCCAGACCAACCGCCGTGAATACCCCCTCTCAGCCGCGTGCTACAACCGAGGGCTGCGCCGGCGACAACATTGATCGCGCGTATGTGGTCGTCTCTCCCGGACCAGGATTTGACGAGATCTTCCGCAAACTTGGAGCCCAGATCATTGTGGGCGGCGGCGACACGATGAATCCCCCGACTGAGGCCTTCCTGGATCCCATCAAGACGTGCAACGCGAGGTCGTTCATGATCTTCCCAAACAACAGGAACATCATCATGGCGGCACAACAGGCTGCCGGCCTTATCGACAAGAATGTGCAGGTGTTGAACGCCCGCCATCCAGTACAGGCAATCGCTGCACTGGTTCAACTCGCGTCCTGTGGTCCCGATGACGACTGCATGGCAGTCGCAAACCAGGCGATCGATGCGACGGACTTCTTTGCGGTCACGCGTGCCACCAAGAATGCCACAGTTGCTGGACTGCTCGTCCACGAGGGCGACTACATGCTGCTCGTAGACGACAAGCTTGTGGCCCTTGGACAGTCGGTGGAGGAAGCGCTCGGTCATCTTCACGAGTCCCTTCTCGCATGGGACGACAAGTCTCTTGTATCCGTCTACCGGGGTGCCGAGTTCAGTGAGACGTCATTTGACGCGCTTGTCGCGACCTTGACCGAGCAGTTTTCCGATCTTGAGATTCAGTCCTATTACGGAGGGCAGGCCTTCTACGACGCCGTGGGGTCGGTCGAGTAATGGACAGCGGTCAGCTGAGACAGCGGGTGACTGTCGCCGTCGATAGCCTGAGGGGACGCATTGGGGAGTCCTACGAGGTTACTGTCGTCCTCGGATCTGGCTTAGCCAGTTTCGTGGACCGCATGGACGGGCGGACCACCGTTCCCTACGCTGAGATTCCCGGATTCCCCGTGTCGACAGTCAGGGGGCACACCGGGGCGGTTGTTGCAGGGAGCATCGGCGGGCACAGGGTATTGTGCTTCGCGGGTCGCTTTCACTACTACGAGGGCTACGACGCTGCCACCGTGACCATTCCCGTCCGGGTTGCCCAGGCGCTGGGTGTCCGTACGGCGCTGTTCACCAATGCTGCGGGTGGCATTGCGGATCGTCTGCGGCTCGGGGACCTTATGGTCATTGAAGATCATCTCAACCTGCTGACTGCAGACAGCCCGCTTCGAGGCCTTGCAGATGAGGTCTTCGGTTCCAAATTCGTCAACATGTACACCGCATATGACCCTGCGCTAACACAAGCACTCAAATCAGTCGGCCAACGCCGTTCTCTGCCGATTGCGTCCGGTGTCTATGCAGCACTGTCGGGGCCCCAGTTCGAGACCCGTGCAGAGATTCGCATGCTGCGGATTCTCGGCGCCGATGCGGTCGGCATGTCGACGATTCCCGAGGTGATTGTCGCCAACCAGGCAGGCATTCGCGTCGGCGCTGTCTCGGTGATTACGGACCTTGCCACCGATACCGTCACTGAGCTGAGTCATGACCAGGTGCTCACCACGGCAAGGCATGCGGACGAACACTTGGCAGAGTTGCTGACTGGGGTCATTGAGGAGGCCGACTGGTGAACAGGAGCTTTGCTGAGCTTATCGAGCAGAAGAAGCGGGGCGGCGAGCTCTCCGAACAGGAGGTCTCTTGGTGGATTGATGGACTTGTGAGCGGCTCCATTCCGGATTACCAGACGTCTGCGATGCTCATGGCCGTCTACTTCAGGGGAATGAGTGCTCGCGAGACTTCGTGGCTCACCCATTGCATCAGCACAAGCGGAGACGTTATCGACCTCTCTGCCCTGAAGGGGATAAAATGCGACAAGCACTCCTCTGGCGGTGTCGCCGACACCGTGTCCATCCCACTCATTGCCATTGCGGCAAGCTGTGGCGCCGTGATGCCCAAGATGTCGGGAAGGGGCTTGGGCCACTCCGGCGGGACAATCGACAAGCTCGAATCGATTCCGGGTTTTAATGTGAACCTGACTCCATCGGCATTTGCTGAAGTCGTCAATCGGTTTGGTGCAGCCATCATGGCTCAGACTGGCGATGTGGCAGTGGCCGACAAGAAACTGTACGCTCTTCGTGACGTGACTGGGACGATTGACTCCTTGCCTCTTGTCGCTTCCAGCATCATGGGCAAGAAGCTTGCATCCGGAGCCGACGTGATTGTCCTGGATGTGAAGTGGGGATCGGGCGCCTTCATGACACTCAAATCGGAAGCGATCGAACTAGCCAAAACGATGGTGGACATAGGGGAGGACAACGGCAAGACGACCGTGGCCTATGTGACAGACATGAATGAGCCGCTGGGCAATGCCGTAGGCAACGCGCTCGAGATCGTTGAGGCTGTCCAGGTCCTTAAGGGGCATGCACCAGCCAAACTCGTCGAAGTCATTCTGACGCTCTGCGATGAGATCCTCATGCAAAGCGAAATCGTCAAGAACCGCGAAGCCGCCAGAACAATGGCCATGAGCGCCATTGCCAGCGGCAAGGCGCTGCAGCGCTTTGCGGAGATCGTCAGGGCACAGGGAGGCGATCCCACATTTATCGACCAGCCCGAGATTCTGCCACAGGCCGCAGTCAGGCGGCCAGTCAATTCTCCAGGCAGCGGATTCGTCACAAGCATCGATGCGAAAGCCATTGGACTGGCCGCAATGCATCTGGGCGCAGGACGCCGAACGAAGCAAGACGCCATCGATCTGGCCGTCGGCCTGGTCCTGGACATCAAGACTGGCGATGCAGTCAGTGCCGGACACCAGATTGCGACTGTCCATACACGCACAGAGGACGACGCAGTGGCGTGCGAGCAGGAGATCCTGGGGGCAATTGTCGTCGGGGAAGCGCCCGTCCCTCGGTGGCAGACCGTCGTTGCAAAGATCAGTCGTGCGGACGGTGTGGTGACGTACGAGCCTTCGTGAAAACGGTCATTCTTGGCCATGCGGGTGCGGACTTTGATTGTGTAGCGTCGATGGCCGGTCTGTCCCGGCTGTATGCCGGGGCCGTTCCAGTGTTGCCTGGGTCCCTCGAGCCGAACGTGGAAGA
>JAPLGL010000113.1 GCA_026390155.1 Caldisericota bacterium
AAATGGCCATGCCCGGCGACAATGTCGTGATGACCGTCACTCTCATGACGCACATCGCCATGGAGGAAGGCCTCCGCTTTGCCATCCGCGAGGGTGGTCACACGGTCGGCGCTGGCGTCGTCACCAAGATCCTGGAGTAGGGAGCGGTCATGAGAGACATCATTACGCTCGAGTGCACTGTGTGCAAGAACCGCAACTACACGAGTATCAAGAACAAGAAGAATGACCCAGACAAGGTGCATGTGAATAAGTTCTGTTCACATTGCAGAAAGCATACGGAACACAAGGAGACCAAGTAGCCGCAAGTCCCCAGGTAGGCCCGTAGTTCAACTGGTAGAGCATCGGTCTCCAAAACCGAGTGTTGGGGGTTCGAGCCCCTCCGGGCCTGCCACCTTCTTTTGAGGAGGAACGTGTGAGCAATACAAAGACAGTCAAGCCGACAGGTGTACGATTCAAGAACTGGATTCGGTCCATGTGGACGGAGATTCGGCACAGGGTCACGTGGCCCCGACCTCGCGAACTTATGAAGTCCGGAGTGACGATCATCACCTTTGTTGCATTCTGGGCTATATACATCGGAGCTTGGGACTACTTGTTTGCAGCCGCCCTGAAGTGGCTCATCAGCGCGTAGGCCTGGATGACCGAGCGTAACTGGTACCTCCTGCACACGTATTCTGGTGCTGAGGAAAAAGCCAGGAACAATCTCGAACAGAAGGTCAAGACGCTGGCCCTCACGGACCGCGTCTTTTCGGTGGTTCTCCCTGTGGACAACAAGGTTATCATCAAGAATGGGGAGCGGAAGGTCAAGCAGGAAAAGGTCTACCCGGGGTATCTCGTGGTCGAGATGATCATGGATGACGAGACTTGGAATGTGGTTACGCACACTCCCGGTATTCTGGGGTTTGTTGGCAACTATGGCAAGCCCATTCCTCTTTCGGACGAAGAGGTCGAGCGGATTATCAAGAACAGGGTATCCAAGGAAGAAGCGGAGGCCAAGGTTCACTTTGAAGTTGGCGACGCCGTGGAAATCGTTGGTAGCGCGTTTGATAGTCTGAAGGGTAAGGTCGAGAGCATCTCGCCTGAGAAGGAAAAGGCCCGCATCAAGCTTATGATGTTCGGGCGCGAAATGTCAGTCGAGATCGATTCCGTCTTTATCAAGAAGATCTGACAGATCTGAGTTTAGGGGGTAGTATCCACCATGGCGAAGAAGATTGTAGGGTACGCGCGCGTACAGATTGAGGGAGGGAAGGCGACACCAGCACCGCCTGTTGGTCCAGCTCTCGGTCAGAAGGGCGTCAATATCATGGAGTTCTGCAAGCAGTTCAACGAGAGGACCAAAGACAAGGCCGGCCTGGTTATCCCGGCTGTCATAACGGTGTTCGAGGACAAATCGTTCACCTTCATCACCAAGACTCCACCGGCGTCGTCTCTCATCAAGAGAGCCATCAAGATCGAGGCTGGATCTGGTGAACCCAACAAGAAGAAGGTCGGTCGTATCACCAAGGCTCAGCTGGCTGAGATCGCCAAGATCAAGTTGGAGGATCTCAATACTGCTGACATCGAGGAAGCCATCAAGATCATTGCGGGCTCTGCCAAGAGCATGGGAGTAACAGTCGTCGAGTCATAGCTTCATAGCGCACGTGGGAGGAGTTTCTCCACGTAACCACGGAGGTAGTTCATGAGCAAGAAGGGAAAGAAGTATCAGGAAGTAGCAAAGCTTGTCGATTATGCCAAGATCTACACATTGGATGAGGCAGTCGAACTGCTCCCCAAATTGAGGACTGCCAAGTTCGATGAAACGATCGAGGTCTGCATGAAGCTCAACGTCGATCCAAAGCTGGCTGACCAGAATGTTCGTGGCGTCGTGACACTTCCGGCTGGCACGGGCAAGACGGTCAGAGTCGCCGTGTTCACAAAGGGTGACAAGACCGTTGAGGCTAAGGAGGCAGGCGCCGACTTCGTAGGCGGCGAAGAGCTTGTGGAGAAGATCAAAGGCGGCTGGCTGGACTTCGACGTAGCAGTCGCAACGCCCGACATGATGGCGACGCTTGGAAAAGTGGCCCGCGTATTGGGACCGCGTGGATTGATGCCCAACCCGAAGGCCGGCACCGTGACACTGGACGTGGGGAAGGCTGTTCGCGAGTTCAAGGCGGGCAAGATCGAGTTCCGCGTTGACAAGATTGGCACGATTCACTGCCCTCTTGGTAAGTCGAGCTTTGCCCCTGCTGCCATCAAGGAGAACTTCATGTCTCTGTTTGAGGCGATCCAGAGAGCCCGTCCTTCCTCGGTCAAGGGCACATACCTCGGGAAGACCTACATGTCTCTCACGATGAGCCCGGCAATCCGGCTGGACACGAGCAGACTTTAGAGTACACTTCTAGTACAACTAGTAGCCCAAGACAGCGAGCGGGGTTCATCCCCTCAATCTTGCCCGCCGAGGCGTTTGCGCTTGTTGACCATGTGCAATACGGCTCTCTGTCTCTGGCAGAGAGCTTTTCTTTTTCTAGGCAAAGAGGAGGTGAAACATGCTAACTAAGGATCAGAAGAAACAACTTGTAGATGACCTTGTCAAGCAATTGAAAGAGTCGGAATCCATCGTGTTCGTGGGTTATGAGGGACTGAAGGCGTCATTCGTTGCAAATGAGCGCAAGAGGCTGACGAAGCAGGGTATTGAGTATGTTGTCGTCAAGAATACTCTCCTCGAGCGGGCCATGAAGGAAGTCGGTCTGACGTTGCCGGAGTCTCTGTTCACACAGATGACCGCCATTGGGCTCGGCAAGACCGATCCATCCATTCTGGCGAAGGCTTTGTACAAGAAGCCGACCAACAAGCCTGGCGAACAGCGCTTCGTGGTCAAGGGCGCAATCGTTGATGGGAACTTCTTCGACGAACCGATGGTCGAGCGCCTGGCGCTGTTGCCGACCAGGGATGAACTCATCGCTCAGGTGTGCCGCGGCATGAACGGGCCAGTTACAGGGCTTGCCATGGCACTGAAACAGACTGCAAGCAGTATTGTCTATGCACTTGACAAGGTCCGTGAGCAGAAGGCTCAGGTCACACCGCAATCATAACATCATTCAATAGGAGGAATGACATGACTAAAGAAGAGATCCTTTCAGCTATCGAGAGTATGACCGTTCTTGACCTCGCTGATCTCGTCAAGATGATCGAAGAGAAGTTCGGCGTTTCATCAGCAGCCCCGGTTGCTGCTGTTGCTGCTGCTCCGGCCGCTGTTGTCGAAGCCAAGACCGAGTTTGACGTCATCCTCAAGACTGTTGGCGAGAAGAAGATCGAGGTCATCAAGGTTGTCCGTGAGATTACGGGCCTTGGCCTCAAGGAATCGAAGGATGTCGTCGATGGTGCCCCGAAGCCCGTCAAAGAGCACATTCCGGAAAAGGAAGCCAACGAGATCAAGGCCAAGCTCGAGGCTGCCGGCGCCACCGCCGAGGTCAAATAGTCTCTACCTGATTTCTGCAACGATTGTTCGTGCGGTGCTGGCGCGTCGCTGAACATCAAGGGCAGCTGCTTCGGCAGCTGCCCTTTCTGCATATACGCCAAAGACAGCACTCCCTGAACCGCTGAGACCGGCGAGAATAGCGCCATTTGAGAGGAGATTGCTACGAATGCTCAGGAAACTGGCAGTGTTCTCGCCAAGAGTCACCTCAAACGAGTTCAGGCGCGCCTTCTCCGGAGCTTGCAGTTGCGTACGTGTTCGAAGGGACTCCATGACGAGGCTCAGGTCAATCGTGGGCTCGACTTCCGATGTTCCTCCGTGGTTGATGGCGTCATCGAGAGCTGCATAAGCCCGCCTGGTATCAACGCCGAAGGCCGGAAGAGCGATACAGCACCACAACGGAGGGAGCAGGGGGATCGGGTTCACGGTCTCCCCTACCCCGCGCACGATGCAAGGGCCCGACTCGACAAAGAACGGCACATCAGAACCCAGAGAGGCACCCATGGCGGCGAGCTGGTCGTGGCTGAACGGAGACCCGTGGAGCTGGTTGAGCGCGAGCAGGGTTGCTCCTGCGTCGCCACTGCCTGCGCCAAGCCCGGTCTTCTCAGGGATGCGTTTCTCCAGATACGCTGAAACACTGAGTGTGCGGCCCTCGCGAACTGACTTGATGGCGTTGGTGAAGGCAGCCCACGCTTGCTGCACAGAATTGTGTGGAATCAGGTCAGGACGATTGGATGTGAGATTGAGCTCCGCGCATGCCGAAGGAGATGCGTCGAAGCGGAGTTGGTCACCTGTCGCAACGCTCAGGAAGAGCGACTCCAGTTGGTGAAGCTCCCGGTCGTCGCGCTTGGGAAGCACTCGCAGCCATGCATTGACCTTGACTCTTGTCTGGACGCAAAGGCACTGCAGAGTATCAGTAGTGCGTTGATCTGTCCGATCGCTCACGCATTGATTATAGCGTTGAACCGATCGACATGCATCACCTGGACCCGAAACAGAGTCGATATGTGGGTTAAGGTGCGCCGTCGGGGAATGCCGGAAGAGAAATCAGGATGTGCGGTCAGAAACAGGGAAACTGGGGGTTGACACGACCATTCCGAATTGATAGTATGCCATTGGTATGCTGTTTGACGCTCGTCGATGTCCGGGCAAGCCGGCCCTGAGCAAGGATACATTGACAGGAAGTGGCTGGCAGGCGTCGAAGGTTCGGTCTATCTGAGGTCTGATAGTCAATCCACGACCAGGATTTCGAGACAAGGAGGTTAGGATATGCCAAGTTGGCTCTGGTGGATCATCATCGGTATCGCTGCAGGCTGGATTGCGGGTCAAGTCATGAAAGGCAGCGGTTATGGGTTGCTCGGCGATTTGATCATCGGTGCGATCGGTGGATACATCGGCGGATACGTGTTCGGGTTGCTGAAAATTCCGAGCAGCGGAATGTGGGGAGCCCTGATCACGGCGGTGGTTGGCGCGATATTGCTGATCGCCGTGGTCCGGGCCATAAGGGGCGGAAGGAGATAGCCTGGCGAAGAGCCATACAATCTCGCCTGTGGCGAAGCTGACGGGTAGGCTGGATCCCGACGAAGCATCGCCACGGCCTCAGCTGTTTGATGCCTTTTTCGCTCGCTCTCGGGTCCTGCCCGCATCCATGAACCGACGCCGGGTCATGTCTTGTGTTCCATCAGGTGATGTCTCTCCAATGGGAGTGAAGAAGACCCCAAGGGATCAAATCCGTTGGGGTCTTGTGTCAAGCAGGCGATAGGAACGCCGAAACAGTCAATTCTGGCTCCCCGAGTAGGATTCGAACCTACAACCCCCGGATTAACAGTCCAGTGCTACCACCGTTGAGCTATCGGGGAACGCACCAATTATTGTAGTGTTGACAGCTCCTATGTCAAGATGCCGACTGTCCATCAGGACTGAGAAGGTGACCGTCTTCGATTCGACGACGTGCGATGTCGGATGACATTGCCATCGTTGTGCATGTCCTCCTCGCTCATCCCATTCTCCTTGGCAATCATATCCTTCAGCTTGCGCTTGGCTTTGGCCTCGATCTGGCGGATACGCTCACGCGTCACCTGGAACATGGTGCCGACTTCTTCCAGCGTGTGCTCGTATTCACCCTGGAGACCCTCTCTGTAAATGAGGATCTTCTTCTCGCGGTCCGGGAGCGTCTCTAGGATGCGCTCCAGTTGTTCCTTGTAGTACTTGTTGAACGTCTCCTTCTCAGGAGAAGGAGACTTCTCATCCTCGATGAAGTTCTCCAGACGACTCTCTTCCTCGTCTCCGACGGTGTTCTCGAGAGACAGTGGCTGTTGCCCGAGGCGCAGATACCGTATGATCTTCTTGACGGGGATGCCCATTGCGATGGCGAGCTCTTCCTTGGTCGGCTCTCGTCCGTGTTCCTGAAGGAAGCCCTTTTTGATTTTGTCGATCTTGTTGAGGTTCTCGACCATGTGCACCGGGACTCGGATCAGACGTGACTGATCAGCCAGCGCGCGTGTCATCGACTGCCGAATCCACCACGTGGCGTATGTGGAGAAACGAAATCCACGCTTGTAGTCAAACTTCTCGACGGCCCTGATGAGGCCGAGATTCCCCTCTTCGACGAGGTCAAGGAAGGACAGGCCGCGGCCCGTGTACTTCTTTGCGATACTGACGACCAGACGAAGGTTCGCTTCGATGAGCTGACGCCGCGCCTCCATATCACCGGCCATGACGCTCTTGCCGAGCGACTTCTCCTGATCGGGTGTCAGCAGCGGGACGCGACCAATGTCGCTTAGGTACGATTGGATCGGGTTCTGTTCCTCCTGAGCCGTGACACGGATGATCGAGGGAATGGAGGGAGCCGCAATGGTCTTCTTGGCCGTAGATTTGACGAAGCGGGGAGTACCGAAGATGATGCCTTCGAAGTCCATGCGATCATAGAATACGTCCAGCTCTTCAACGGAGAGGTCATGTTTTTCCAGTGCATTCATGACTGCGTCGTAGTCCAGGAAACCCTCTTGGCGAGCGCTGTCAAGCAGCTTTGTCAACTCGCGCTTCCTGGGGAGTGGCGGTTCTGACGTGGGGCCTTCTTCGTGCGGGCTTTCCTGTTCCTCTTCAGCATCGAGATCTGTTTCACGACCTTTCCCGTTGGCCGGTTTCTTTTCCTTTTTTGGAGTCTTGGCTTTGGTAGCGTGTGTCAGGGGAGGAGCGGCCTCCGGCGTTTCTTTCAGAACGGCCGTCACGGGTTTCTTCTGAGAGGACTTCGCTCGTCTGGCGCTGACCGGCCTCTCGGGCTCGGCCACCGTTTCTGTCGGTCTCTTGTCCGGGATTCGCCGGGTCTTCACCGGATGAGTCTCTTCCCGGGCCTTGGTCGTGCGTGTGACACTCTTCTTGTCAGCCATTATGCACCCCTTTCATGGTCTGTCTGGCCATCTTCCCGTATGATCGCAGATGACGCAGATCGCAGCCTGTCGGCCGTGTCCCTCACTCCCTGACAACTTAGCTTGTGTTCTTCGAGGCTCCACCGACCAACCAGGGCTGCGGCTTCTGGTCCGAGCTGTGCGACCAGCGAAGACACCTGAGCCGTGTCCCCGGACGTTTCTCGGCGCAGTACACTGAGAATCTCCTGGCAGGCTTCATCCTGCAGCGAAAGGCCATCAAGGAGCGGCAAGAGCTCGGAAACCATGTCGAGATTGTGTATCAGACCATGAAGAACGTCCTGCTCCAAGACTGAGCGCGTGCTCAGCAATGAACCTCCCGTGGGAATCCTCGAGTGTCCGAGACTTCTGCGCGAGAGTCTCCACGGGTCGACAACTGCAGGCTGTTCCAGGCGTGTGCGGCCCTTGTGGTACATCGCGAGAACTTCTTCCTCACGAATATTGACCCGGCGTGCGATCTGGGTAAGGAGCTGGGTTCTGAGCAGCGAGTCCTGCATACCGTCGACGGACTCCATCATGTCCAGCACGAAGGCTCTTTGGCCACTTACGGAGTTCATGTCTCTGCCTGCAACGGCAGCATCGAGCAAGAAATCGCCTACAGAAACCGCCTGATCCAGGGCGACCTTATACTGATCCTTTCCCCCAGGTTCGCGCAGCAGCTCATCAGGATCCTTTGCCCCCGCGACCCTCACCACGGCTACGTCCAATCCGGTTCGATCGGCGATAGAGAGTGCAAGTCGAGCGGCGCGCTGGCCGGCTTCGTCGCTGTCGAAATTCAGAAGAACGCGAGTAGCGCTCCGTTTCAAGAGAACAGCCTGTTCCTCCGTGAACGCGGTGCCAAGCGAGGCGACCGCATTGGTGAAACCTGCGGCGTGGAGGGCAATGGCGTCCATGTACCCTTCGACGACGACGACTGTCCCAGTTTTGCGGATAGAGGGTTCAGCAAGAGGGAGTGCGTACAATGTCCTTCTCTTTGCAAACAGCGGAGTCTCTGGGCTGTTGGTGTACTTGGGCATCGACCCGTCGATTGCCCGTCCACCAAATGCGACAACGTTGCCGATGCTGTCCCAGATTGGGAACATCAATCGGTGCGCAAATGGCGAGAACGAGCGTCCTTCATGCCGCTGGACAATACCAGCGCGAGCAAGGCTATCCTCGTCAATCCCGTGTTCAGAACACCACTTCACCAACCCATCCGTGTTGCGGGGGCAATAGCCCAGAGAGAAATGTTCCACTGTCTCGGAACTGAGTCCGCGACTTCTGACATATTCCTGACACTCTTCGGCCTGAGCGCTCCGCAACGCGGCAGTGAAGGCGGTCGCGACGAGCTTCAGCGTGTGCAGGAGTTCCTGGCGCTCTCGTGACGCCTGTGTAGACATATGCCATGGCGGCAGATCGACGTGAAATTCCTTGGACACGATCTCGATTGCTTCTGGGAGAGACACGTTGTGCACTTTGCGTACAAACGTCAGCATATCTCCAGATGCCTTGCAGCCAAAGCAGTAGAACATGTTCTTGTCAGGACTGACCGTGAATGATGGCGTCTTCTCATGGTGAAATGGACACAGCCCCACATAATTGCGGCCCTGCTTGCGCAGTTTGACATAGTGACCTATGACATCAAGAATGCCGATCTTCGTGCCTATGTCGGCGATGTACTCTTTGTATTCCATACCATCTAGGTATACGAAAGAGGAGGTCGAAATCGTTCTCGACCTCCTCGCACATTGAGCCTGATGAGTTGTCTCGAGCTGCCTACACGTAGATGTGTGGCATCACCACATCTGTTGCCACTTTGAGCGCCATTCGGTCCGTCATTGAGGCGATATAGTCGGTGACAATCCGTGCCGTACCATGGAGATCGCCGCGAAGGACAGAAATCGGGTCATTTGATGCACAGGTCATCGGGTGGTCTTCCAGGTATGGTTGCATACGCCGGACATCTTCCATGCAGAAGTCGAAGATGCGGGAAAGCAGGTCGCACGCCTTTCCTTCTTCGCGTTTTGGCTCCGAATGTATGTAGACCCGATCCTTCAGGAATAGCATGAGGTCGTCCATGGCATTCTGTATTGGTCGGCTCATGACAATCTCACCGGCAATGGAACTAGACCTGATGATGTCCAGCACCATCGTGTCGAGGCGCTGCGAGTAGAAGCTGCCCAGTACTTCGACGGTCCGTGCAGGGACGTCGGTCACATCGATAATCCCCGCGTGCATCGCGTCGTCAAGGTCATGGTTCACATAGGCAACCCTGTCACAGAGTCGCACGATCTGTCCTTCCAGGGTCTGCGGACTCTGCATGTCCTCAAGCTTGCTCATTTCCTCAAGTCCCTTGCTGTGAGATGCAATGCCGTTGCGGGTCTCATAGGTGAGGTTGAGCCCAAAGAGCACGTCACCGTGCTCACGTTCGCGCCGTTCCAGCGTGTCGACGACTCGGAGGCTCTGCAATGCGTGTTCAAATCCCAGTCCCGGGTCAATGTCCTTAAGCTTCAAGTCCAATACCGCTTCTCCAGTGTGGCCGAACGGCGCATGGCCAAGGTCGTGTCCTAGGGCAATTGCTTCGACGAGGTCCTCGTTGAGGCCAAGGGCGTCAGACACCGAACGGGATAGTTGGGCGACCTCGAGGGTGTGTGTGAGCCGTGTGCGTATCTCATCACCTTTTGGTGCCATGAAGACCTGCGTCTTATACTGGAGTCTGCGGAATGCTCTCGAGTGGATGATACGGTCGCGGTCCTTCTGGAACGGGGATCGGATCCCGTCATCGGACTCCGGCAAGACCCGCCCTTTGCTGGCAATGCCGAAGGCTGCTCCCTGAGAGAGCAGCCTTCCTTCCCTATCCCTGTAGTTTGTGATAGGTAGCATGTATAGCGGTTATGTACTATCTGGCGGCCGGCCTGTTCTTGATGACGGCCTGCGCAGCTGCAAGGCGCGCTATGGGGACGCGTGGAGCCGAGCAGGAGACGTAGTCGAGACCAGACAAGTGGCAGAACTCTATGGAATCAGGCTCACCCCCCTGTTCTCCGCAGATACCGATTTCGATCTTGCTGTTCGTGCGCCGGCCGAGGACGACTGCCATGCGGATAAGCTTGCCCACGCCCTTCTGGTCGATGGTCTGGAATGGGTCGACGTCCAGGACCTTCGACTCGAGGTAGGTCGGCAGGAATGTGCCTGCCGCATCGTCACGGCTGTAGGCATAGGTCGTCTGGGTGAGGTCG
>JAPLGL010000138.1 GCA_026390155.1 Caldisericota bacterium
ACGGCCATCGCCATTCGCTTGTTCTGCAGCTGTGAGCGCTCGTTCTGGCAGCTGGCCGATATGCCCGTTGGAATGTGAGTGATGCGCACAGCGGTGGAAACCTTCTGCACGTTCTGGCCTCCATGACCCGACGCATGATAGACGTCGATGCGCAGATCACCCTCTGGGATTTCGACGTTTGAGCTGGTTTCTGGAATTTCCGGGATGACATCTGTTGCTGCAAACGATGTGTGGCGACGCTTGTTCGCGTCGAAGGGACTGATCCGGACCAGGCGATGAACACCCTTCTCGTGTTTCAAGAGACCGTAGGCGTACTGCCCCTTGATGACCAGGGTACAGCCCTTGATACCCGCCTCCTCGCCCAGCATGTAGTCTGTCACGACCACTTCGAAACCCTGTCGTTCGGCATAGCGCGTGTACATGCGCATCAGCATTCCGGTCCAATCCTGTGCATCCGTCCCGCCAGCTCCACTTGAGAGTGACAAGATCGCATTGGACGCATCATACGGACCGCTGAAGTAGGCTGTCGTCTCAAGAATCTGGAGGTCATGTTCAAGACGCTCTATGCCGTCGACGGCCTCGTGTTCGAGGTCCGGGTCTGGCATCCCGACGAGGAGATCCAGCGCCGTCCGGGCATTGTCCAGCTCAGTCAGCGTTTTCTGCTGCGAAGCAATATCCACCTCGATGCGTGCGATACTGCCCATGATTTCTGCTGCGCCGTTCTGATCGTTCCAGAAGCCGACAGCTGTTGTCTTGCCCCGCAGCTCGTCCAGCTGTGCTTGCTGACTGGTCAGCCAGCCAGGCTGATAAAGTCCGGAGATGCGTGACTCACACTCTGAGACACGCCTGCGCAGCGGTTCAAGATCGATCATGCTTCTTCTCCGGTTGAGCTGGTTGCAGCTCGAAGGTGAACAAGGCCCGCGTTACGTCGTGCTTGATCTGGTCCATCAGTTCGTTGAAGAGGTCATACCCTTCCTTCTGATAGGCAATGACCGGGTCCTGCTGGCCGTAGGCGCGAAGACCGATGCCATCCTTGAGGTCGTCCATCTGAAGCAGATGGTCTCTCCATGCACTGTCGATCGTTCGCAAGAAGACATAGTGCTCAATCTGATGCATGATGCTTTCCCCGTACCGGTTGTACTTCTCGAGGTACAGTGTCTCAGCGCGATCTCGAATCGCCGCTGCAAGTTGCTGTTCCGAGTCATGACCTTCGACCAGTTCAGTCAGTTCCTGGAGCGTCATCTCCACGGGCCTGCCAAATGCATCCAGGACCAGATCGTTGTACACTTTGCCCAGATCGGACTCATCTGCATGGTGGGCCTGAACGACTTGCTGTGCCGTTGTGTCAGCCTGTTCGTTGATAAACTCATGGACTTCGTCCGTGAGATCCGCCCCGGCAAGCACTTTGTCACGCTCTGCGTAGATGACCTCGCGCTGCTTGTTGAGCACGTTGTCGTAATCAAGAAGGCTCTTGCGTGCATCGAAGTTGTAGGACTCCACCTTCTTCTGAGACATCTCGATGGTTTTGGATAGGAGAGGGTGATTCACAGGCATCGACTCCTCGACCTTCATCATTTCGAAGATACGCTGGATGCGGTCGCCACCGAAGATTCGCAGGATGTCGTCTTGTGCCGAGAGGAAGAATTTTGACTCTCCGGGATCGCCTTGTCGGCCCGCCCGCCCCCGTAGCTGGTTGTCGATGCGACGCGACTCATGACGTTCTGTTCCCAGGATAAAGAGGCCCCCCATCCGTACCACTTCGTTGTGTTCCTTCGCCCACGACTCATTGTACTCCGCAAGAAGCTTGGCGTACTCCTCAGTGTATTGCTGTGCGTATTGTCCCGGCTGTTTCTTCGGGTCAGCTTTGGTACGAGCCACGGCACCAGCGTGAGCGAGAGCTTCGGGGTTGCCCCCCAAGAGGATGTCAACGCCGCGACCTGCCATGTTGGTGGCAATCGTGACCGAGTCTTTGCGACCGGCCTGAGCGATGATCTCCGCTTCCTTTTCGTGATACTTGGCATTGAGTACCTGATGCTTGATGCCAAGCTTCTTGAGTTCATGGCTGAGGACTTCGGACTTCTCGACGGACCTCGTGCCTACAAGCACGGGTTGGCCCTTTTCGTGCCGAGCCTGAATCTCGGAAAGGATAGCGTCTAGCTTGCCGCGCTCAGATCGGTAGACTTCGTCATCCGCATCCTGACGCCCAACTGGACGGTGCGTGGGAATCTCGAGGACATCGAGTCCATATATTTCCTTGAACTCGTCTGCCTCGGTGAGTGCCGTTCCCGTCATCCCAGAGAGTCTGTGGTACATCTTGAAGAAGTTCTGGATCGTAATCGTCGCAAGCGTCTGGCTTTCCTCGCGGACCTTCAGCCCTTCCTTTGCCTCGATGGCCTGATGTAGCCCCTCGGAGTAGCGCCGGCCATACATGAGTCGGCCCGTGAACTCATCGACAATGATGACTTCTGTGTCCTTGATGATGTATTCGCTGTCCTTCCTGAAGAACACCTGCGCCCGGACGGCGTTGCGAAGAATCTTGTCATAGGTGGCCTGATCCTTGAGAAGCTTGTCCTGGGGGATCCGGGCAGCGTGGGCAAAACGAGCAAGCAGATCGTCGGCAGGCTCGATTGTCTTATGCTTCTCGTCGTAGATGTAGTCAGAACCGTCAGGTATCCCAGTGTCACCAGGGGCCATCTCAGATCGAACCGTTCCCGTCAGCCGCTTGACGAACGCAGCTGCCTCGTAGTACGGCATGTCCGAATCGCCTCCGGGGCCAGCGATGATGAGGGCTGTTCGAGCCTCGTCAATGAAGATGTTGTCGACCTCGTCCACAATGCCGAAGTCCAGGGCGCCCTTCTGCACCATGTCCTCCGAAGAAGGAGCCATATGGTCGCGCAGGTAGTCAAAGCCGAACTCGTTGTTCGTACCGTAGGTGATGTCGGCTGCATAGGCAGCGCGTCGCTGGTCGGGCGGGCTGTCGTTCTGGAGCAGGCCGACCGACATGCCAAGAAACTCATAGACGGGCCCCATCCAGGCCCGGTCTCGCTTGGCCAGGTAGTCGTTGACGGTGACGAGATGCCCCTTGTGACCCATGACGGCGTTGAGATACAGGGGACAGGTGGCCACAAGCGTCTTCCCCTCGCCGGTCTTCATCTCGGCAACGTTGCCAAAGTAGAGTGCGATGGCTCCAAGGAGCTGTTCGGGAAAATGCTCAAGGCCTATGAGGCGTCGTGAAGTCTCTCGTACCAAGGCAAAGGCTTCAGGCAACAGCTCCGTGTCGGTTGCTCCGTCCGTGGCACGCTTTCTGAGGTCAGTTCCATAGCTCCTGAGACCCTCGTCATCGAGTTCAGCTAAAGCCGGCTGGAGTTGAAGGATTCTTGGAACCATGGCCTGATATGTCTTCAGCTTGCGAGCTGCCGGTGAAAAAGAGCTGAAAAGTCCCATCAGAGAAGTACCTCCATAGAACGAACTACGAGACCCTTCGACAAGTATGGTGTGCTGAGTCGGTGGATTGTCGAGGGGTCGGGCCTTCAGGGATACCTGACAACATTAAGAAGCTTTGGCGTCCCCGACTGACCGGCGACGCCAAAGATGAAGCGTTACGTGCTGCTGTCGTCGCAACGACCAGAGGTCCTGTCTCGTCAGTCGATTTCAATCAGCCCGTAGCCACCGTACGTACGTTTGTACAGAATACTGACCTTGTTGGACGAGGCGTTCCGATAGATGAAGAACTGGTGTCCCAGCATCTCGATCTGGAGGATCGCCTCTTCTTCTGACATTGGGAGGACCTCAAATTCCTTGCGCTTCACAATGCCCTCAGAGGATTCCTCAATATCCTCAACGGGGATCTCTGACTGGAACAGACCTTTGAGCTCGGCAACTGCCTTGAAGTCCCTGCGGAAGACGCGGGTGTGAAACTTGCGGATCTGCACGTCGAGCCTGTCACAGGCTGCATCGATGGACCCTTCCATGTCCGGGCCTTGTCCCGAAGCTTTGATAACGCGGCCAGAGATCTCAAGAGTCAGTTCGCATGTATATTTACCTCGCAGGAGGTTCAGATTGGCACCAAGCGTGGGTTCCTTGCGGAAGAACTTGTCAAACCGGCTAACCTTCTCGTTCAGATAGGCAAGAATGCGCGGAGGG
>JAPLGL010000029.1 GCA_026390155.1 Caldisericota bacterium
AACCCGCGCAACGCAGCAGCCGGGACCCTGCGCCAGCTGGACCCCCGTGTCACTGCTTCGCGTCCGCTGCACATCGTGGCATATGCGCTGGGAGAGACGTCTGAAGACCTCATACTGCCGACCCAGACGAGTGTGCTGGAATGGATTGCCGGCGTCGGCTTTCGTGTGGCGCCGTGTGTGCGCCTCGTGCGGACACCCGCCGCGAGGTGGGAGGCCACACGGGAGATTCTGGCTGCCCGCAGTTCGCTGCCGTTTGCTGCCGACGGCATCGTGTTCAAGGTGAACGACATGGCCCTGCAGCGTGTGCTGGGTCAGACAGCCAAGGAACCGAGATGGGCCTCCGCGTGGAAATTTCCACCCGAGGAAAAGGAGACGCGTCTCGAGGATATCATTGTCTCCATCGGGCGCACGGGCGTCGCCACACCGGTCGCGGTACTCACGCCGGTGGAGATCGATGGGTCAGTGGTTGCGCGGGCGACTCTCCACAACGAAGACGAGGTCAAGCGTCTCGGCATCCTGATTGGAGACACGGTTACAGTGCGCAAGGCTGGCTCGGTCATTCCCGAGATTCTGGGACCCGTGCCCTCTGCCCGCACCGGTATCGAGCGCCCATTCATCATGCCGGCCGCTTGCCCGGTGTGCGGTTCCAAGCTGGTGCGCATCGAAGATGAAGCCGCCACCAGGTGCGTGAACGCCTCCTGCCCTGCGCAGGTCCGGGAACGGCTGCTGCATTGGTGCTCAAAGGACGCCATGGACATCCAGGGCCTGGGAGAAGCAGTCGTTGACCAGCTCGTGGCGGCCGGAGAGGCACACGATGTCGCCGACCTCTACCAGTTGACGGAAGAACAGCTTCTCAGGCTTGAGCGCATGGGACCCCTCGTCGCCCGCAAGCTGCTGCTTCATCTCGAGGAAAGCAAGAGCAGAGGTCTTGCCCGCGTGCTGTACGCTGTGGGGGTTCCACAGGTCGGCCAGGTGGCCGCACGTGACCTGGCTCATGCCTTCGGCTCCATGCAGAGTATGGCATCGGCCACGTCCGAATCCCTGACGCATGTCTACGGAATCGGGGACAGGACAGCTGAGAACATCACGGCCTTCTTCCGAGAGGAACACAATCGCAGACTCATCGAGCGCCTCCAGACAGCGGGAGTCAGCATGGAGAACCCTGCGGCCACGGGAGCGCACGGTCCCCTTGCCGGCAGAGTGTTCGTCTTCACCGGCGAACTGTCCGCGATGCCCCGCAGCAAGGCACAGGAGCTAGTGCGTACGCTGGGAGCTGAAACATCGGAGACCATTTCCCGCAAGGTGACCACACTCGTCACAGGGTCCGCCGCGGGCAGCAAGATGACCAAAGCCCGGCAACTGGGCATCGAGATCCTTGACGAACAGCAGTTCCTCTCCCTCGTTGGGCAGGGAACCTGAAAAAGCACACACAGGAGGTATCATGGCAACGATCATCGACAAGGAGACGCTTGAACATGTGGCTTCACTTGCGCGTCTCGAGATAACGGGAGAAGAGGAAGAGTCGCTTCTGGGGGACCTCGAGCGCATCCTCGGGCATGTTGCCCAGCTGAGTTCCGTCGACACCAGCGCCTCTGCAGGCAAGCGGCCTGCCATGACTGAACTCCGTCCGGATGAGCCAGGCACCGGTCTGACCCGGGAAGAAGGGCTTGGCGGGGCGCCCGCGATGCGTGATGGTTTCGTTGTCGTGCGCAATGTCATGGGAGGCGAGGATGAGTAGTGGACTTCCCAGGACTCTGGACCAGTATCTTCGGGCTGTTCGCGCGCGCGAACTGTCGCCAGAAGAGTACTTGACGGAAGCGCGCGGGCTCATCGAGCGGAATGACCCCCAGGTGCGAGCCTTCCTGCTCCTGCGTCTCGACGCCGCCCAGTCCGATGCGCAGCAGGCGGATGTCTCATCGCCCCTTGCAGGTGCACCGATAGCGGTCAAGGACAATATCATGATGGCTGGCGAGCGCTGTACCTGCGGCTCACGGATTCTTGAGCACTATGTCGCCCCCTACTCCGCGACGGTCGTCAGGTCGCTGCTCGCTGCAGGAGCCGTCATTCATGGCAAGACCAATTGCGACGAGTTTGCCATGGGTTCCTCCACGGAAAACTCCGCCTTCTTTCCGACACACAACCCCGCAGACCTCACCCGCGTTCCCGGCGGATCGAGCGGTGGTTCGACGGCCGCGGTGGCTGCTGGCTTTGCTCTTGGGGCAATTGGCTCGGACACCGGTGGTTCGGTGCGACAACCCGCCGCCTTCTGCGGTGTCGTCGGCTTCAAGCCGACCTACGGGCTTGTCTCGCGGTACGGCCTGGTCGCGTTCGGATCCAGCCTCGACTGCATCGGTCCCATGACCAGAAGCGTCCGCGATGCAGCCATCTTGATGAACGTGATGGCCGTCCATGATCCGAGGGACGCCACCAGCGTCAGCCGGCCCCGCGTTGACTTCGAGGCAGCACTGCAGCCAACCCTCGCAGGCAAGCGGGTAGGCATCATCCGTGAGCTGCAGGGCCTGGACGTCCAGCCGGAGATTGCGACGGCCATGAATATGGCGCGTGAAGCAGCGGTGAAAAGTGGTGCATCGATTGTCGAGGTCAGCCTTCCCCACATTCTGTCGGCACTGCCTTCGTATTACATCATCGCTCCTGCCGAGTGCTCATCCAACCTCGGACGATTCGACGGCGTCCGCTACGGCCTCCACGAAGACGGACGCGACATGACGGAGACCTACAGCAGGACTCGCGATGCCGGATTCGGCACCGAAGTGAAGCGGCGCATCCTCATTGGCGCATTTGTTCTCTCTGCTGGGTACTACGATGCCTACTACAAGAAGGCGACCGATGTCCGCCAGCTCATTACCGACGAACTGGACGCAGCGTTCCGATCTGCCGACGTGCTGCTTACCCCGACCACGCCGACGACGGCATTCAAGCTGGGAGCCGTGACGGACCCGCTCGAAATGTACAAGGCAGATGTGTTCACGATCCCCGCGAACCTGGCCGGGGTCCCAGCCATCTCGTTCCCCTCCGGGAAGGACGCCACCGGTCTCCCCATTGGACTGCAGCTCATGGGTCCCCGCTGGAGGGACGCCGACCTGCTCTCCTGCGCGAACGTCCTCTTCACAGCTCTGGGAGGTGAATCATGACCACGACGATCGGTCTGGAAATCCACGTTCAGTTGGCCACGAGAACCAAGATGTTCTGTGGCTGCAGTACCGCCTATGGCGACGAGCCCAATACCCATGTCTGCCCCGTCTGCCTTGGCTTGCCGGGCGCACTGCCCACACTGAATGCCGAAGCCGTGCATCTTGCCACGAGACTCGCCGTGGCACTGGGGTGCGAGGTCCATGAAGTGTCAGAGTTCTCACGCAAGAACTACTTCTATCCCGACCTTCCCAAGTCCTACCAGATAACCCAGTTCGACCAGCCCATTGCGACAGGCGGCTGTGTTCCCATCGCCACGGACCGGGGGGCGCGCAGTGTCCGTCTGACCCGCGCGCATATCGAGGAAGACGCCGGAAAGTCGATGCATGCCGCCGACATCACGCTTGGGGGTGAAACGCTCGTCGACTTCAACCGCTGCGGCATGCCGCTGATCGAGATCGTCACCGAGCCAGACATGCAGAGCGGTGAAGAAGCGTACGAATTCCTGCGCAACCTGAGAAGGCTGGTCAGGTGGCTTGGCGTGTCGTCTGGCGACATGGAGAAGGGCGCCATGCGCTGCGACGTCAATATCTCCGTCAGTCCCGATCCCGCGAGGCGAGGGACAAAGGTCGAAATCAAGAACCTCAACAGCTTCCGCAGCGTCAAGCGGGCGATCGACCATGAGGAGCAGCGGCAGGCACGGTGCCTTGCGGACGGTGCTCCCATCATGATGGAGACCAGGCACTTCGACGAAGTGCAGGGGACCACGACTGCCATGCGCAGCAAGGAAGCCAGCAACGACTATCGCTACTTTCCGGAGCCGGACCTGCCCCTGCTGCAGCTGGACGCGGCAGAGCTGGCGTCCGTCCGTACTCACATGCCGGAGCTGCCTTGGGAGATGCAGTCGCGGTTCGAACGGGACCTCGGCCTGTCGCCCTATGATGCCGCCCTGCTGACCGAGGAGCGCTCCACTGCGGAGTTCTTCGAGCGGACGATTGCGATTCATAACAACCCCAGGAAAGTCGCCAGCTACATGGGGACTGAGGTCGCCAGGCTCCTGAACGAACGCGGCAAGACGCTCGCGGAAACCAGGCTGACCCCCGAGGCACTCGCCGGACTGTTGGCAATGGTGGAGAACAATACGATCAGCAACACAGCCTCGAAGGACGTCCTGCCTCTGCTGGCCGATGCGGGAGCCACGCCCGCTGAAGCTGTCGAGAAGCTTGGCCTCGAACAGGTCTCCGACGCTTCCGCGATCGAAGGGTTCGCACGCGAAGTGATTGCAGAAAACGGCACTCAGGTTGAGCAGTTCAGAGGTGGCAAGGAAGCCGTGCTCGGGTTCCTCGTCGGCCAGCTCATGAAGAAGAGCAGGGGCAAGGCAAATCCGAAACTGGCAGGAGAGGTCCTGGGGCGGCTGCTGAAGTAGGCTGAGCAGGGACGCCCACCAGGGGATCCCTGCCGTTCAACCTGTCTTCTGGTGCATGTGATGCGAGTTCTACCTGCTTAGCACCTCGTCAATGGTGTTCATTGTGTTGTCGTCAAGAGTGACATCGACGGCCTTTGCATTCTCCCCGATCTGCTCTGGCCGTGATGCGCCGATGATCACACTGCTGATCTCCCTGTGATGAAGGATCCATGCCAGGGCCATCTGTGCCATGGTGAGGCCGTTGTCAGATGCTATCGATGAAAGCCTCTCAACCTTGTCAAGGTTCTCATCGGTCAAATAGCGCTCCACAAAGTGCCCGACTTTGGGATCTGCTGCCATGCTTCCCTTGGGCAGCTCCTGGCCTTTCTTGTACTTTCCGGTCAAGACCCCTTCCGCCACGGGACTGAATACCGCAATCCCCAATCCTTCCCTGGCGCACATGGGCATCACTTCCTTCTCGATGTATCGGTTGAGCATGTTATATGCCGGCTGATTGATGGCGATGGGATTGAGGTTCAATTGCCTGGCAGTGCTCTGGCCGTCCAGGATCTGGGTAGCACTCCATTCGCTGACCCCTGCGTACAGGACCTTGCCCTGATGCACAAGGTCGTCCAATGCCCTCATCACTTCATCAACAGGCGTCTCAGGGTCATATCGGTGGCAATAGAAAATGTCGACATACTCGGTGTTGAGACGCTTCAGGCTGGCATTGCACTGTTCCATGATGTGCTTTCTAGAAAGTCCCCGGTCGTTCGGACCGTCGCCGACCGGCCAGAAGGCCTTTGTGGCCAGCACATAGGAGGATCTCGCCAAACCGGAGAGGGACTTGGACAGAACTTCCTCTGCTGCACCGGGATGTGTCTGTCCAGCTCCATACACGTCAGCAGTATCGAAGTAGTTGATCCCCAGGTCGTATGCCTTTCTCACACATGCGTCTGCCTGCTCCTGTCCATAGGCGCCACCATAGGTCAGCCAGCTGCCCAGCGCCATCTCACTCACTTTGACGCCATGGCGGCCGATCTTCCGATAGTTCATCCTATCCTCCTTTGAATCTGATGGTCATCGTCGTCAACCACCACGCCAATCGGCATGAGGGGCTGTCTCCCGATGCCCCAGGCAGGCGCACAAGCTGCATCAGGCTCTTCCGGCAAGCACTTCATCGCTGTCCAGCCGCAGCGATACGACCTTCGAAACGCCACTCTCCTGCATCGTCACGCCGTACAGGACATCCGCTGCAAGCATGGTCTCGCGATTGTGCGTGACGACCAGGAACTGAGAACCCTCCTGCTCCCGAAGCAGCCGCGCAAAGCGATGAACGTTGTTCTCGTCGAGCGCGTTGTCCACCTCGTCGAGCAGGTAGAACAAGCTCGGACGCGCCTTGAACAGAGCGAACTGAAGAGCAGCAGCCGTCAGGACCTTCTCGCCGCCGGACAGTAGTTCGAGAGGCTGCCGTCGTTTGCCTGGGAGTACGACATCGATGTCGATTCCCATGAGTTCGCCGTTCTCCTGCCGAACCAGCTTCGCCTCGCCGCCATCGAACATCTTGACAAAGTTCTCCTGGAATGCCTTCTCGACCACGACAAACGTTTCTTCGAACAGTGTGGACGCGCGCCGGTCCAGGTCCTCGATCAGCGCGAGCAGCTTCGATCTCGACTGGGAGAGATCATCATCCTGTGCCTTGAGATGGGCGACTCGCGCGGCAAGCTCCTCACTTTCCCTGATGCTGGCCATGTTCACCGGCTCCAGGTTCGTCATGCTGCGGCGCACCTGGTCCATCTCGGTCTGCATGTGTTCAAGGCTTTCGCCTGGTTCCGTCCGTCCCGTCAACTGCGCGAAGTCATCACGCGCCGTGAACTGCTCCAGCTTGCCCTTCCCTTCTGCAAGAAGGACCTCAAGGTCGCGAACGCGGCCCTCGAGACGCGTGCGGCTTGCCTTGACACCTTCCATCTCCGCAGCAAGGACTGCCATCTGTTCGTCCTTGTGGCGCTTGTCGAGTTCCAGCTGGTCAATGCCGGCCTGGAAAGCGGCCAGTCCGTTGGACCTCTCCCTGAACTCCGTATCCAGGAGCTTCATGCGCTGCTCGAGCGCAGCGCGTTCAGCCCGCACCCGCACCAGTCCATCCTGCGACGCCTTCATTTCTGTCACAAGGCTTGCAAGCTGATCCTCATACGCCAGCTTCTTCTCCACCAGCGCCTGGATGCGTCCCGACACCGAGTTGTGCAGGATCTGCAGCGCCTGGACCTTGTCCTTGCCCGCGAGCAAGTCCGCCTCGGCCTTCTGTCGGGCCTTGTCTGCCCCGTCCTGGACATCGCGCGCCCTGGCCAGCGAAGTTCTGCGCTCTGCCAGTGTCTCACGCAGGGGCGCAAGTTCCTTCTCGAGGTCCACGATGCGGTTCCGCGCCGCTTCCAGACGGGTAGCACGCTCGTGCTCGACCGCAAGGCGACGTTCCTCCTCCACGATCATCGCCTGCAGCCGTTCCTGGACCTGCTTGAGATCGCGGTCAGCCTGCTGGATGTCATTCAGAAGCGCACTCCTCTTCTGGCGCGCAAGCATCACGGTCTCCCCCTGGTCGCTCTCCAGCCGCAGGGCTTCGGCAGCTTCCGCCTCGAGCCGGGAAAGCTCGGCAGAGTCCTTTCCCGCAAACGAGCGCTCGATGGACCCATGCAGCGACCGTACCGCAAACGCACTGTCGATGACAAATCCGTCTTCACAGTAGACCTTGTAGAACTCGTGGCGATGCTCCCGGGCAAACACAAGTCCCTGCTCGAGAGACGATGTCACGAAGAGCCGTCGCAGCAGTTCGCCCACGAGAGGAGGCGCGCCCGCCCGACTGCTGCCCATCGCCGCCACAGAGCAAGCGGCCACGTCCTTCTGGCCAGCTGCGTCATGTTCTGGCGCATACCGGATCCCCATGGTCGCCTGTCCCGAACGGCGGACAGCCAGCGCCAGGTCATCACATGAGTCATCACTGAGCAGAATGGCGAGTTCCTCCCGCAGCAGCTGCAGCAGGAGAGGCCTGCGCTCACCAAGATCGACCACGTCGAGAACACGGCGTTCTGCGGACTCGTTTCGTATCTGCCGTTCGAGGCTGGCAACAAACGCCGCAGTGTTTTCAAGAGACTTACGATAGGATGCTGCTGCGACCGCTGTGTCCCTGCTTGCGGCGGCCAGCGCCACCTTTTCCTGCTCAAGCACAGCCAGCTCCCGTGAGACCCCCTCGGCCTGCTCCCGCAATTCCTCCAGCATCTTCTCGAGGGCAGCTGCGTGCTCGCGCACGACAGCCACCTGTCCCGCTGCCGTATCGGTCGCGAGGGCACCAGGCGACTCTCCGGTCACCTCGACTGTCTTGCGCTTCTCGTCCAGCTCGAACTGCAATGGGTTGAATCTGCCGAACAGCTGACGGACCTCGGCCTCCAGCTGCAGGACCTGGGCCTGCGCCTGGGCAAGTCCCTTTCGCCTCTGTTCGACGCTCTGGATCACTTCGTCATATGTACGCTGCTCTGCGGCCAGCTCCACTCCCGCCTGCGACTCCTCGCCTCTCAGCTGGTCGATGGATGCTCCGTTCTCGGCAGCCAGCCTCATCGTCTGAAGCCTGCTGGCCTCCCAGTCCTGCTCCTGGTGCACCAGCCTCGACTCCTCTGCTCCAAGATACTTTGCCTTCTCGCGGACCGAGACCAGTTCCTTCTCAAGGCGGTACGCGTCCTCCCGCGCCTCACTCAGAGCCGATGCCTGATCGCGGAGCGATGCATTGACCTTGCGCTGAGCGGTCTGGAGGTCGTCATGCGCTGCCTGTCGGCTGTTCAGGATGGTGATGACCTCAGCCATCTTCTCCTGCGCCTCCGCAAGACGCGCCGTGGCACGTTCCTGCTCTCGAAGCACAGAGACGTAGCGCGTGTACGCAATATCCATGTCCAGATCACGCATGCGCGACTGATATCCGATATACTCGCGTGCCGCCGCTGCCTGCACACCCAGATGCACGTAGTTCCCGTTCAATTCAGCCAGCAGGTCCTCGACACGCGCAATGTTCACCCTTGTTTCTTCCAGCTTGACAAGCGTATCTCTCTTGCGCTGCTTGTACTCGGCAATACCGGCGACCTCTTCGAACAGGGTCTTGCGCTCCTCCGGCTTCATGGTGAAGATGCGGCTCATCTCACCTTGCCCGATGAAGGGGTAGTGTCGGAACCCGAGTCCTGTGGACGTCAGGAGCGCTTCAACATCCCGGAGCTGAACGTCGTTGCCGTCGATCAGGAAATCGGACTCCCTGGAACGGAATATCCGACGAGCCACTGACACCGTGTCCGCACCGGTACCAAAGACGTCTCCCTCATTGTTGAACACGACCTCGGCTTCGGCATAGTTGACCGGATGGCGCGTCGCGCTCCCCGCAAAGATGAGGTCCAGCATTGACCTGGCACGCAGTGTCCGCAGGTTCTGCTCGCACAGGGTCCAGCGCAGCGCGTCGACCAGGTTGCTCTTGCCGGAACCGTTTGGTCCGACGATCGCGATGACCGGATAGGAAAGCTCCAGTGTGGTGCTCTGCTCAAAGGTTTTGAACCCCTGGATATGAAGCGATTTCAGATACATCTCGCGCGCGTCCTCCGACTCAAGAGGGTCCAGTCCAGCGAAAGTATAGCCGTGTTCCGGGCCGTGGCAATCAGGCCTGAAGAGGCTCAGTTCAATTGACAAATCGCGTCGGCAGCCTATACTGAGCAGATACCGTCGTGGAGGCTTGACTGATGACTCCAATCGAACTGGATCCGCTGTACGAAGCAACGAAGCACGAGGAACAGGTCTACAGTCTATGGCTCAGCCAGAACGCTTTTCACTCGGAGCCCAACCCTGATAGAACACCCTTCGTTGTCATGATGCCACCCCCCAATGTCACGGGGTATCTGCACATTGGCCACGCTCTCAATATGACGCTCCAGGACATCGCCATCCGGTACAAGCGCATGAAGGGGTTCGAGACGCTGTGGCTGCCGGGGATGGATCACGCTGGCATCGCCACACAGGCAGTCGTCGAGCGTCAGATCAAGGAACAGGGATTGACCAGGGAAGGACTTGGGCGAGAGGAGTTTGTCCGCCGCATCTGGGAGTGGAAGGACAAGTACGGGGGCATCATTCTGTCCCAGCTCAAGAAGCTTGGCGTCTCAGCCGACTGGGAACGTTTGCGGTTCACGCTCGACGAACCCTATGAGCGTGCAGTCAAGTCCGCCTTCGTTCACTACTACAAAAAGGGCCTTCTCTACAAGGGTCAGCGTATCACCAACTGGTGTCCGCATTGCCATACGGCTATCTCCGACATCGAGGTGGCGTACGCCAACGACAAGGGACACCTCTGGTACGTCCGGTACCCGTTCACCGACGGCTCGGGGTTCGTCACGATTGCCACAACGCGCCCGGAGACTATTCTTGCGGACGCAGCCGTCGCCGTCAACCCGGCCGATCCACGCTATGCGGACATCGTCGGCAGGGAAGTCATCGTCCCCGTCGCCAACCGCGTGATACCGGTCATCGCGGACGAAGCCGTCCTGCTGGACTTTGGAACGGGCGCCCTCAAGATCACTCCCGGCCATGACCCCACGGACTTCGAGGTCGGCCGCAGACACAACCTGCCAGGCATGGCGGTCATCGGGCTCGACGGCCTCATGAACGAGAACGCCTTGCACTATCGAGGCATGACTGTGACCCTCGCCCGCGAGAAGATCGTGGCCGAGATCGACGCACTTGGACTGCTCGAGAAGGTCGATGACTACGAACACAGTGTCGGACACTGCTCTCGCTGCAGCTCCACCATCGAGCCCATCGTTACGGACCAGTGGTACCTGCACATGAAAGACCTCGCTGCCAGAGCACTCGAAGCTGAACGCGAAGGCAAGGTCGAGGTCCTGCCGATCAAGTGGCGGAAAGTCTACGAGGGCTGGCTGGAGAACATCAACGACTGGTGCGTTTCGCGTCAGCTCTGGTGGGGCCACCGCATTCCCGTGTACCATTGCGAAAGCTGTGGAGAAGTCATCGTGTCTGTCGATGCCCCTCATGTTTGCCCGAAATGCGGCGGCACACAGTTCAGCCAGGAAAGCGATGTCCTGGATACGTGGTTCAGCTCGGCCCTGTGGCCGTTTGCCACGCTGGGATGGCCTGAACAGACCGCCTCGCTCAAGTACTACTATCCTACGTCTCTGCTCATCACCGGATACGACATCATCTTCTTCTGGGTCGCCCGCATGGTGATGTCCGGCCTGGAGTTCATGGATGACGTCCCCTTCCGCACTGTTTTCATCACGGGCCTTGTCCGCGATGAACAGGGACGCAAGATGAGCAAGTCGCTCAAGAACCAGGTCGATCCGCTGGACCTCATCAGCACCTATGGCACCGACGCGCTGCGATTCACGATGGCATCCCTTTCCACGTATGGAGGACAAGACATCCTGCTCTCCGACCAGAAGCTGCTGTCGTCGCGCAACTTCATCAACAAGCTGTGGAATGCCACGCGGTTCGTCGTCGCCAACGTCGACGTCAAGGAAACGCTGGCCGGCCCCCATCCAGCAGATGACCAGCTCGGCCCGTTCGACCGATGGATCCTGACGCGCCTGGCTGAAGCAACGCGCGACGTGACGGCCAAGATGGACGTTTACGACTTCGGCGAGGCTTCGCACCGGGTATACGAGTTTGTCTGGGGCGACTTCTGCGATTGGTACATCGAGCTGTCCAAGATCCCCCTCCGTGATGAGGCCAGGGCACCTGCGACTCGATGGGTCCTGGCATATGCGCTGGAAAACACGCTGCGCCTTCTCCACCCGTTTGTCCCGTTTGTGACCGAGACCATCACGCAGCAGCTCTACGGCGGCGATCATCTGATGATGATGGCTGCCTACCCTGAAGCTGACACGATGGCCACGTATGAGAAGGATGCGGTACAGGCCGACTTCCTCATCGGATTCATCAAGGCAGTCAGGAACCTCAAGGCGGTCTTTCACTTGCCGCCAACGGAGAAACAGAGCGTGGTGGCTGTCGGCGCGGAAAGCGATATCGCGGCAGTCATGGCAAATGCGGAGGCGGTCAAGTTCGTCGGCCGGTTCGCGGACATCGACACCAGGCTGGATACGACTCAGCGCTACATCAAGGGTGCCTATGGGACGATGCAGGTCATGATCCTGGCGAAATCGGACTTTGACTTTGAAGGCGAGCTCAAGGTCCTCAGGGGCAAACTGGAGATCCTGAACGCCGATATCGTCAAACTCGAAGCTCGGCTGGGCAATCAGGACTTCATCGCCCATGCCCCTGTGGAAGTCGTCGACAAGGACACACTGAGACTGGAAGCCCTCAAGGCAGAAGAACAGCTCGTCGGAGCCTTCCTGAAGGGACAGGGCTAGCCCTGGCACGCCATGGAGGTCAGCACGCAACGGACATACGCTGAGGCGCTGGACTGCGTCTTCTCACTTGCCAAGTTCGGCTCGAAGCTGGGCCTGGAGAGGATTCGCCGTATCATGGCGGCGCTGGGAAACCCGGAACGGCGGCTCCGATTTGTCCATGTGGCCGGCACCAAGGGCAAGGGGTCGGTCTGTGCGTTCACGGCGCGCATGCTCGAAGAAGCGGGATACACCGTCGGCCTCTACATCAGTCCTTCGCTCGTGGATGTCGGCGAACGCATCTCAATCAACGGAGCCATGCTCACCCCAACGGACTTCCTCGACGTATTCGATGTTGTGTGGAATGCCATTGGCAGCGTCTCTGACGATGATCCCGTAACGGTCTTTGAAGTCTTCACGGCCATGGCGATCGTGCACTTCGCTCGCACGAAGGTCGATATCGTCGTCTGGGAGGTCGGTCTCGGAGGACTGTACGATGCCACCAACGTCATCCCTGTCCCCGAGGTTGCCGTTATCACCAATATCGGACTGGAACACACGGACCGCCTTGGCAACTCAGTCGAGGAAATCGCGACCCAGAAAGCCGGCATAATCAAGCAGGGAGGAATTGCTGTACTTGGCAGACAGGACTACCCAGCCGCTCAGGCGACCTTGCTTGCTCAGGCCGAGGCTATGGGGAACCAGGTGTCTCTTGCCGGACGAGACTATTCGTTCTCCTCACAGCGGTTCACGCAGGACTCCGTGACATTCGACTATGCCGGCGTGGTCCTCGGGCGACGGGTCTCGTTCCCCGACGTGACCATCTCGCTGCGCGGGACGCATCAGGTCCAGAACGCGGCAAGCGCCATCACGGCCGTCATCGCCCTGGCCGTCAAGGATGGCATCGACGTGCCCGAGCCTGCGATGCGGCGTGCCCTTGAACAGACGTTCTGGCCCGGACGCATGGAACTCGTTCCTGGCACTCCAACCGTCCTTCTCGATGGAGCACACACCCGGACAGCAGCCAGGTACCTCGTGGAGTCTCTGCATGCTCATTTCCCGGGTCAGCGGTTCACGATGCTGTTTGGCGTGCTGATGGACAAGGACATGGACGGCATCGCAGGCATGCTGGCTCCAGAGGTGGACATGATCGTTCTGACACGCGTCCCGGACAACGGCCGGGCTGCGAGTCCCTGGGAGCTGGAGGAGAAGTTCCTGCGCTACCACCCCCACAGTTCCATGGTCATTGAAGACGACACGGAGCTGGCCTACGACAAGGCCCGCAGTCTGACGCCGGATGGCTCATGGCTGCTCGTTACAGGCTCGCTGTACCTTGTCGGAGCGGTTCGCAAGCTCATGGGCCTTTACACGTTTGTACGACCGTGATATTCTGTTGCGCTTGGAGGTGAAGCCATCGGCACTTCATTCGTAGAATTCTGGCAAAACACCATCATCCCGAACCTCAGTTCCATTCTCCTGGGTGCGGCCGTCCTTGCTGCCGTCATCCTTATCTGGATCATCAAGGACACGTCCAGGAGAGGTGCCAACACCCTCGTCTGGTCGGTATTTACCGTGATAGGCCTAGGGTTGCTGCCGCTGGTCGTCTATCTTCTGGTCCGCGACCCCCTGACCCTGGATGACCACATGACGGACAAGCTGAACAATGACGTTCTCAAGCTCGAGAGGAGCTACTACGCCTTCCTCATGGACGAGCAGGACAGGAAGTGCCCGATATGCGGACACGAAGTGAAGTCACGGTACCGGTTCTGTCCGGCATGCGGCAATGAACTCCGCACTGTATGTCCGGCATGCGGCGAACTGATGGAACCAAACTGGAAATCGTGTCCACACTGCGGACACAAGATCGACCAGGTTGAAGGGAAAGGAGAGTTGGTCTAGATGAGTCTGAAAACATTCAGAGGGGGCATTCACCCCCCTGAGCACAAGGAACCGACCAGGGATCTGCCCATCGAGCACGTACCGGACCCGTCGTCCGTCGTCATTCATCTGACACAAGCCATCGGCGCCCAGAATCAGCCGCTTGTCAAGGTTGGAGACCGCGTCCTGAAAGGCCAGAAGATCGGTGATGTCCAGGCCTGCCCCGCGGCGGCCGTCCACGCGTCCATCACCGGCATCGTGAAGAAGATCGAGCCCGCCCCCCAGAGCAACCTCAAGGACGGGATGGCCGTTTTCATCGAGGCCGATGGCACCGATGAGACAGCATATATGCTCCCTCTCGACGCCTTTTCCTGTTCACGCGAGGACGCTATCAAGCGCTTGCGTGATGCAGGCATCGTTGGCATGGGCGGCGCGTCCTTCCCAACCGACGTCAAGCTGGCCCCGCCGGCCGAAAAGCCGGTGGACACCATCATTGCGAATGGCGCAGAATGCGAGCCCTACCTGACGATCGACTATCGCACGATGATGGAATCTCCCGGGGACGTTGTCGAGGGCCTGGCCATTGCAGCCCACATTCTTGGAGCCAGCAGGGCAGTTGTCGCCATCGAATCCAACAAGGCAGACGCCGTTCCTGTTATCGAGCAGCAGTTTGCTGGACACAGTCATGGTATTTCGATGGAAGCTGTGCTTGTTGCGACCAAGTACCCCGAAGGTGGGGAGAAGATGCTCATCAAGGCAGTCACCGGGCGTGAGATCCCTTCTCACGGGTTGCCAGCTGACATAGGCGTCGTCGTCCAGAATACCGGGACGCTCAAGGCCATCAAGGAAGCATTCACCGATGGCAAGCCTCTTGTCGAGCGTGGCTTCACGGTTTCGGGCGGCGCCTGCACGACGCCCAAGAACCTGTACGCGCCGATCGGGACGGTCATCGCAAGCCTCATTCCCGATGTGATTCAGGTCAGCGAAGACCTGCGCAAGGTCATCTTCGGCGGCCCCATGATGGGCATAGCCGTACCGACCCTGCAGATTCCGGTCGCCAAGGGCACCAGCGGCGTCCTGTTCTTCACTGCTGCAGAGTCAAAACAGTACGAGGAACGTCAGTGTATCCGCTGCGGCCGCTGCGCAGATGCCTGCCCCGCACAGCTGATGCCAATGCTTATGAACGCCTCCATCGCGATCAACGATCTTGATCACGCCGATGCGCTTGGCCTGATCGACTGCTTCGAATGTGGGGCCTGCACCTACATCTGCCCGGCACGCATTCCTCTCACGCAGCGGTTCAAGCTTGGCAAGGATCTTCTGCGCAACCAGCGTGCCAAGGAGGCCCGCCATGGAAAATAAGGCGATGAAGCTCGTAATGTCGGGCGCGCCGCACTTCGTGACCCGCTACGACATTCAGAAAACGATGGGTATGGTTATCATTGCCCTCATCCCAGCCCTTGCCGGCGGTGTCTACTTCTTTGGACCCCGCGCGCTCCTGGTCACGGCGGTATCCATCGTCAGTGCCGTGGCAGCCGAGTTCCTGTTCCGCAAGGCACTTCGCCGCGAGACACACGTCACTGACCTGTCCGCGGTCGTAACAGGGATGCTGCTGGCGCTCATCCTGCCCGTGTCCTCGCCGTTGTGGATGCCTGCTGTTGGCTCCGCCTTTGCCATCGTCGTGGCCAAGGAGCTGTTCGGAGGACTCGGGGGCAACTTCGCCAACCCTGCACTGGTCGGACGTGCCGTCTTGCTGATGAGCTGGCCGGCCTTCATGACGCGCTGGTCTCCCTCACTCCACACTGCTGCCCTCGATGCAACGACGACTGCGACTCCTCTCGGCATCCTCAAGCTGGGCGGTGTACTCGCTGACGTCCTCAAGAGCGTCGGTGCCAGTGGAAGGCCGGATCTGTATGTTCAGATGTTCCTTGGCAACCGTTCAGGCTGCATCGGTGAGACGTCCGGGCTGCTGCTTCTGCTGGGAGCAGCGTTTCTGGTGGTCACGCACATCGTCGACCTCCGGACACCAGTCGCAATGGTGGCCACAACGTTCGTAGCCTCCTGGCTCTTCGGACGCGACCCGATCTTCTCGGTGCTCGCCGGCGGCATGCTGCTGGGAGCCTTCTTCATGGCCACAGACTACGTCACGACACCAGTGACACCCGTCGGAAAGTGGGTATTTGGCATCGGGGCGGGACTCGTGACGGTCCTGATTCGTCAACTCGGCAACTTCCCTGAAGGCGTTACCTATGGCATTCTGTTCATGAACGTTGTGACGCCGTATCTGGACAAGATCATTCCCCACAAATTCGGCTACGTGAAGCCCAGGAAGGTGAGCACATGAAGACGTGGCAGATGATCAAGCTGGGACTGATCCTGGCCATCTACACCATCGTGGGCTGTGTCGGGCTTGCCGTCGTCTACAATAGCACCAGCAAGACGATTGCGGCACGCCAGGCATCCGACCTGCAGAACGCACTGCAGGAGGTCTTCCCGAGTGCCACCAGCTTCACCCCGACAGACAAGGTCACATCATCCAGCCCGGCCGTCATCTTCCAGTCAGCCTTTACGGCAGAGGACCCTTCAGGGCTGCTGGGCATGGCGGTGCAGGTTCAGGGCTCCAGCTATGGCGGAGCCACAGTGCTGCTTGTTGGCGTTTCTAACGACGGAACAATCACGGGTGTCAAAGTCATGGAGAACAAGGACACTCCGGGACTTGGCGCAAATGCGGCAAATCCTGCCTACTACGTGGACAAGGCGACGACGACAACCTTCCCGGGACAGTTCACGGGCAAGAAGGTCACTGATCCCTTCGTCGTCAAGAAAGACGTCATCCCGATCACGAGTGCAACCATCACCAGCAGGTCCATCGCAAGTCTCGTGCAGTTCACTGGCAAAGCAATTGCGGCTGCGCTGAACTCTAACTCTTCTTCGCAGACGCCTGTCCCCGTCGTTCCACCGACAGATGTCGTCCGGCCATCTTCCAGACCAGTCACGTCCAGCGTGTCTGGCGTCTCCATCCTGGAAACACTGGTCACGACGAGAGGCGAGACCATCGTCAGCGCCTCCGCGAAAGCTCGGGCAATGAGCTACGATGGTGACGTCACTGTCCTCGTGGCGGTCTCGACCAGTGGGACCATCCTCAACGTCCAAGTGCTGGAGATCTCCGACAGCCAGGGACTTCCTGTCCTTGCTCCCGATTTCGCCCAGCAGTTCGTTGGCAAGAAGACCAGCGCTGCGCTTGCCGTTGGCAGCGATATCACTGCAGTGACTGGCGCGACGTTCAGCAGCAGGGGCACAGCCCAGCTGATCAAGGCAACGGCTGATGCGCTCTTCAAGGCATTGTCAGGAGGTGGTCTGTGAAACGTCTGTGGGGTGTCCTGGTCAATGGTCTGATCGTCGAAAACCCTCTGTTCATCATCATGATTGGCCTCTGCTCGGCGATGGCCGTCACGACCACGGTCGCCAACGGCATCGGCATGGGTGTCGCGCTGACCTTTGTCCTGGTCATGTCCGAACTCATCATTTCGCTGTTCAGGAATCTCATCCCAGCCAGCATCCGCATGCCGATCTTCCTCGTTGTGATCGCGGCATTCACCACCATCATGGACCTCGAGATGAAAGCGTACTTTCCTGCCCTGTCCAAGTCCATGGGCGTCTTCATCCCCCTGGTGGTCGTCAACTGCATCGTCATGGGACGCGTCGAGGCCTACGCATCCAAGCAGCCGCTACTCGATGCCCTTTTCGATGGCCTTGGCATGGGCATCGGCTACACATGGGTGCTTGTTGCCCTGTCATTCGTTCGCGAACTGCTTGGCAATGGTACCCTGCTGGGCATGCAGGTCATGCCGTCCTCCTTCTCACCCATGATCTTCTTCATCCTGCCACCCGGAGGCTTCCTGGTCTTCTCCTTCTGGATGGCTCTCAGCAACCAGTTGCGCAAGAGAATCCTGGCCGGCAGGAAGCCGGAACCGACCCAGGACAGCTGCTGCGCGCTGCCTGATGGCGGCTCGGCCGAAAAGGCTTAGGAGGGAATATGACTGACCTGGTCAAGATCTTCGTCGCAGCGTTCCTCATCAACAACATCATCCTCATGCGCTTCATCGCGCTCTGCTCCTACATTGGCATGACGGGCGACGTAGGACAGTCAGTCGGCATGGGATTGGCCGTGACCTTCGTCACCGTGATGGCCTCAGCTGTCACGTGGCCTATTTACTACTGGATTCTCAAGCCGAATGGCCTTGGATTCCTCGAGATCCTGGTCTTCATCGTCGTCATCGCTGCGCTGGTCCAGCTGGTTGAGTTCTACCTCAAGAAGAGCGTCCCCACGCTGTATCATGCCATGGGCATCTACCTGCCTCTCATTACGACCAACTGCGCTATCCTCGCCGTTACGTTCGACCAGATCACCAGCAACTACAATTTCGTTCAATCGATTGTCTTTGCAGTAGCTGTGTCGCTCGGGTACCTCCTTGCGATGCTCCTCCTTGCGGGTGTTCGGCAGCGGCTCAGGAATTCGGCGATTCCCGCATTCATGATGGACACACCCATCCTGTATCTCACGACAAGCGTCATCGCGGTTGCATTCATGGGTTTTGCGGGGCTCATCAAATGAGGATCAGATGAAGATCATCCTCGAAACAGCGCTCGTCTCTGCCGTTCTCGGTCTTCTGATTGGTGTTGCCCTGGGGTTCTTCCGCGAGAAATTCGCGGTCCCCACCGACCCACTGGTCGACAAGGTCCGGGCCATCCTCCCCGGTGCGAACTGCGGCGCCTGTGGCTTCGCCGGCTGCGATGCATATGCGATTGCGGTTGCTCACCAGACGGCTACTCCTGACCGCTGCACGACCGGCGGCAAGAAAGCAGGCGACCAGATTGCGGCGTTGCTCGGCCTCACATCTTGCGCCGTCGACCAGATTGCGGTTCTCGTGTGCCAGGGGACCAAAGACAAGGCCCCTCTCAAGGCTGAATATGCGGGCATACAGTCCTGCCGGGCTGCCAAGATAACGACCGGAGGCACGAAGCTGTGTCAGTGGGCCTGCATCGGCTTGGGCGACTGCACGGAAGTCTGTCTGTTCGACGCACTCCACATGGGAGCCGACGGCCTGCCTCACGTGGACACCGTCAACTGCACGGGCTGTGGCAAGTGCGTGGAGGCGTGCCCGCAGAACGTTCTCGTCAGGATCTCACGCGCCAAGAAAGGCGCGATGCCTCTCTGCTCCAATCGCAATCCTGTGAAATCAAACGTCATCGCAACGTGCAAGACCGGTTGCATCAAGTGCGAGATTTGTGTCAAGTCATGCCCCGAAGCAGCCATTCATATGGATCACGGACTCCCTGTCGTGGACGAGAGCCTGTGCACCTCATGCGGCATATGCGTCGCCAAGTGTCCTACAAAGGTTTTCAAGCTCATCGAGAAGGACATCATCGCGTCCTGATGTTCGACACCGGCTTGGTTGGCATGCACCAACCTCCCGGCCAGACAGCCGGGAGGTTGGTATTCCAGAATCCAGGATGACCTGTCAGGGAGCGGGAGTGTCGTCGACCTCCTGCGCATCGCGTATGCCGCACAGCCGGCATGCAGGAGCAGACATGACGATGCTGTTGCCCAGCCCCTGTTTCGCCAAGGCTGCGAACACATGCCCCGCGACGAGCACCCGTCCCGCGAAGACACCCGACGCGCGCCATCCGGCAACGATCTCCTGATCGAGTTCCACGGCTTCCTCTTCCCGCGTATAGCCCTTGATCACAGTCAGCCGGACGCCCGCAGGGCCTGCAGGCATGATCTGTCCAGTCCGCTGCACGAAGCCGCCCGCAAGCAGAGGTGCCAGGGCCTTCTTGACAGCGAAGGAGTCTCGTCCCTCACTCAGGTGCCGCAACGTACAGCGCTGGGGGATCTGGGCCAGGAGCAGCCACTGCAACGGTGTCAGCGAAGGCGAGCCGACAAATGACAGCGTCAG
>JAPLGL010000007.1 GCA_026390155.1 Caldisericota bacterium
CAACAGGTGTGCTTGCCACATACACCTGTGTATACGTAACTATGCCCGCTTTCGTAACGGAGATTGTGAGGAAATCACCACGATAGCGGGAGACTACTATGGCGAGAGAGTCACCCGCTGCCCATTCTCGATGACGGTGACTTTGTCCTTGAATTTCTCGGCATACTGTCTGGCGTGCTCCGTATGAATAGGGTACACATGTCGTGGAGCAAGCTGCTCGACGATGCGGAAGAGGTCTTCCGATGGAGCGTGCCCGGAAGCATGGATGTGCACGGAGTCCATGTCGGCGAGCTTCAGCCACTTGGCAAGTCTTTCCTGGTTCCAGGACATCTCCTCCTTGAAGGCCTCCGCAGAGGAGTGGATGTAGAGCGACCCAGGGGCAGGACGCAGGTCACACAGCTCCTGAATGTCCCAGTAGCCCAGAGACAGCAGGTACTCGAACTGATGAGCCGCGACCTCGGCTGCACTGACGACACGAGGACATGACCCGTGCAGAACCTCCTCAGTGGCGTCGTGCCGTTCCTTTGGGGCTGCGAAGTCCCAGTCACCACCGGAGAATCGGAGAAGCGTTGACCAAATCCAGTCCTGTTTGATGTCGCTCTTGTCATAGGTGCCACTGCCGGCGCGCTTGACATACAAGACGAGCCCGGGATCTTCCAAGTCGATGGTGGGATAGCCGGCTTTCTTCGCCAGCCGGACGATGTAGGCGTCACGCGGAAGAATGGCCAGCTTGCGTCCCGTGGCGTGAGCGACGCGCTCGAAGGTCATGAGGCGGTCCAGGTCCTTCATGCCAAAATCCGCGATGACAAGCCCGGATGCCCTCTGAACTTCCTCGAGAGCTTTAGCCTCTACATCCTCCTCGGACCAGAACTTAAAGCGGCGGGCGAACGCCGGTTCCCTGGCAGCGAAGGTGTCATCTCCGCGCAGGTTGGTACCCTCGATGAGGAGGGCATCTGGCTGCACAGCGGCGAGTTTCTTGATGGTCTCTTCGGTAATGTGGCCCATCCGACCGTGGAACCGGAGGTCCCCCGTGTACACCAGCTTCCCTCCGTCATACTCGATGAGGTAGGCGCATGAGCCCGGAATGCTGTGGTCGACCGGGAAAGGTGTCACCCGGCAGGCAGGAAACTGCATGGGACCGGTGAGGTCGACAAGGCTCCGCTGGCCACGTTTCTTGGGGCCCAGGTTGGGGCGGAGGATGAAATCGGTCAGACCGTCCTCGGGGCCGGAGCTGAACTGCGTCTCCTCGACTGCCCGCAGAACGGCCGCCGTAACCGGCGTAGCGTACAGCGGTATGGTCTCGTCCAGAAACGAGATCGAACCGGTATGGTCGACATGTGCATGGGTGATGAAGCACGCGTTGATATGGCCGGGATCCTTCAGCCGGCCAGCCAGTTCAGGCTGCATCCCCTGGAGGAGCAGTGTGAGGTCCGAACGGTAGAAGTTCAGCTTTGGCAGCAGCCCTGTCGTCAGGTAGTCGGTCAGACCGGCTGACGTGCGCGGCGTGAGGAATTCCTCGAAGTAGGTGCCCATCGTAGAGTAATTGAGCCCGAAATCGAACAGCAGCCGGGTGGACTCTAGGGCCGGCCCCGCCTCAAACAGGAGCTTGGTGCCGCCAATCGTGGTGGCACCGTCCAGCATTGTAAACTGTGCCATGAACTGAGCCCTCCTGTGGTGCCTAGTGTCGGTCTGCCTCCGGTGGGACGGGCGTTATGGCAGCGAAGGTGCCGAGCTGCTGCAGCCGTTCCAGGAGGACGTAGTCCGTCAGGTCGATGCCAAGGGGTGTGACGCTGATGTATCCGTTTGCCACGGCAGTCACGTCGGTGTCTTCCTGGGGAATGGGCGGGACGTCGCCCCCTATCCAGTAGATCGGTGCGCCAAACTGATCGACGCTGGGAGTGACGCGATGGGCATAGCGGCGACGACCCTGGCGAACGACGCGGATGCCCTTGACCTCGGAAGCTGGACAGTTGGGCGCGTTGACATTGAGGAACAGACTGCCGTTAAGAGAGTTGCTGAAACTCTTTGTGAGGTGCTGGTTGATTCCGATGAGATCCGGCAGGAGAGAAAACATCTTCTGCAGGAACCAGACGATCGGACTGAAGTCGAACCCCGAGCTACCTGCCGGGGGAAAGGCGGTCGAGAACGCCACACTGGGATAGCCCGACACAAATGCCTCATAGGCGCCGGATACGGTTCCGGAATAGGGCAGGTCGTCTCCCAGATTGTCGCCATGGTTGATGCCGGAGAAGACAATGTCGACCTTCTGCTTCACCAGCGCGTCGAGGCCCAGCATCATGCAGTCGACCGGAGTCCCCGAGACGGTCCACGCGTTCACGCCGGGGTGGACATAATTCTCCACCCTGGTGGCGCGCAGAGGCTTGTGCATAGTGAGGGAGTGCCCGACAGCGCTCTGGGGAGAGGCGGGCGCGACGACCGAAACGTTGTGTTCGGCCGGAATTGCGGCGACGAGAGCCTGGATCCCCTGTGCCCATAGCCCGTCGTCATTGGTGACCAGGATATGCATGTATTCCTCCTCAGGCCCCGTACTCTGCAGTGGCCCGTCCTCGCCGACTGGCCATCCACGCAACCACGACACCAAACAGGAATCCCCCCACATGTGCCCATACGGCGACTCCCTGAGCGGCGCCAAATGTTCCTTCGAACAACTGCATCACGAACCAGACGCCGAGGAAGACCCAGGCAGGCAGACGTATGGACGTGATGAAGATGAAGAAGACCAAGGTCTGGACCTTGGCCCTGGGATACAGGAAGAAATACGCTCCCATGATGGCGGCGATGGCGCCACTCGCTCCGATGGTGGGGACCTCGGAGGACGGTCCGGAAAGCAGATGAACCATGGCGGCCACCACGCCCCCTACCAGGTAGAACAACAGGTACTTGCCGTGGCCGAGATAGTCCTCGATGTTGTTGCCGAAGATCCACAGGAACAGCATGTTACCAAGAATGTGACTCCAGCTGCCGTGGACGAACATCGATGTCAGTGCCGTCAGAAAATACGGGGCTACCGCCCACGACGGAGCCTCATAAGATCCTGTCAGGACGCCGGGTACGAAGCCGAATTGGTAGTAGAAGTGAGTCAGAGCCGATCCTCCGACAAGAGAGATCTCCCATAGCCATACAAGACCGTTGGCGAGGATCAGCAGGAAAGTGACCAGCGGGAACGTCCGGGATGGCGTGTCGTCGCGGATGGGAAGCATGGGCTACCCTATGCTGGCCCCGTCCAGGGCGTGAAAGCAGGTGCAGTCTTCATCTGGACCAGGGATCTGCGGGACCATTTTCTCAATGATGGTGACAAGATTCTTGAGGTTGGCCGTGAATGCCTTGATCACGGCCTCGTTGCTCACAGGTTCGACAGTACCCTCAGCAACCAGCCCCGCGTCATAGTCCGTGATGACGGAGATGTTGCAGTAGCACATGGCCTGCTCGCGGGCCAGGGCTGCTTCGGGATATTGTGTCATGTTGACGGTATGCCAGCCCATGTGCGTGAACCAGCTGCTCTCGGCTTTGGTGGAGAAACGGGGTCCCTCGATGACGACGCACGTACCGCCGTCGTGTACAGGCAAGCCGAGGCTCCTGATGGTCGCAACTGCGATCTTGTTAAGGACAGGGCAATACGGGTCAGCTGTAGAGACATGGGTGACGACGGGACCGTTGTAGAACGTCGTATCGCTACGGCGCGTCCGGTCGACGAACTGGTCGGTGACCACGAGGTCGCCCACCCTGATGTCCGGCTGCAGCGAGCCGACGGCGGTAGGAGCGATGATGTGGCGGACGCTAAGAGACCTGAGAGCCCAGATGTTGGCACGGTAGTTGATCATATGGGGGGGCAACTGGTGGTGCTTGCCGTGGCGGGGAAGGAATGCGACCTTGCGGCCGGCAATCTCACCAAGCGAGATCAGGTCAGACGGTGCTCCATACGGCGTTTCGACTTTGACGTCCTGCGCGTTGTCGATCAGAGAATAAAACCCGGAACCACCGATGATCCCGATTTCAGCACGTTGTTCCATGTGTATCTCCTTTGTGTTGCACAGCAGAGCTGCGCGTCGTTGCCTGCCTAAGGAGTATACCAGCAAACAGCGATGGTCAAAGCCGGCGGATGCGCTTTTGGCGTGACAGCAGTGTGAGGATCAGGGCGATGGCAACGCTCGCCCCCAGGGCGATGAAGAAGTAGTTCATGAAGTACTCCTCGGGGAACAGGCGGATGAGCCCGGAACCTTCCGGGAGCAGCCAGAAATCGTTCGCAAAAGCGAGCTTGTGGAAAGCGATGAACAATGCATCAAACCCCAGAGTGACCGAGGCTGTGCCAAGGACGGCAATGAGGGTGAGGACGGTGATGCCGGCAGCGCGAACAACCCAGCGAATGTCGCGTCCTCTTCTACGGAGGAGGACAACGAGGACAATTGTCAGCAGACATGAGGCGACTGTCTTCAGATAGACAACCTGGAAGATCGTCTGGACGTCACTCATGTGGGCAATCTCCAGGGGCGAGTAGAAGCCGTCATTCGGCAGGGCTCTGCGGAGAGCAAGGTACTTGAGCAGGTCGAGCACGCGACGGACGGCTTCAGCTACGCTGAAGCGTGGTGCGACTCCGCCCGTTGTGCCAACCACGGCAAGCAGGAGTCTCTGGAGCGGCACGAAGTTGACGAGAAGGGAGAACGGCGTCAACAGTACCGCCACGACCATGGCGGCGGTAGTGAGAAGGATCAGCGCTGGCACCGGCTAGTCGAACAGGCCGAGTGAACAGGAGCGGACCCGTATGTGCAGCAAGTCGCAAGCTTTGCCCACGACTTTGGGGTCGACGTTCAAGTTGCGGGCAATGGCCAGAGCCCTGCCACAATCGATGAATCCGTCCGTTGCTGCCTTGAGCAACTCATCGCGGACTTCCTGTGCGATCTCTTCCACGGGAACCTCCTGGATCCTGACTCTTCTGGCGGTGAATGCTGATGATACAGTGTGTCATGAGGGAGTGCATTTTCAAGTGGAGCGCAGGAGTGGAAGAAGGTCGAGAACGGCCGCCTCAACCGTTTCGATGAATGTGGCGTCCTCGACAGACCCTGAGACTTGAGTCGCGCGGGGGTTCCAATCCCTCAGGATTGCAAGAAGGGCTGCTTCTTCAGGCGCAGTGCAGCCAGGGAACCTGTTCACGACAAGCAGGTCCGCCCGGGCAGCCATAATGCTCATGTTGGTTTTGGCGCTCTGCAGCAGGGGACAGCGCAGAACATACATGGAGCGCGACCTCTCTGGCACCGATGAGCAGTTGCCTTCGATAAGGACGCGCGTGTTCACGGGCCACTGCCGAGTCGTCAGAGCCACTGCATCCTCTGTCTCCTGGTGGGGACCGTCGAGTAGGACAATGTCACGAAGCGGGTGGAGCCAAGGAGAACGCTCCGCCTGACTCAGGCGTCCAGTATCGCCTCCTTCCAGGGGCAGCGTTCCTGCTGCAAGTGAGCGTGTTGCGAGATGCAGACTGTGGCGCGACAGCTTGATATATGTGTCAAACGGAAGGTCCCGTACAAGCGATCGGCAGATGGTGGTCTTGCCCGAGTGACCAGAGGCCGAATGGACAACCAGTATCGAACGGGCATCAGAAGGCGCGCAAGTTTCCCCCCTGGGCCGCTCAGTTCTCCCCTGTGCGCTTGCTTCAATACCGTGTTGCATTGGTGCCTCCAAGGTCCGGCCGTGGGTGTTCTCATGGGTGTTGGCTCTCATTCCACGAATTGCTTTTTTTCCCGGATGCTTACATAATACTCAATTGGAGTGCTGTTGGGAGTGCGGTTGCTTGTGCGTGTCCGTGGCTTGTTGGAAGCGGGCCATGAACAGGGACAGAACCGGGAGGTTGTCCGATGGAACGAAAGGTCCTGGTAGTTGACGACGATGTCGAAAGCCTGCGTCTGTATGGAGACATGCTCCGAAGAGCGGGCTATGCTGCCGTCACCGCGAGCACGGGCTGGGAAGGCATCGACCTGGCCGTCAAGGAGCACCCTGGGCTGATTCTGCTAGACCTCCGGCTCCCGGACATCACGGGCCTGACTGTTCTCGAAACTCTGCGCACGTCACTGTCGACAAGAAGCATCCCGATCATCGTCGTGTCTGCCATCAGCAAGGACGACGACGTCATGAAGGCGATGCAGATGGGAGCGTTCGACTACGTCGTCAAACCCATTACCTACGACGACATGATTCGCAGGGTTGAACTGGTCTTTTTCTCCCGCGAGCGTCAAGGTGAAGGTGACCAGTCGCCTGTGCTGGTCGTCGAGGACAGCACAATCGATGGAGCATCGCTGTCAGAGCAGCTGACCGGCTGGGGATACCAGGTTACGTGGGTGCAGACGGGCAAGGAAGGCATCGCGCAGGCTGCCACCGGCAACTTTGACGTCATTTTGATGGACGGACTTTTGCCCGACATCAACGGGTTCGAAGTGGTGAAGGAAATCCGCGCGACCGAGCGGCTGGGAACCACGCCTATCATCATGCTGACAGTGCTTTCGGGGCTCGTGGACAAGCTCAAGGGGTTCGAGAGTGGTGTCGACGAGTTTCTCAACAAGCCTGTATCGTGGGAAGAACTGCGTGTGCGCATACGTTCCCTCACGCGGCTGAGGGGGATGGCCAAACAGCGCTTTGCGCTGTCGGAGGTTGTTGGAGTAATCACGAACGCCATCGAGTTGGCGGAGGCCACAGAGCCACGTCATAATCAGAAGGTCGCAAGCATCAGCGTCATTCTGGGCAAGAGGATGGGAGTCCAGGGACATGGGTTGTGGGTCCTGGAGATGGCCGGTTCGCTGCACGATGTTGGCAAGCTGGTGGTGCGGAGAGAAGTCCTCTTCAAGCCGGGCAAGCTTGATCCTTCTGAGTGGGCCGAGATACAGCGGCACAGCGAGTACGGGGAAAGGATCATCAGACCCATACATGGATTCGACGAGATAGCCGATATCGTTCGGCATCATCACGAAAAGGCAGACGGCTCTGGGTATCCCGACCACCTGAAGGGCGATCAGGTGTCTCTGTTTGTACGGATCGTTGGTGTGTCTGACAGCTTTGAGGCGTTGACGAGCGATCGCCCATACCGTCCGGCATTCCCACGAGATCAGGCTCTTGAGATCCTTCACAGGGAGATGGACGAGGGACACTGGGATCCACGGGTCATCGCCGCACTATCGTCTTCGGTCGACGAACTCGACAATTTGTAATTTGCCCTTGCTGGGCGGGAAAGGAAGGTCGTTTCGTGAACGTTGAGGTGCAGGCAATTCTGTTTCCGTACGACGGGTTGAGAACGTCAGCAGTCATCAAGGAGTTCGAGAGTGCGCTTGAAGCAGCCGGCGTACGGTGTGTTGTTGGCAACATGGCCGTGAGCTGCTATGGCGAAATGGACACAGTCTTGACCACGATCAGCAAGGCATATCAGGCTATTGCAGCTGTTGACAGGCTCAGTGTTTCCCTCGTCATTGCCAACGATATGCCCCAGATAGGACGGAAGACCTGAGCCTGATAGTCTTCAGCTGCGCCCCCAACCGAACCCTTTCTGTGTCTGTCACGGGCCAGGAGTGCGCACTGCACTGCAACCACTGCGGTGGACATTACCTGCAGCACATGGTTCCGGTTGACGCGGCCCGCCAGGTGCTTGAATCTGGAAAGTACCGAAGCATCCTGCTGTCCGGCGGAAGTGATGTCCGTGGGCGCCTGCCCCTGACGGAGCACCTGGCCTTCATCACGTGGGTCCATGAACAGGGAATACGTATCAACGCTCACGTTGGCCTGCAGTCGGACGAGTACATTCGGGTGTTGTCTCCCCTGTTCGACAAAGTATCTCTTGACTATGTGTGGGACATTGCAACGATCCACGAGGTCTATCACCTGCAACGGTCTGGTGCCGACTATCTGCACGCAGCCAGTGGCTGGACAGATGTGTTCCGGGTGGCGAACGGTCTGGAGGAATTGGCATCTCCAAAGCAGCGGGTCAACCTCCATCTTACCGTTGGCCTCAAGGGCGGTGTCGTCGTGGGAGAATATGCGGCGATCGATTCGCTCGTCGCGTTTCAGCCGGCGTCGCTGATCTTTCTGGTTCTCATTCCCACGGAGGGAACGGTCTATGCGGACGTCCCCGTCGTCCCCATCGATGCCGTGGAGTCGGTGTTCGCCTATGCAAGGCTGAAGTTGCCGTCCACAGACCTCGTGCTGGGCTGCATGCACCCCAAAGTGGGCGGCTATGGTGAGCAGCTGGCACACCTGGCGGGGAAGTATCAGTTCCGGGGTGTTGTCGGCGAGGAGTTCAGGACACAGGACGCGGAACGGGTGGAGGAGTGCTGTGTCTTCTATCGGTAAGCCCACTGTCAGTCTTCGCTTCGACATGGAGTGACCGTGGTTCGGGCAAGCATCGGCACACTCACTGTCCTGGGCCTGCGCGACATCCGAATGGACGCCGCGCCCACAACGGCGTATCTCATGATCGGCGGACAGTGCTCCAGTGACTGTGTGTATTGTGGTCAAGGACGGAACGTTGCCGGCGACCACAGTCGGCTTTCGCGCATCAGTTGGCCAGAGGTTGACGAAGATCGGCTGATCGTGGCATTTGCTGCTCATCCCGGAGCATTTCAGAGAGTCTGTTTCCAGACGACAGCTTCACGCGGAGTGTTCAGGCAGTTGCTGTCGCTCGTACCGCGGATCCATCAGGCAAGTGGGCTGCCCGTCTCCGTGTCGTACAGAGCGACAAGAGATGAAGAGGCAGAGCAGTTGCTTGATGCTGGCGTGGAGCGCATTGGCATCGCCATTGACTGCTGCTCTGAACGGCTCTATCCCACCATTCGAGGTGGAACGCTGGCGGATGCGAAGGTGCTAGTCAAGAGCCTTTCGGAGAAGCATCCCGGCCGTGTAACGACGCATTTGATTATAGGGCTTGGAGAGAACGAGTTGGAGGCCGCCGAGCTGATGCTTGAGATGCGTCACGCCGGCGTGCTTGTGTCCTTGTTCGCATTCACCCCCATCCAAGGGACGCAGATGGAACATGCGAACCCGCCGCCACTGCTTGCATATCGCAAGCTCCAGTTCCTGCTGGGTCTGCTGGACTGGGGGAATGAGGAACGTTTCTGTGTCGCGTGCGATGACACGAACTGCATTCGCAGCTTTGGCCTCAGCGAAGTCCAGATGCGGTCACTTCTGAACAGGCACTTCCTGTTCGTGACGCATGGATGCCCCGGATGCAACAGGCCATTCTATACAGAGGCCCCCGGTGGCACCATGTTCAACTTTCCGAGGATACGTGCGGAAACAGCGCAAGGAGAGATTGATCAGTTCATCCAGGACCTGAAGACTGATGGCTTTGAGTTTGCAGAGAGACATAACAGCGAGGGAAGATGCAGTTTCGCCGGAGGCATGTTGCGCTGCGTCGGCGGTGAGAAGAACCAGAACGCTCGAACTGACGGCGGATGAGTGCCCATGCTGTAACAAAGCCCCGACACAATGTCGGGGCTTTGTTACAGATAGTGGCCACAGAGGTCAAGTTGTGGTATTGTGCTCGCCACTGGCCTCTTCCTGCGAATTCAGGATTCCGAGGATCCGCAGCAGATCTTCCTGATTGAAGTAGCTGATCTCAATGACGCCCTTGTTGACCCGTCCACGTATGTTGACGCGTGTGGCCAGCAGTTTCTGCATGGTCTCCTGGATGTTGCGCAGTGCCTCATCATGCACAACGTCCGCGCGGAGTTTCTTCATCAGCAGTCGTCGCACAAGTGCCTCGGTCTGGCGGACCGACAACTGTTTACTGATCACTTGTGCCAGCGCCGAGCTCAATTGTCTCTCGTCTTTGAGCGACAGAAGCGCGCGGGCATGCCCGGCGCTGATGGTCCTATTATCCAGGGCAATGCGCGCAGTCTCCGGAAGGTCTAGAAGGCGGATGAGGTTGGCAACCGTGCTCCTGTCCTTGCCGAGGCGCTGCGCGAGTTCTTCCTGGGTCGCCCCGAACTTGGCGAGGTAGTCGGTGAAGGAAATGGCGACTTCGATTGGCGACAGGTCCTCGCGTTCCAGGTTCTCCGAGAGCGCGATTTCCATTGTCGTGCGGTCATCGAGTTCGCGGACTGTCACAGGAAGCTGTTCCAGACCCACTTGAACAGCAGCCTGGAATCGGCGTTCTCCAGCGACAATCTCGAACCGGCCGTCCCGTGGGCGCACGATGATGGGCTCGAGGATACCGTGCTTGCGGATACTCTCTCCCAGCGTTGCAAGCGCTGCCTCATCGAACCGGCGCCGGGGCTGCAGTGGCGAAGGGACGATCTGGTTAATCTGAAGCATGCGGACCCCGCTGCCGTCCGCCAACAATGACTGTGTCGGTTCGTTGGCGAAGAGGGCGTCGAGTCCTCGTCCAAGACGCTTACTGTTGTTCACGGGATTCTACCTCCTTGGCGAGCTGCCGGTACGCCTCGGCACCGGTGGAAAGCGTATCGTATTCCAGAATGGTCTTGCCATAGCTGGGGGCTTCGCTCATGCGAATGCTCCTGGGGATGACAGCCGTAAAGACGGTCTCTCCAAAGTGCTTGACGAGCTCATCCTTGACTTGCGCAGACAGAATGGTCCGTTTGTCGAACATCGTCACCAGGATGCCCAGCAGGGCAAGGTTCGGGTTCAGGCGCTGCTTGACCAGGCTGATGGTCCGCAGCAGGTGCGTCAGCCCTTCCAGCGCATAATACTCGCTCTGAATAGGGACAATGACTTCGTGTGCCGCTGTCAGTGTGTTAAGTGTCAGAAGCCCCAGCGACGGCGGACTGTCGATAATGACGTAATCCCATGATTCATCTAGGGTAGCCAGGCGGCTCTGAAGGACATACTCGCGACGATCCATGCCGGCGAGTTCCAGTTCGGCACCCGCCAGATTGATCGACGAAGGGACCAGTGAAAGGTTGTGCTCGTGGCCGGACCGGATGGCATTCTCAATTGGGTCTCCGGACAGCAGGCACGTGTAGATGTTGGATGTGAGTTCGGCTGCGTTGACCCCAAGACCCGTGGTCGCATTGGCCTGCGGATCAAAGTCCACAAGCAGGACACGATGATTGAGTTCAGCAAGAGATGCAGCGAGTGACAGTGCGGTGGTCGTCTTGCCTACACCACCCTTCTGATTGGCAATGGCGATGATTCTCACGAGCCGTTCCTCCTGGACGACCGGCCGCCGGGGGCCGGGGTCATCTGCAGTATGACGAGCTTGGAATTGCGTTCAACACCCGGCAGTGCATAGTCGAGAACAGTGGCCATGCAGTGGACGCGACGCAGTCTAGCTACAAACGGAGGGTCCTGGAGTTCCGCGAGATCCCGCTCTCCCTTCCACAGCACTAGTCTGCCGTTGCTTGCAAGGAGAGGAAGAGCGTACTGGAGGGCTGTCGCAATATGGGCGACGCCCCTTGCGGTAATCATATCGAAGGCTCGTTCAGGCAGGGTGTTTGTCCGGTCTTCGACGCGCGCATGGACGACGCGTCCCTTGGGAAGAGGCACGTTCTGAACCAGGATCTCGAGGAAGCGGGCTTTCTTGCCAATCGACTCAGACATCGTGACTACCGTGGTCGGCCACGCGAGTGCAAGGGGAACGGCCGGAAAGCCGCCCCCCGTTCCAATATCGAGCAGTGAGCGTGGGGCTTTGAGCCCCACCAGCAGTGGCGCGAGCGAGTCGCGGACGTGCGTGGCCAAGACATGTCCGGGGTCTGCGTTGGATGTCAGGTTCATGACTTCGTTGGCTTCGGCGAGCAAGGCAAGAAACGATGTCAGCCCAGCGCAGAAGGCGTCGCCGAATACTGCCATCCTCTCCCAGGCAGGTAGTGCTGCAGAGAAGTCATCCATCGACTGTCGTACGAGTGGAAGCAGTTGTGTCGCTGTGGTCTTTTCACTAGTATCCATCGGATTCCCCTAGTTGCTGTTCCACGTGGAACAATTCGTCGGTCACAGCCACTTTGCCAGGATGCCGTTGATGATGCCGATCGAGGTAAGGAAGACAATTGCGCACGCCCCCAAAACGCCCAACGAGATGCAAGCGATGGCCAGGGGCTTCTTCATGCGCACGATCTCGGCGATGAGGCAACCGGTATAGGCGCCAGTTCCCGGGAGGGGTATGGCTACGAACAGGGCGAGGCCGACGAAGAGCCCATACCTTGCCAGCGTGGACTTGCTGCGCACGGCGAGGCGCGACCGGTAACGCTGGAACCACTTCCACTTCGACACGATGGCGAGGGCGGGCTTTTCCAGGAGATAGAACAGCGGCGCGATGCACAGGTTGGCAAGCGTTGCAGCCAGCAGTGCCTCCCACACGGGCATCCCAAGTACACCGATGGCATACGGTAGCGCGCCGCGAACCTCGACGCCCGGGATCATGGTGATGAGGAAGATATGGAGGATGTTTCGCACGAGTGTGGACACTCTTCCAGTATACCGGAGGCATCCGAGGATGCAACGCGACGTTGCAAAAAGACGCGCACGACACTACAATGAAGATGTGTTGCAGGCTGTGGAACTGGGGGTCAAGGATGCTTGAGGGGAAATTTGGCAACTGCCAGGTGGACGAAGTCCTCCAGACGATTGTGCAGGGTAAGGGGACGGGGCGCCTCAACCTTGAGGGAACATCGATCTTCGGAGGGCGCGTCAAGGCAACGTTCTACATCGAGGATTCGCGAATGGTTCATGTCGACATAGGCGCCGGTACGGCTTACAGTTCACTTGTGGACCTGTTCAGCCTGAGAGAAGGGAGTTTCTCTTTTGCGGGTGGTGAAATGGCGAAGATCAGTGACCAGTCCATTCCGGTTGCGGACATTGTCCTTCAGGTGACGGCGGCTCTCGACGAGTGGAATTCGATGCGCCAGAAACTTGGTTCACTTGATGCGGTCTATGCTCTGCGTGCAGAGGGCGCCACCAGGGACTTGATACTCACCAAGGAGCAGTGGCAGGTGATGATCAGCCTGGATGGCAAGACATCGATGCGTGAGATCGCAAGGAAGACCGGCAAAGGCAGTGTTGCGGTGTCCAAGGCACTCTACGGATTCATGGAGGCAGGGATCGCCGTCGAAGTGGAGACTCCATCCGCCGTTCAGGATGCGGAACCGGCATCGCCACAGCACCGCAGTTTTCTCGGCCTCTGGAGCCGGAAGTAGGGCACTGGGATGCCGGGACTTCGGGAAGGCCTGTTCTTTGACGATGTCATGCTCCTGCCTCGCCGAAGCGAGGTGATTGCCTCCGATGTCAGCCTTGAATCGAGGCTTTCAATCAACGTTGTACTGCGTTCACCTTTTGTCACCTCGGCGCGTCAGCCTGCGGTTGACTATCGCCTGGCTTCAACTGTCGCACGCGCGGGCGGCATCGGTTTCATCCCTCTGTTTGGCGCTGTTGAGGATCAGGCGCATGAGGTGCGCAAGGTCAAGGAGCTCATGTGCAAGGACGACGGCGCGGCGTGTGATCCAAAGGGTCGTCCTGTGGTTGGAGCCCTTATCGATCTTGAACGGGAGGATGTCCTGGAATACATCAGCTCGCTTGCTGAGGTCTGGACAGACATCATTGTTGTGGATGTTCCGCATGCCGACCGCATAACGATTCTTCGGCAGATCCAAGCGGTGAAAGCAGAATATGACTGGCTACCGCTCATGGTTGGCAACGTTCAGACGCGCGCCGGAGCCAAGGATGTCATCGATGCCGGCGCGGACATCGTCGTCGTCGGCAGTGGGTTCAGTTCTTTCGCGGAGGCCACGGAGCTGTCCGGCGTCGGCGTCCCCGAACTGTCCGCCCTGATGGAGGTCGAAGACGTAGCGTCCCTGTACGGGAGGCCGATCATCTGCAACATGGGAGTGCGGTCTGCCGCCAGCGTGGTCAAGGCCCTTGCTGCAGGGGCCTCAGCCGTCGTCCTCAACACCCTGACGCCGGACACTGCTTCCCAGGTCATGGCGCACGTTGCGACGCAGGTGCGGGAGAGTCTCAGCTACGTCGGAGCGCGCTCGATTGCAGAGTTGCGTGAGAAAGCCGAATTCATCAGGATTCGGCCGCCGTACCCCGCCTGACTCTGACTGCTCTGAAAGACATCGAACGCCCTGATGCATGCATCAGGGCGTTTTCGTGAACAGCAATGAAGTGATTCAGCGACCGATCACCGCTCCTTGACGACTTGGACGTACCTAGCTGTCTTGTCGATGATCCCCTGCAGGTCGGCGCCGTGATCACGCATGAACACCATGTAGTCCACGCACTCGTGCGTCATGACCTCCCCCGGGACCGTGATGGGGATGCCGGGAGGATAGGGGGTCACGAGCTCTGCGATGATGCGCCCGGCGGAGTCCTCCATGCGGACGCGCTCCTTCTTGGCATAATAGGCCTCAAACGGGAACAGAACCATCTCGGGAATACCAGGAATGGGTGGCGGAGGAGCAATGGTCGAACTCTTGCCGCGGCGTTTGCGAGAGATATCTTGGAGAGCTTGGATGAGAATCTCCACGGACTCTTTGGGCGTCCCAATCGTGACGAATGCGAGGATGTTCTCCAGATCAGACAGCTCAATTTCGACGTTGTAGTCCTTGTTGAGGATATCTTCTACCTGGAATCCCGTCAGTCCGAGTCTCGACACGTGAACCGTCAACTTGGTGAGGTCCACGTCATAGACAGCCTCCGTGTGAGCGCGCTCTCTGCCGGGAGCAAAGAGTCCCTCAATCTTGTTGATGCGCCCGCGAGCGTTATCGGCGAGGTCGATTGCCCGCTGAAGCAGGTCGTGACCGTTCGTCGCCATCTGCATACGGGCGACGTCGAGAGCTATCATGAGGATGTACGAGGGCGACGAACTCTCCAGCATTGTGAGCGTAGCTCTTACCAGCTCCTTGTCTACGCGACGTGAGCCCAGGTGCAGCATGGACGTCTGAGTAAGGCCAGAGAGTGTCTTGTGCGTGCTCTGCACGACCATGTCGGCGCCAGCATCGACAGC
>JAPLGL010000042.1 GCA_026390155.1 Caldisericota bacterium
GATGGGCCGAGACTACACCTTGTTCGCCGTCGTCGACGGAACAGTGAAGTTCGAGTCGCTCAAGACGGTGAAGCGCGTCCATGTGCTTCCCATTCCTGAGCAGGCGAACTAGCATCAGCAAGGAGCACGTCCATCAGAGACTCAGCTGACCGCATCCTCGATGAGGTCATCGTCCGAGTCACCTCGGGACACGGCGGAAACGGAGCAATGAGCTTCCGCCGCGAGAAGTATGTGGAGAAAGGCGGGCCGGACGGCGGTGACGGCGGCAGAGGCGGAGACGTCATCTTTGTGGCTACCGCTCGGTATTCGAGCCTTCAGTTCTTTGCAAAGAAGCGGACATTCAGGGCCCAAGCTGGACAAGGGGGCGCTGGACGCAACAAGCATGGGAGTGATGGGCAGGACGTCACCATTCTCGTCCCGCTGGGCACCGTGCTTACGGATATCGTCTCAGAAGAGGTCGTGGCCGACCTGATCGACGAGGGCGAGACCATCACCGTAGCCCGTGGTGGAAGCGGTGGCAGGGGGAATGCAGCTTTTGCCACATCTGTCGACCGGGCCCCGCGCTACTCCGAAGAAGGCATTCCCGCCCAGGAACGCCGCATCAGGCTGCGCCTGAAGATATTGGCCGACGTTGGCATGGTCGGCTTTCCAAACGCAGGCAAGAGCACTCTGCTTAGCAAGCTTTCTGCAGCACACCCGAAAATCGCTGACTATCCCTTCACCACGCTGTCCCCGAACCTTGGCGTAGCGTTCTCGCCAGATGGCGAGCGCGTTACATTTGCCGATATCCCGGGACTTGTGGAAGGGGCTGCTGACGGCCGTGGGCTTGGCAACAAGTTCCTGGCCCATATCGAACGCAGCCGGGTTCTCCTGTTCCTGGTTGATGGCAGCTCGTCCGGCCCTGACCCGGTCCACGCCTATCACCTCCTCACCCATGAACTGGAGCAATACAGTGAACAGCTTGCAGGCAAGCCCCAATTCGTCGTCGTCAACAAGATCGACCTGATTTCTCCGCAGAAACGTACAGGGATTCGTGTCCGCTTTGTGCACCAGGGAATCGAGCCTCTGATGATTTCCGCACTCGAAAACGACGGCATCGACGCCGTCATCGGTCGTGGGCTGGCTCTTGTGCAGTCTGCACCTGTGCCTCCTCGCGAACAGGTGACGCGGGTCTACAAGCTGAAGCCGTCTGACGAGACGTTTGAGATCACCCGGCTCCCAGATGGAATGCTCTCGGCGTCAGGACGCTATCTCAACAGGATTATCAACACGACGGACTTCGGGAAGCCTTTCCAGGTCACGCTGCTGGACCAGAGGATGCGCAAGATCGGCGTCGAGAAGGCGCTCCGCAAGAAGGGAGCTCATGACGGACAGAACGTCATGATTGGTGGCCGCGTGTTCACTCTGGGGGAAGAGACCGCTGCGAAACGATGAAAACTGTGCTGTATGGGGGAGCATTCGACCCCGTCCATGCAGGTCACGTCTTTGTCGGCCGTGAGGCTCTTCGCCTCATGGCCCCTTGTACGCTCATTCTCATCCCTACGGGCCTTCCTAATCCCGACTTCGACAAGACCCTCTCCGCGTCCGATGCCGACCGTCTGGCAATGTTGCAGCTTGCCTTCGCAGGAGTGCCGGATGTGACTGTCTCGGACTTCGAATTGAAGCGTGAGCCACGGCCATCCTACTTCGTGGACACTCTGGAGGGTCTGCGGCCCTCGCTGGGCGTGGACAAGCCGCTGCTGCTTCTCGGAGAGGACCAGCTCGTGTCGTTCCCACGGTGGCACCGATACCGGGATGTCATGGACCAGGTCGAACTCTGGTTTGTCCCGCGAGCCGGCCGACACCAGTCAAACCGTGCGGATGTCCCCGCCAGGGCTTTGTTCGACATCAACCCGTTCGACAGCCTGTCGTCGACGCTGGTCCGCAACAGGCTGCACCAGGGGCTTCCCATCGAGGGGCTCGTACCGCCGTCCGTCGCTGCCTACATTGCGGAGCACGGACTGTACAGAAGTCAGTGACCCCAGAGGAGAGAACCCGCCTCATCGACCGCGTCGCTCAGCGCGTCCCGAAGAAGCGCCTACAGCACATCCTGCGCGTGGAAGCGCTGGCGACCAGTCTTGCCCGCTTCTGGGCAGTGTCCGAGGACAAGGCAAGTATCGCGTCTCTCCTGCACGACATTGCAAGAGATGAGCCCGAGTCTCTCCTGCTGCAATCGGTGAAGGAATCAGATGACCCCCTGGCTCTCGACATGGCTCAGACGGCCGCTCCAGTGGTCCTCCATGCGCCTGTCGGGGAGCTGATCGCCCGGCGCGACTTTGGCGTCGATGACCCCGAGATCCTCCTGGCCATTGCCCTGCATACGACTGGTGCTCCTCACATGGACCGACTGGCGATGATCGTCTTCCTTGCCGACTACTGTGAGCCTGGCCGTCACTTCGCCGGCGTCGAAGAAGTCCGTGCTCTCCTGTTCAGCAGTCTTGAAGCTGCAATGCTGCGTGCGCTCGACCAGACACTGGCCTATCTGCGCCGGCATTCCCGGCCAGTCGACAGACATACAGTCGATGCTGCCTCCGCTTTTGCGTGTCTGGCCGCTGAAGACTCACAGCGCCTTCACCAGCCTTGACAGAAGCCCCCACGCCGTATAGAATACTGACGTAAGTCGTTTTCGCGGGAGTAGCTCAGGGGTAGAGCATCGGCTTCCCAAGCCGAGTGTCGCGGGTTCAAATCCCGTCTTCCGCTCCAGAGGCGGCATAGCCAAGTGGTAAGGCAAGGGTCTGCAAAACCCTCATACCCCGGTTCGAATCCGG
>JAPLGL010000110.1 GCA_026390155.1 Caldisericota bacterium
TGTCTTCGTCGCTCAGCGGCTGCGCCTGCCCCGCTGGTCGAGTGACATTGTCCAACTCCATGGTTTCCTCCCCGATCGTTTTTTTCCGAAGCACTCTCGCCAGTAAGAGAGACTGGTCCTACTTTGTCTCCACAGTCTCCGACCTATCCGAGGCAGACCGGACTCATCGTCGATTCGACGATGGTATCCGGTACAGCGGTCAACTCTGCAGTCAAACCCTGCAGCTGCTCCTTCTTGCCGTCGACAATGAGTGAGATCACGTGCAGGCCATGGTCCCCGTAGGGCAATCCCAGGCGTCCAATGACAAGATCTCCATGGTTCGTGAGTATCTGGTTTACCTTCGGGGCTGTCGTCTCACGCTTGCTGATAATGATGGCAATGACTCCAACATGCTTCGTGGTATCCATTGACGTACCTCCCCTCGCTCCCCTGGAGCGCAAGGGGCGCCCGCAACAGGCGGACGCCTCCTTGTCTTTCCGTTCTACTTGCAGCTACGGTCGCAGTATTCGGTATGCAGCAGATGGTGTGCCTTCTCACTGTTTGGCTCACCCAGGAAGTCCTTGTATATCTGCGTGATCTCCGGGTTCTCATGCGACTTGCGGATGGGCTTGCCGGCATCTTCCCGGTAGATAGCCTCGGCACGCCTCTTCTTGATATCCGGATTGTGTGAAATGGGTTGTCCACCACCGCCGAGGCAACCACCAGGGCAGCACATGATCTCGATGAAGTGATAGGGCGACTCGCCCTTCGCCACTTGTTCCATGAGGACACGTGCGTTCCCGAGTCCGTTCGCCACGGCGACCTTGAGCGTCGTCCCGTCGATGTCGATGTCGGCACTCTTGATACCCTCAAGCCCACGCACATCCTCAAAGTCAAGTTTCGCCAGCGACTTCTTCGTGAGAACCTCGTAGGCAGTCCGCAGTGCAGCTTCCATGACGCCGCCCGTGGCCCCGAAGATGACGGCAGCGCCGGTCGATTCACCCAGTGGCTTGTCAAAATCTTCGTCAGGCAGGTTTGCGAAGTCGATACCCGCTTCGCGGATCATCTGAGCGGCCTCGCGAGTTGTCAGGACGCAATCGACGTCGTTGAACACCTCTTCGTCCTTGAGGCCCATCTTCTCCTGCCAGTAATGGAACGCCGTCTTCATCTCAGGCCGTTCCTTCTCGAACTTCTTGGCGGTGCATGGCATGACCGACACGACGACGATCTTCCTCGGGTCGATCCCCATCTTCTCGGCCCAGTACGTCTTTGTCACCGTCCCGAACATCTGCTGAGGCGACTTGCACGTGGAAACGTGATCAAGCACCTTTGGGAAGAATGTCTCCACGAACTTGACCCAGCCAGGCGAGCAGGATGTGATCAGGGGCAATGTGCCTCCGTTCTTGATCCGTCCGATGAGCTCGAATCCCTCTTCCATGATGGTCAGGTCAGCTGAGAAGTCAGTGTCAAAGACCTTGTCGAAACCGAGGCTCCTGAGAGCGGCGGCCATTTTTCCGGTCGCCTGCGTCCCATCGGGCATGCCAAACTCTTCGCCGATGGCGACACGCACAGCTGGAGCTGTCTCCACGACCACGACCTTGTCCGGGTCTCCTAGCGCCTTCCATACATCCGGAATCTCGCTCCGCTCGGTTATGGCACCAGTCGGGCAGACAAGGAGGCACTGCCCACAGTTGACACACTCGACGTTCCCCAAACCCTCGTCCAGGAATGTTGAGACGGTACTGTTTGAACCGCGCGCCATGATATCGATGGCGTAGACGGACTGCACCTTGGCACACACGTTCACACAGCGCCTGCAGAGCACGCACTTGTTGGGATCGCGTACCAGTGACAGTGATGTGTTGTCAAGTGGTAGCAACTCTGTGCGGGTTCGCGGGAATTCCACTTCCCGCACCCCCAACTCAGAGGCCAACTCACGAAGGTCGCAGACCTGGCTCTTCTCACACGTGAGACAATCCTTCGGGTGGTTGGCCAGCAGCAGCTCGACATTGAGCTTGCGCGCCTCGCGGACGCGCGAAGTATTAGTCCAGACCTCCATGCCCTCACTGGCCTTGACCAAACATGCGCGCTGGAGGTTGCGGGCACCCTTTACCTCGACCACACAGATGGCGCACGCACCTTCCTCGCTGATTCCCTCAAGGTAGCAGAGAGTCGGCACGTCAATCTTCGCATAGTCCCTGGCGGCCTTCAGAATTGTCGTTCCGTCTGGCACCTGGTGGTCCCGTCCATTGATTCTCAGGTTTAGCATTCTCGTCTCCATGAAGTCCCTCCGGTTTAATTACTCTTTGCGGATCGCACTAAAACGACAGATTTCATAGCAGGAACCACACTTGGTGCACTTGCTCTGGTCGATCACGTGAATCTTCTTGACCTCGCCGGTAATAGCATGGACGGGGCACTGCCGTGCGCATGCCGTGCACCCAACACACTTGTCGGGCATGATGGAGTACGTCAGCAGGTGCTTACACACATGTGACGGGCACTTCTTTTCGTAGATATGAGCGCGATACTCGTCCTCGTAGAATCTGATGGTCGACAGCACGGGATTTGGGGCAGTCTGCCCGAGCCCACACAGTGACGTATCCTCTATGATATGAGCCAGGTTGGTCAGCTTCTCGATGTCACCATCCTGGCCCTTGCCATCGCAAATCCGTTCCATCATGTGGTACATCTGCCGAGTCCCTTCGCGGCATGGCGTGCACTTCCCGCACGACTCGTCGACCGTGAACCCGAGGTAGAACTTGGCAACATCGACCATGCAGCTATCCTCGTCAAGCACGATGAGTCCACCGGATCCCATAATGGTTCCGATGTCCTTGACCGTGTCGAAGTCAATCGGCATGTCCAGGTAGTCCGCAGTGATCACGCCGCCAGATGGACCTCCGGTCTGAGCCGCCTTGAACTTCTTGCCTCCGGGGATGCCTCCGCCAATGTCAAAGACGAGTTCCCTGAGCGTCGTTCCCATAGGAACTTCCACGAGGCCGGTGTTCTGTACCATGCCTGCCAGAGCAAACACCTTTGTACCTGGACTCTTGACGGAACCAACGCTGCGGAACCACTCCGCGCCGTTTGTGATGATCTGGGGTATGTTGGCATATGTCTCGACGTTATTGATCAGCGTTGGCTTGTTCCACAGCCCGGACTGGGCAGGGAACGGGGGTTTGATGCTCGGCGTTCCGCGCTTGCCCTCGATGGATCGCAAGAGAGCGGTCTCCTCACCACAAACGAACGCCCCGGCTCCGATACGGATCTCAATGTCGAAGTTGAACCCCGCACCGAGGATGTTCCGCCCGAGGAATCCGTACTCGCGCGCCTTGCGGATCGCATACTCAAATCGCTCGATGGCAAGCGGATACTCCGCACGAACGTACATGTAGCCCTGCTCTGCGCCAATTGCATATCCTGCGATCGCCATGGCCTCGACAATGGAGTGTGGGTCTCCCTCGAGGACGCTGCGGTCCATGAATGCTCCCGGGTCACCCTCGTCGCCATTACAGACCACGTACTTTGGGGAACCCTTCGCCTCTCGGGTAGCCTTCCACTTGAGACCGGTCGGGAATCCTGCTCCACCACGGCCGCGCAGACCCGAGTCGACAAGAACACGGATGATATCGTCCGACGTCATCTCGAGTGCCTTGCCAAGAGCGAAATACCCGTCACGAGCGATGTACTCCTCGATAGAAAGAGGGTCGATGGAGCCACAGTTACGGAGGACGCGCTTGACCTGACGTGCGTAGAAGGGAATATCACTACTGGTCTGAGCCTTCCTTTCGCAGGTCGGCTCACAGTACAGCAACCCGCCGACAATACGGCCCTTCACAAGGTGCTCACTTATGATGAGGCCCGCACTCTCGACCGTGACCTTCTGATAGAACGTTCCTTCGGGATACACAACGACGATCGGGCCCAGATCACATGCTCCCATACAGCCGGTCTCAATGACCTGTACCTCATCCTCGATACCATTCTTCTTCAATTCGTCTACCAGAACATCTTTGACGCTCTTTTCGCCACTCGTGATGCAGGCGCCGCCTGCACAGACCAACAGCTGATTTCGTATCATTGCGTTTTCCCTTCTCCCCTTGGGTCAGATGTTCTCCCGCTTGATGACCAGATCAGCCACGACATTGCCACCCTGGACGTGCTCGCGGACGATCCTGCGCGCGTTCGCATCGTTGACGTCGCCGTAAATGACTGCAGGCTGGTCCCTCATGGCCACTTCGACTGTCGGCTCCTTGTCGCAGAGTCCCATGCAACCAGACTGAACAACCTTGACGTCATGGACATCCGCCTTCTCGAGCTCCTCGATGATGGCCATCAGAGCGTCCTTCGCCCCAGCTGCAATGCCGCATGTCCCCATTGCAACGATGACCTTGCCTCTCTCCTTGGCCTGGCGAAGGTCCATCTCCTTGAGAGTCTGTTCCTTGATGCGTTTCAGCTCTTCCAATGATTTCACTCTTTCCTCCCCATTCTCCAAGGTTAAGCGTACTTGTTCAGCAACGTCGCGACCTTCTCGGGCGTGGAACGCCCATACGTGTCCTTATCAATGACGACGACCGGAGCGAGACCACAGGCCCCAACGCAACGAACAAGATCCAGACTGAACCGGCCGTCCCGAGTGGTCTCGCCAGCCTTGATGCCCAAGGTCCTCATGACCTTCTCGTAGACTGCATTCCCGCCTCGCACATAGCAGGCCGTTCCAAGACACACGGTGACAGTGTGACGTCCCTTCGGAACGCGCGAGAAGAAGTGGTAGAAGGTAACGACACCGTATACGGTGGAACGCGGCACGTTCAGTCTGCTGGAGACGAACTCGAGCACTTCATCCGGGAGATACCCGAAGATCTCCTGTGCGCGATGGAGAACATTGATGAGACTCCCTTCGGGGGTTACCAGCTCCCCAATGTACGCGTCGAGCACATCAAACTGCCTCTTGAGCTCAGGGTTCTCTTTCAGACGGTCTTCCAGGTTCATCTTCATACACGTTCCTCCTGTGGAGACTTTTCCCTCACGTACATCATCAGCCTTGCCATGATGAGGTCGTCGGGTGTGTTCGCATTGAAGGAAGACATCCTCATGTGAATTATACGACAGGACACCATGAAATCAATACAGTACTCACTGCGTGTTGACCATGAATCCAACCGTTCGGAGAAACCGGCAGGAGTGGTGGCAAAGCCGGAGCAGCAGTTCAGGAAATCGGTTTGATGCGACGCGCAATCAGCGAGGACAGAACTCCTCCTATTACAGCCGTTACGAACTGTGGCCAGCTGAACGAGAATCTGACGAACGTCGCCATTACGGGTGGCAGGGCGGACAGCGTGCCAACGATCACTCCGATGGCGTAGTACAGGAATGCCATCTTCGCTGCAGCGCCGACCAGAAGGCCGAGCCAACGCTTCCAGGATCGTCTGGAGCCCTTCCACGTGGCAAGCCAGTACACGATGACAAGGATAAGGTTGCCCGCCATAACGGCGGGGATCATCGTTGGGGACGGAAGATGCTGCTGGATCCATGCAGTGACGGGTGCCGCGAGGGCGATGACGATTCCCGCCCAGAGTCCTGTCGTCTCGGTTGCAAGGAGCAGACCGAGATTTACGACACTACCGACGAGGAATAGGTTGACGAAATTGAACGGGGGAGCAGATGGAATGAGCTCCCGGATCGCGAATTGGAAAGCAATGGTCAATGCAAGAACAATGGCGGCTCTCGTAATGTACTTGGTTGTCTTCACGCACTCCTCCTGATTCGATCTTGCCTGCTATGGAGTTTTCATCAGCAGTTTATGCTGAACTGACTCGACAGTCAAGCCGACTCGTGTGGAAGACTCCATCATGGCTAGCGAGGCGAGCAATCATTGACATCACGGGGAAAACGGGTACAGTGAACTTGATAAGTTTCAAGAGACAAAGGAGAGTTTTATGCCAATTAAGAAAGCTTCCATCAAGGACGTCCGCAAGACCAAGACGCGGGCAGCATACAACACCGAACATACGGCCAAGACAAAACTTTCCTTGTATATGGCTCGCAAGTCGGACTACGCCCCTGAGAAAGTCGTCGATGCCGTGAAACAACTCGACAAGCTCGCTCAGAAGGGCATTGTCCACAGGAATACGGCTGCCCGCAAGAAATCACGCCTCATGAAGAAGGCGAATGCGGCCAAGGTTGCAGCCAAGGCTACTGCATCGTAAGAGCTACTACCGAAAGCAACCGCTGAAGGGCCGCCAGCGCACTGCTGGTGAGCCCTTTTTTCGTTTCGTACTCAATTTCCTCAAGGCGCTCCAGCATAGCCTCAAGTTCACGCAGCTTGATGTGACTTGCTGCGGTCAGGAGAGCACCAAGCGTATGGTCGTCGAGGTACTGATGCTGGGTGCGCAGACACCAGGCCCTGAGGTCAGCCTTGGGTCGGTTTGACTTCGAAACAAGCTTCGCGTTCAATAACCGCACAAACCCTAGTTCCACGTCATAGAGGATGGTCGTGTCCGCGGCCCCCGAAGCCGAAAGGTCATAGAGAGCCGTCACTGCACGGTCGTACTTCCTGAGAGAGACTGCCTCGACGAGGTCGGCAGCAGCAGCAATGTGGCACCGAGGCACGACCTCACGGACATCGGCGACCGTGATGGCGTCGCCCGTATATGCAAGGAGTCTGTCGATTTCACTTCGCATAAGGAAAAAGCTGTTTGCCGTCCGCTCCATGAGCTCGTGGACCGCCCGGTCATCTATTGCTCGCCCATCGACTCTCTTCTTGATCCAGGAGCGTACCGCCGTCAGCGGAACAGCGTAGCTGGTCACCACATGCGCCTTCTTCAGAAGCTCCTGGGGGACCTTGGCGGGATCCGCAAAGATGACAGTGGTGGTGCTCCCGGACAGAAACAGGGGAACCATGGTTCCCAGACGCTTGGCCCCTTTGTCTTCGAGACCGTTGATGATAAGGACTTTGCGCCCAGACCCGAAGCTCTCGCTGCCGAGGAACTCGCGGATGACGTCTACGTTGTCCTCACTGCCCTCAAACTCAGCATAGTCGAAGGCTCGGAAAGCTTGCGCTACCAGTAGACGCGCTGCCTCCTTCGCCTGTGGAACAAAATAGTCGTCTCCGGGAGCAAAGACGTACAGCGATGAAGGCTTCTTGCCCCTGAGGCTTGTGAGACCCTCAGTGACCGAGAGGTCGTTGGACTGCGACGCATATCCTTTGGCTGCGGCCATGACTCCCGGACTATGGGTAGATCTTCTCGAGCAACCGCGGAAATGGGACAGTCTCCCTCACGTGCGGCAGCTTGCAGATCCAGGCCACTGTCCTCTCGACGCCAAGACCAAACCCGCTGTGCGGAACCGATCCATACTTGCGCAGGTCCAGGTACCACTGGTAGTCTGCCTCGGCAAGTCCCTCGGCATGAACTCGCGCGAGAAGCAACTCGTAATCATCTTCACGCTGCCCACCTCCGATGATCTCGCCGTAGCCCTCCGGAGCCAACAGGTCCGCACATAGGACCGTCTGCGGATTGGCGGGATTTGTCTTCATGTAGAACGCCTTGAATGACTTGGGATAGCTGTGCACGAAGACAGGACGTTCGAACTGGTTCGAGATGAGCGTCTCCTCATCCCCACCGAAATCGTCGCCCCACCGTATCGGCGAACCGGCTTTCTGAAGGAGCTTCACTGCTTCATCGTAGGAGATACGTGGAAACGGCGTCGCTATCTTCTCGAGTGGAGAAGTGTCCCGCTCGATTATGGAAAGCTCCTCTTTGCGCTTTTCAAGCACCTGCTGCACGATGTATGTGACAAATCTCTCCTGAACATCGCAGTTCTGCAACCAATCGCAGTAGGCCATTTCGGGCTCGACCATCCAGAATTCCGTCAGGTGCCGGCGCGTCTTGGACTTCTCAGCACGAAACGCGGGGCCAAAGCAATAGACTTTCCCAAAAGCCATGGCCGTCGCTTCGTTGTAGAGCTGGCCACTCTGCGACAGGTAGGCAGGTACACCAAAATAGTCGGTCGAAAACAGCGTCGAAGACCCTTCGCATGCATTGGCAGATAGGATGGGCGCGTCCATGAGCAGGAAACCGTTGTCGTCGAGGTAGTCACGAATGCTCTTGACAATCGTGGCACGTATGCGCATGATCGCCCACTGGCGCTTCGATCGGAGCCACAGATGCCTGTTGCCCATCAGGAAGTCCACACCGTGCTCCTTGGGCGTTATCGGGTAGTCCAGGGCCAACTGATGGACCTCGATATTCTGAACATGCATTTCATGGCCGCCGGGCGCCCTCTCCTCTGCGTGGACCGTCCCAGTGATGCTGACGCTGCTCTCCTGCGTGAGGTGGTGCACCGATTCGAACGTCGAATCGTCGACGTCGCTCTTGGCGACGACGCACTGCATGATACCGGTGCCGTCCCGAACGAGGACAAACGCCACTTTCCCACTGCTACGGCTGTTGTAGATCCATCCATGGATGGTCTGGACTTGGCCGACATAGTCTGCTGCCTTGTCGATGTACATGACTATTTCTCCTCCAGCAATTTCTGATGCGAACAGACTGACAAGTTCAGGTTCACTCCGCATTCAGGACACAACCCTCTGCAGTCTTCTTTGCATAGTGGAAACTCATTGACTTCAATCAACAGATGCTGGCGAACCACATCAGAAACGTCAAGCACGTCCGATTCAAGTGAAAACACGTCTTCCTGATCTGGATCATCGTGCCCATCGAGAAGATATGTTTCGTTGACGTCGAACTCGACGTCTTCTACGACCGAATCCAGGCACCTCACACAGGGTTGGCTCACCTTCGCGCCGAACGATCCTGAAAACTGATAGCCGATTCCCAGATTGCTCAGGATGAACTGTCCCGTCACCGGCTCAAGAAGCGTAACTCCCGGGAGATCACCGACCCCGCTTTCCTCAAACGCAAACGATTGACTGCTCCCTTCCTCAATGTTTAGTTTCCGGAGTTCCAGTTTCACCGTTGCTCACCTCCACATGAAACTGCGTCTCTGATGCCTTGACAGTCTCAGTCAGCTTCGTCAGGATCTGCTCCAGCTGCTCCAGCATCTTCAGCGAGTAGTCATCAGCTTGCTGCTCAGCGGCCGTGCGTGCAGCCATAACCTCGGCCATCATGCGGTCTCGTTCGGCAATGGCGGAACGTACTATTTCATTGTCCGCGACCAGGTCGTCGTGCGAACGTTGTCCCTCCTCGATCATTCGGCTGCTTTGCCGCCTCGCGTCAGCCACCAGGGCGTCACGCTGTTCCAGAAGGGCACACGCATTGCGGACCTGTTCCGGAAATGCCGTACGGAGATGAGCAACTGCGTCTGCAAGCTCCTCATCCTTGATGACGCGATAGCCGAACAACCTTGGGCTCCGCTCTCTCACCTGGTCAATACGGTCGATGATGTCCTGCAGGGTAAGTTTCTCAATCATGCGTTCCTCCCTTGGCCCGGGACAGGCCCAGGACAATTCTGTCTGCAACGCCTGCAGGCAACAAGTCATGAACGTCCCCGCCGCCTTCGTACATCTGCTTGACAAGCGTGGAGGAAACGAAGAAATGCTCCTGCGAGCTCATGAGGTAGATGATCTCAATATCTGGGTCGAGATGCCTGTTCGCCCAGGCGAGCTGCACTTCATAGTCAAAGTCCGACACGGGCCGTAATCCACGCAACATGATATTGGTACCTTTGCGCTTCATGAAACGGACCACAAGATCATCGAAACCTTCCACCACGACATTCGGTATGTGCATTGTGGCGCTGCGGACCATGTCGACACGCTCATCCAGTGACCACATGGGGCTCTTGTACGCCATGCCGGCAACTCCCACGACGAGCCGCTCGCACAAGCGCGCTCCCCGCTCAACAACGTCGACATGTCCCCTCGTGACCGGGTCAAACGTGCCCGGATAGACGACTGTATCCATGTGTCCCATAGGCCTCGACTTCAAGTGTAGTCAAAAGACGCCCCATGAAAAGAAAAAGAGGGGCGCCTTTCGGCGCCCCTCCTCATGGTATTGACACAATCAGGCCAAGAGCACCTTGCTCAGGAAACTCTGAGTACGCTCCTGCTGGGGATGCTCGAACACCTCAGAAGGAGATCCAGTCTCAATGATGAGGCCCTGATCCATGAAGATGACGCGGTCCGCGACCTCCTTTGCGAAACCAATCTCATGTGTAACGACAATCATCGTCATGCCTTCGCCCGCAAGTCTGACCATCACGTCGAGGACCTCATGGATCAACTCCACGTCAATGGATGACGTCGGCTCGTCGAACAGCATGAGCTTCGGGTGCATTGCAAGCGCACGCGCTATGGCCACGCGCTGCTGCTCGCCGCCACTCATCTGACCAGGCTTGTGATCGGCGCGATGGGACAGGCCAACCTTCGCCAGGAGCTCCATTGCCTCAGCCTCAGCCGCTTTGCGAGCTATCTTCTTGACGACAAGAGGTCCCAGAGCGACGTTCTGAAGAGCCGTAAGGTGGGGAAATACGTTGAATTGCTGAAACACCATGCCAATGTCTTCTCTTAGTCTGCGAATATCATACTTGCTTGATTCGACGAGGTTGCCGTCGAATGTCATGCGGCCGGACGACGGGGGCTCTATCCAGTTGATGCACCTTACCAGCGTGCTCTTGCCTGAACCTGAGGGCCCCATCAGCACCAGACGCTCCTTGCAGTCCATATCGAAGCTGACTCCCTTGATGACTTCGAGAGAGCCGAACGACTTGTGCAGATCGTCTACGACGAGCAGCTTCCCCTGTGACATCATGTCACCAGCCATCTCACTCTACCTTCTTCTCGAGGTTCCGGGACCACTGCATGACCGGGGTCGTCATGATCAAGTAGATGATTGCTGCACCGATGTACGGCGAAAAGACGTTGTAGGTGCGGGCACCGATGATCTTCGCCTTGAAGAGAAGGTCCTCCATCGAGATGAAGGCAACCAGGGAAGTATCCTTGATCAACGCGGCAAACTCATTGGCAAGGGGCGGCAGAACCCGCCGGAACGTCTGCGGGAGGATGACATGGCGCAGTGCCTGCACCCGATTCATGCCCAGCGAGAAGGCAGCTTCAGACTGTCCCTTGGGGATCGACTCCACAGCCGCCCTGAAGACCTCGGCTATATAGGCTGCATAGCACACTGCAAGAGAAACCGCGGCGGCAGGGAACTGAGGCAAGTTCAGACCCATCCTCGGAAGGGCATAGTACACGATCAAGATCAGCAGCAACGCTGGCGTTCCGCGAACGGCCTCGATGTAGACACGCGTAATGGTACCGATGATCTTTCCCCCAAACATGTTCATCAGCCCTACCAGCAGCCCAGCGACCGTCGCAAAGATCATCGAGACGACCGTCAGCGAAAGCGTGGTCCATGCTCCTGCCAGCAAGAACGGCAAGTTTTCGAAGATGATCGACCACTTAAACACTGCTCGTTACCCCTACCTCGACTGCTACTTAGGCAGATACGGCGGGTCGGCAAAGAAGTACTTGCGGTAGAGACTCGCGTACGTCCCATCCGCAACCACCTTGCGGAGGGCCGCGTCGATGTCGCTCTTGAGTTGAGTGTCATCCTTCCGCACGGCGATACCATACAGCTGCGTCAGGTCCTGGCCGGCTATCGAAGTGGTATTGAGAACCTTCAATGCAGGATGTGTACTGGCATATGCCGTGCACACAGGATAGTCGTTCACGACAGCGTCGACCTTGCCATTCTCGAGGTCCAGAGTGGCAAGCTGAATGTCGAGGTAGGAGTTGACCTTCACACCAGTGATCAGCTTGGCATCAATCTCGCCTGTCGTTCCAGTCTGAACGCCGACCGTTTTTCCCACAAGATCCTCGGGTTTGGTGATGTTGTTCTTGGCCGGGTTGTACATGATGCCCATGTCCGCGCGGTAGTACGGGATGGAGAAACTGACTTCCTGCTCGCGTTCAGGGGTGATCGTCATGGCGGCGCATACCGCGTCGAACTTCTTTCCCTGCAGGGCAAGCAGAAGCCCGTCAAAAGCCCCACTGGTCAGATTGCTGGTCTTGCCCATCTTCGCTGCGATGGCTTCCATCAATTCGACGTCAAACCCTGTGGGCTTGTTGTTTGCATCGGCGTACTCGAATGGTGCATACGTCGGGTCAGTTCCCCAATTGAGTGTTCCACTCTGAGTCTTGCATCCTGTCAAGACTGTAACGACCATCACAGCAACGACCGTCAACACGATACTGCGGGCAAACGCTGTCTTCTTCATCCTTTCTCCTCCTGCATGATTCAGATTTCTGGCAACCGTCAGCTAAGCGAGCCACCCGATACCACACCGCGAGAAACGGTGCTACTCTATACTTTGTGCAATCCTTGAAGAAAGTAAAGCATAAAGGGGAGTCAGCTCGTGTGGCGGTCGCAGCAGGTATCGGTCTTATCGTGATTGCCTGCGCTGCCTTCTTGGGAGCTTTTGTGATGCACCTTGTCGGCAGGCCGCTTGGCTGGTCCGTGCTGGCTGTTGTTGGCGGTATGGGTGCGCTAGGTTTGGCGGGCGTGACGTTCATCGCGGATCTTGCTGACAGGTACGCAAAGCGACTGCAGCACAAGGAGGAACACTGATGGCTGGGATTCTTCGTGCATTCGACGGAAAGACCCCAACCGTGGCGCTCACAGCATTTGTTGCTGACACGGCGGTCCTCATAGGAGATGTGACGATCGAAGAAGGCGCCAGCATCTGGTATGGGGTGGTCCTCCGGGGCGATATTGCGCCTATCGTCGTGCAGCGCAACGCCAACGTCCAGGACAACGTGGTTGGGCATGTAGACGTCGACATCCCGCTCATCGTCGGCGAGGGCGCCACGGTCGGCCACAGCGCCGTCTTGCATGCCTGCAGCATCGGCCACCACGCCATGGTGGGCATGCATGCCACCGTCCTCACGGGAGTCACTGTCGGTGACGAGGCAGTGGTAGCAGCTGCGGCGCTCGTCCCCGAGAACACGGTCGTGCCTGCCCGGTCACTCTCGATGGGCGTCCCTGCACGCACTGTGCGACCACTTGGAGTCGACGAGATACAGGAACTCCATCGGCGAGCCGATGACTACGTCAGACTGGGAGTGCTGTCCAGGGCGAAGTCCAAACAAGGATAACCCTGGCATCCAAGCGGTCGGCACTCCGGCTTCCGCATCCTCTTCACCTTCTACGCACATTTCTCGTTGTATTTTCTGACCCTCCCCTATACTGCACCCAACCAATGCTACAGGCCGATCAGCCGAAGAGCCCCCTGGCGACGATCCGACGTGTGTCGTGTCGTGTTTCTATACCCTGTCAACAAGGAGAGTCAAACATGAGCAGAACTCGCACATCACGGTGGGGCGCGGTCTTCACTTTCGCGCTCGTTCTCTGTCTTCTGGTCCTCTCGGGCTGCAGACCAGTGGCTACGTTGTCGGACCTCGACCGCGTCAAAGAGGACGGCGCTCTGACCGTCGGCAACGACACAACGTACGCCCCCTTCGAGTTCACGGACAGCGACAACAAGCCTACGGGTTTCGATATCGAACTTATTGCCGCCATCGCCCAGAAACTCGGGCTGAAATCGGATATCGTGACGACCGCCTGGGACGGTATCATACCTGCTCTTCAGACGCGGAAGTTCGAGGTTCTCATTTCGTCGATGACAATCACCCCCGAACGCGAGAAAGAAGTCAGTTTCTCCATTCCCTACTACCGCGCAGACATGGGCATCGTGTTCGACAAGACTCTCCATACGATAGCAGGACCTTCCGACCTTGCTGGATTGAGGGTCGGTGCTCAGGTGGGAACCACGGGCGAAACCAGCGCACGCATGATCGATGGCGTGACGGACGTTCGGTCCTATCCGGATATTCAGCTGGCCATGGCCGACTTGACACTGGGACGTATCGATGCTGTCGTCAACGACTTCCCAGTCAGCGCTTTCTATGCAAAGGCCTCCCCAACGCTCACGGTCATCAGTGTGCTCAAGGTGAAAGACCTCGACCTCACTCAGTACTACGGCATAGCAATGCACCTCGAAGATAGGCAGCTGAAAGCCGCTGTGGACAAGGCTCTACAAGACCTCGTCAACGATGGCACCTATGACACCATCTATGCGAAATGGTTCGGAGGCACACCCGGCTTCCGTCCGGGAGACCCACAGTCCTGACACTTCACCCAAAAAGCGGCACCAAATGCGCATCCGCCGTACCCTCCCCGGCTACGGCGGATGCAGGACACTCAACAGTCTCCTGGTCTAGAATGCAGTTGTCACATCAATGTAACCCTTTCGCTGAGCCTGGCGACTCCCGAACGAGACCAGAACCGATCCGAGCGCAAACAGAATCGCTGCCGAGAGGGCCACTCTGCCAAGCAGCTGGAGCGTGGACATGCCAGAGAGGAAGCTGGTGAGTACCTGCCCCGAGACCGCCCGGCGCATGAGTTCGATGAATGGACTCATAGGAACAAACTCCGCGATCTTCGCAAATACCTCAGGAAAAGCGGTTGGGGGAAACAATGCCCCGCTCAGCACGAACATTCCACCGAAGAGCGCGTCGACAACATCGACGTCCAGCTTGATCGTCAGGAGAAACACAGAAGCCATCGTCAACCCCAGGCCGGCTGCCACAAGATACCCGAGGAATGCGCCAGCCATGAGGTACCCCCAGTTGGCGTGAAACGGCAGATGCAGCACTGGAACGAGCCAGCACAGATTGATGACGATTCCGGCAATTGCGATAAGATACCGCGTTGCTGCGCGACCGCACAGGTACGTTCGGTACGATGTGCTCGACAGAAAGATGTACTTCAGGGTCTGATAGTGTTCCCGGTCATCGTGCACACTGAACGCCATATCGAAGAACACCATGCTCAGAGAGTAGTAGAAGATAGTCCCATACAATGCGTACGGGAGCAGTCCGGTCTTCTGGCCGAAGACACCGTAGAGGATTATGACCGCAAGGAAGCTGCCGATCGGATATGCCGCCAGGTAGAGCAGCCACACCCACTTCTTCGTCCAGTTGCTCTCAATCTGCAGACCCACATACATGGAAGCGAGAAAACCCTTCATCACTGCCATCTGAGCGTCAGGCGTGCATCGCGCCTGGCCTTGTACTCGACCGACCGCAATGCCCACGATGCGATGAACGCAAACACGAGCCCCAGCCCGACGAGGATGAGCAGCTCCCAACGCCAGTCCAGCACCTTCACTGTAAACGAAGGGACCAGAAGCTGTCGCAGCGCATCAAGCCCAAGTGTTGTCGGAATGAGCGCTGCGATACCGACCAGGCCCACTCCCAGAAATCTGGCAGGAAAGTAGGTCCCTGAGAGGACATTCGTCGGCTCCATGACGAGATCGGCAGTCCGCCATGCGTCGCGCCCGTGGTAGAGAAACAGCGACGAGAACACAATGCCCAGTCCGTACATCGAAATGAGGGTCACGAGGAAGACCAGAAGTGCCAGCGGCAGGTGCAGGACCGCAAATCTCACCTTGAACACCGCGATGCCAAAGAACAGCACTGCCACAGAACGCAGCATCGTGTGCATGGCACCACCTACAGACAGACCGACCAGGAAGGCGGACAGTGGGGCAGGGCTCACAAGCATCAGCTCCAGGTTTCCCATTTCCTTCTCCCAGTACAACTGCGTCGCGACACCCCAGAGCACGTTCAGGAAGAAGGGCGTCATGAAGCCGCCCAGGACGACGAGTCCGCTGAACTCAGAACCGGTGCCAAGCGTCCGGTAGAGGTAGATGTAGGTTGTCATCGTGAAGAAACCGCCTACGACACTCGCGACTACCCAAGTCGCTTCACGCATCTGTCCGAAGATGCGCACGTAGGCACGCGCGTTGAGCGTCCTAAGAAACAGGAGCAGCTTGTTCTTCATCTTCAAACCTCCTGCCGACCATCTTGAGGAAGACATCTTCCAGCGTCGGTTCCAGCTTCCGCATGTACTCGACAGAGACGGACTGTTCTGTCAGCAGCGCGATCAGGCGCGAAATACCGCCTTCGCTGGTCAGATGCACAGCCAGCATGGGATTATTGGTTACCTTGTCAGAACTCAGGGAGAAGTCGTTTCCTTCCCCCATGTCTGTGGCAATGCTATCGACCTGCTCCTGGTTGATCTGGTCTACCGTGATCTCGTAATGTGCCCTGCTGTCGAGGTCCTGCTTGAGCCGTGACGGAGCCGCGTTGGCAAGAATGAGACCGCGGTTGATGATCGCCACGCGGGAACACAGTTCGTCCGCTTCGGCCATGTAGTGTGTCGTGAGGATGACAGAGCGTTCCGGCTTCTCGATCACCCAGTCTCGCACCATGCCGCGAATAATGACGCTTGCCTCCACATCGACTCCCAGCGTCGGTTCGTCGAGAAACAGCACCTTCGGGTCAGTGACAAGGCCACGCACAAGGTTCACCTTCTGCCGCATGCCGGTGGACAGACGGTTCATCTGCTGATGTCTGTCGTCCCACATACCGACCATGCGGAGGTAATGCTCGATTCTGCTGTGGGCGACCGGAGTCTCCATGCCGTAGAACTGGCTGAACATCCACAGCTGCTCCTCGACCCTGAGTATGCCGTATCCAGAGGTCTCGCCCCCAGAAATCAGACTAATGAAAGGACGTACGCGAGCGTAGTCCCGCTCCACGTCAAACCCTGCCACGGTGACGCGACCCGACGTCGGGAGCAGGAGAGTCGACATGATCTTGATAGTCGTGGTCTTGCCCGCTCCATTGGGACCAAGGAGAGCGAAGATCTCTCCATACGAGACGTCAAAGCTGACGCCCTGCAGTGCGTGGAAAGGAGCAGTTCCCCGGCGATTGAAGACACGAGTGAGATTCTCTACTTGAATCGATGTATGCATACAGTGCTACCTCCAGAACGAGTGTGGGGAAAAGCGAACTGTATGACAGGAGAGACTACTGATGGACTCTGTGAGAGTCAGTGACTGAGGAATTGAATGTCCTGCGTGTACTGCGCAAAATCTTGGCTGCAGATTGTCCAATCAACAGCACCCCTGTCATCAGTTGGTGCGAATCCTGTTGTCTACCATTGTCGTACCTCCACAAACACGAATGTCCTTCCGCGCTCAGAGCGCAACTTTCAGACTATACCAGAACGCGTTTCCTTTGTCAATGGTTGTATGTCGCGCTCTGCTGCCTGCTGCCGACAGCAAATGATGGCCACGCTCACGTATGTGCGGTCGCGATTGTTAGTTATGATGAGAGGTGGCGATCATTCCCAATCCGCGCGACTCATGAAGACACGGCTTGGGGACAACCAGGCATGCGCTTCTCAGAAACGATGACAGCCGCCAAGTCCCCGCTGTGGGACAAGGCGGCTGTCAACCACGACGCTTGTATGAGGCTACATGAAGCGCTCGAAACGCTCCTTTCCGACCTTGCAGACCGGGCAGATCAAAGGAGGTTGCGGCCTCGCACACAAGTATCCACAGACCTTGCAGCGCCAGACCGGAAACGCGAGCCCAGCCACATGCACTGGTTCCATGTCTCCGGCAGCCACCACCGACCCGCCGACCGGACGACGGTCGGGAATGGATGTGGCGGCCTTCTCGCCGCGACTGATCTCGGGAGAGACATACAGCGCGCAGAAGCAGGCGCCATATTCGTCGAGGTCGGCGTCCCGATAGTCACACGGACAGACGAGGTCGACATCCCGCTCTCTTACTCCCGATGCCAGGCGACAGGGGCAGGCACGGTATCCATAGCGTGCCTCGTTCTCCAGCAGGCCCCGGACCAGGTCCCTGGCAAATGCATCGTCGGGATTGACAGAGTATCCTGCGTGTGTTGCCTCAAGGACCAGCCTCTGCCAGACCTCAGTGACGCGTTCGTCCGCAATCGTACTCATTCAGTGGCGAGCTCTCGAAGCTTGTCTTCCTGGAATCCCACCAGGCAATCCTTGCCATCCAGAACGATGGTCGGAAACGAGCATGCCGGGTTCCACTTCAGGACCTCCTGCTTGGCCAGTTCCTTGTTGCCACCCTCCTGCTGGTCGACATCGACGTAGTCGTAGGCGACACCCAGTTCCTGCAGTAGTGCCTTTGTCTTACGGCACCATCCACAGGTACTCAGAGCATAGATGAAGACGGTGTGTTTGGTGTGAACTCCCTCAATGTGCTTCGGTTCCAACATTGTTTCCTCCTTGAGGCGGGTAGTTGCCTATGCAGGCAACAATGACTCAAAGACTTCTACGGTCTCACGACACTGGTCGGTCGTCACATCATGGTGCGTGACCAACCGAACAGTGGTCTGCGTAACCGCATTGCAGAGGACCCTCTGCTCCTTTGCGGCGGCCACGAACGCCGGCGCATCTTGGCCACTTGCGCTGACGTCCACCATGGCCATGTTGGTCTCCACCCCGGACGGGTCAGTCCCGTACCCGATGTTGGCTAGCTCGCTCGCGAGCAGTTTGGCATTGGCATGGTCCTCCGCCAGCCGGTTCACCATCGTCTCAAGCGCCACGATACCAGCCGCGGCCAGAATGCCGACCTGACGGAGACCGCCCCCCAGGCGCTTGCGGTTCTTGCGCGCCCGCTCAATGTACTCTGTCGACCCCACGAGCAATGATCCGACAGGAGCACACAGGCCTTTGGAAAGACAGAACATGACGGAATCGGCGTAGGATGCCCATACATCCGGCGCGATGCCAGAGGCGATCGCCGCATTGAAGATCCGCGCTCCGTCCATATGCACGGCTATGCCATGCTCGTGTGCCTCAGCCGATATCTGTCGCACGTACTCGATCGGCCACACCTTCCCACCACCACGATTGTGAGTATTCTCAATGGCAATAAGGGACGTGCGCGGAAAGTGGATGTTGTTGGAGTCGCGGATTGCATGCTTGACATCGTCGGGGTCCATCACGCCCCGCTTGCCTGGAACCTGCCGTGCCTGTACGCCCGACAGCATCGCGATGTCACCAACCTCATAGTAGAAGATGTGGCTCTCAGCCTCCGTAATCAGCTCATCCCCACGCTGCGTGTGGGTCATAATGGCAACCTGATTGCCCATCGTGCCAGACACGACAAACAGGCCAGCTTCCTTGCCCAGCATTCTTGCGCCCAGTTCTTCGAGCCTGATGACGGTGGGATCCTCGCGGTAGACGTCATCGCCGACCTCGGCCGTTGCCATGGCGTCGCGCATGGCCTGCGTGGGCTTTGTAACAGTATCAGAACGAAGATCGATCATTGTTTCCTCCAAGCGGGCTGAGTCCTCTTCGGTGAGCAGAACGTCTAGACATTCTCGACGCCGACCGACTTGACTCCCTTGATCTTGCTGAGATGTTCGATGATCTCGTCAATCGTCGGATCCAGGAACTTGTCGTCAGAGCCGATGCTGATTTCGACTCTGACGGCACCCTGGTCAATGCCGATATACTTGACCATCTTCAGTGTGATGATGTCCACCCCGACTGGAGGCCATAGCACATGCTTCAGTTCCTCGGTTACAGTCTTGGTGTCAAGCGTGGAATCATAGTCGATTCCCTTCACTTCTTTCTTGTACTGGCGGATTGCCGACCGGAGCCCATCGACTGCAAGAACCGAGCAGTGCATCTTGACTGGAGGAAGACCTCCCAATTCGTCAGCAGCCTGTTTCCAGGTGATCGCCTCAGCCTCGTCGATCGTCTTGCCCTTGGCCAGGTCAGTGATGATGGAACCCGTAGCTATGTTGGAGGCACAGCCATACGACTGGAATTTTACATCCTCGATGCGGTCGGTTGCCTTGTCGATCTTGAGATAGACCGTGATCTCGTCGCCACACGCAGGCGACCCCTCTGTGGCGCTGGCATCGGCGTTTTCAATAATGCCGATGTTGTGTGGACTCTTGAAGTGCTCGATGACTTTCGCAGTGTACTTGATTGCCATTGTAACCTCCCTATTCCGCAGGCGGCCTGATCGTGCTCTGAGCGCGCAAGCGTTCCACGATCGGGACAAGCTTTGCCAGAGCTGTGTCCACATCAGCCTCAGTGTTATACCGCGACAGCGTGAACCGAATGGAGCCATGTGCCTGCTCGTGATTGCGCCCGATCGCAATGAGAATGTAGTTCGGTTTCAATGTCGCAGCCGCACAGGCCGAACCCGTATCGACCACAATCTCGTCCATGTCGAGGAACATCATGATCGCTTCACCCTCGATGAACAGGAAACTATAGCACAAATGCGACGCCGCCCTCTCCGCGCCTTCCGGACCGTTGAGCAGGATATGTGGAATGTGTTCCTGGATGCCAGTTGCGAGACGGTGGACAAGGCTCCGCATGTGCTCAACATCCCGGTCGAAGGTGGCGTAGAGCAGCTCGACCGCTTTGTCGAACCCTGCAATGCCCATGGTATTGGGCGTACCCGGCACAAGCGGGGAATATGACTCCGAGCCAAAGGTGATAGGATGAATTTTCGTGCCCTTCCGAACATAGAGAGCTCCGACACCCTTAGGGCCATGGATCTTGTTGCTGGAAAAACTCACCAGGTCGGCCTTCACCACGTCCACATCCAGTCGCTGCGTCTGCAGGGCGCTGGCAAAGTCCACATGATATGGAATCTTGCGGCCAACACGTCGTGAAGCATCGGCAATGACATTGCCTGCCCTGGCAAGGGGTTCGATCGTGCCGATCATGTGGTTGACGCCCATCAGGCTGACCATCGCTGTGTGCTGGTTCAGCACCGAGGAAAGCTGATCGAGGTCATACCTCCCCTCACCGTCGACCTTGATGTAGTGAGCTGTGTAGCCTTCCTTCTCCAACGCCTTGTAGACGGCAAGCGTAGCTGGATACTCGATCTCACTGGTCACGATCTCTGGTTCGTCGACGGCTTGGGCCCGCGTCGAACCCAGCAGGGCTATGTTAATAGCCTCAGTAGCGCTCCCCGTAAACACGACCTCGTTCTGCGACGCC
>JAPLGL010000051.1 GCA_026390155.1 Caldisericota bacterium
TGCGGCCACCACCTCTACGATCATGCGGGGCGGGACATTGTACCGGTACTACACGGCGTTGGACGTGGACGGTAATACGGTCGCCGGAGCACAACTGACCTACCACGGGCCGTTCTCCGATACGACGTGGACCGCTGTCTCAGATGAATACGGAGAGATCGTGTTCAGCCTTGCTGTTCCTGGCACTGCGGAGTTGCATCGTATCGGGCACACGGTCACCATCGACCGCGTGCGCGTGCGCGGTCTCCGCAGCGTCCTGTCGAGCAAACCGGACTTCGCGACCGACGTGCAGGCGCTCTCGTGGTCCACGAACTGGATGATGGGATATGGCATCGGAGGGAAGGCCGGGATCGAGGTAGCTGGGGCCGCTCAGCAGGGCGGGGGTATGGTCGTGACCCGGACGCAGGCCGACCCCGCAAAGGAAGGCGCCGGTTCACTCATGGTGACCGACAGCATGTCCAGCGAAGTGGCGGTCGGAGTGTCGGCCGAGCTGACCGGTGGGCACCTGGGACCGGTCGAAGCCAAGGTAGGTGACGCGTCGGCCAAGGCGTCCGCTGGCACGTTCATAGACTTCGCCACGTTGTTCAGACAGCCGTCCGAGTGTTCTGCGACGGACAAGCTAATGGCGGCGCTGACCCTGCTATGTGGTGTGGGGCAGACGATGACCGCCGGCGTCACGACCGTCATCTCGTTGGCGCAGCAGGCTATTGTGGCAGCGCTGTCCAGCGGGGTCGACATGGACCACATTACGGGAGGCGTCTCGCTGGGCATATCTGCCGATGCCTCAGCGCTGGCGCTAGAACTGATCAAGGAAGAGGAGAAGCAGCCCGACGAGGAGAAGGCCAAGAAGTCAAGTCTCAGTGGCCTCAGCATCGGCAAGCTGGGGGGCAGTGCGAAGGTAACCATCTCTATCAGTGGGTATCCCGCGACGGGCGAAGCGAGCGGCAAGGCCGGGCTGGAGTCCGAGATCTCGTTCTCGCTGCTCGAGGCCCTCGGATACTCTGTAGCGGGTTGGTCCGGTGCTCAGGGCATATCCGCCGAAGTCTTTGTTGACGTCTCGAAAAAGTCCTTCGATCGGTGTGTCCTCACGGTGACAACTACGCCCGACGAGCAGGGAGAATCGCAGGAAACGAGGCTGACGCTGACGACGTCTCTGCTTGGACCTGCGGTGACGGCCATCGAGGCGCTTGCCGTTCTGGCTCCAAGCAGTGCTGAACCCAGTGACGGGCGCGTCGTTCTGACGGAAGGGCTGTGTGGTGAAATCATGCAGGCCGTCGAGAACGCGGTCACGTCCATCGCGGTCCCATACGAACACGTCGTAACGCAGGACAAGAATCCCACCAGTATCGAGGTCGGGCTGGGGGTGAACATCCTCGGCGCCCAGGTCGACCTGGCTGTCAAGCCGAAATGGGGGCGGTATCAGTCCTACCCGCTGGAGCGGGGCGTGTTCGTCCCGATAGACAAGGAGCTGCGCATCGGCCGCATGGTGAAGCTGGAATCGTATCCCGCAGACCTGTTCAGCTCCCAGGTGGACACGCTTGGCGACGTGATCGTCGAACTGCTGAAGGGAGTCGGCGATCTCCTGTCCAAGGTCTGGGACGTCGCGACGGGTGTGCTGAAGTCGGCCGCGGACACCATCCTTTCAACAGGGGCAGGGATGGGCAGTGCTGTCGAGGGCGGGGCCACGACAGTCTTCCAGAAAGGCACGAGCGTCATCCTCTCGCCCTTGAGCATGGTGCCAGGGGCATTCCCAGACTTCGTCTCCACCACTTCGACCAGGAACGTGACCCTCATTGGGACATCTTCTGTAGCGGGCCCGTTCGCTGTCGGCGGCATCTACATCCTTCAGCCGGAAGGCGGCACGCTGTCCAAACCCGCGGCACTTAGTATCACATGCAGCGCAACTGCACTGGGGACGCGTGACCCGCGGTCGCTCAGCATCTACCGGTACGACCCCGCGACCCGTCTATGGAGTCCACTTCCGACCGCCTATGACGCCACCAAGCGGGCATTCTCGGCGACCATCACGCAGACAGGCGGCTACTGTGTTGGGGCAGACGCGACGGCACCTGCATTCGAACTGCTGCTTCCCTCCGGGATGCCACCTGTCGCGACCACGCCCCTGCCCCATCTGACCGTGGCGTGCCGTGACCAGGGAGCCGGCATCGTGCCCGCCACGTTCACCGCGTCGATCGACGGGAAGCCGGTCCAGGCCGACTGGTCCGCATCCGCTCTACAGGGGACAGTCACCGTCGTCGATCCCCTTCTGGACGGCAGTCACGTCCTGACTGTCAAGGCGACCGATGGCTCTGGGAATAAGGGCAGTGCGACGTTCAACGTGGAGGTCCGACAGGCGCCAGCGCCCCCATTGCTGAGGCTCGATAGCGTGAGTACGGCAAGAGTGCAGCTGGGGCTGGAGGCCGGGACAGGGGGTGGCCAGCCGACGTCATTCGTCCTCTGGCGAGCAGAGCCTGCAACAGGCATTGTGTATCACCGCATGGCTACGGTAAAGGCCGGAGCAGGTGCATATGTCGACAAGGAGGTCCGGTCCGGTGCGACGTACCTCTATGCTGCGACCGGGGTGACCTCTGCCGATGTCGAAGGACCCATGGCTGAGCCGCTTCGGGTGACACTGCCCTCGTCTCCCGATTCAGGAGACCAGACGGGGACGGAAGGGTCCCGCGGCAGTTCACTGCTGTGGCTTCTCGCCATTTTCTTCATCGTGCTTCTGGTGCTTGTGGGCGCTGTCGAGGCATTAGTAACAAGACGTCGCAGGAGGCCCCCGGCGGGCTGACCACTTCCCGTCGGCGTCACATGGCGTGCCTTGGGTGAGCGGCCCTTGCATCACCCCCCTGTTCTCGGTAGCATGCTGGTAATACCAGGCAGCGTCTGAGCGTCGAGATCGGTGCAGGAGGTGGAGTATGTGTAGCCCGAGGACTGCAACACCGCGGACTTGTTCTGCACGCTGGAACCTGAACTGGCACAGGGTCGTGTGTGCCCTGGTGGTTCTCGTGCTGAGTGCTGCTGCAGTGCCGACTGTTGTCCAGTTGGATGCAGCGTCGACCTGGGCACGAACTTATCACGGCGATGGTGGCGCATTCGGTCAAGGAGTCCTGCGGATGCCGCGTGGCGACATCGTTTTTACCGGGACGCTTGAAGGCAGCCTGCTCGTCACACGTCTGACCTCGGAGGGTGAGGTGCGGTGGAGCAACACGTATGGACTCGCTGCCAGCAATGCAGAAGAGATGGCAAGGGCAATCGCGTGCACACCCAGCGGAATGCTGGTCTTCCGGGAGTGGCAGCTCATCCGGCTCAATGATTCCGGGACTGTCCGGTGGGCCCACAACTACAGCGTCTACACGGAATCCGACGCATGGCGTGTGACCGCGTTTACTGACGTCGTGCAGTTGGCGGATGGCGGGTTCGTGGCGTGCGGAATGTCATACTACGATAGAGTCTTCCTGTGCCGGCTGAAGGCAGATGGCACGGTCATTTGGGCAAAGACCTATCCTCTGGAGAGATTCATTGGTGCCCGGGTTTTCGTGCTGGCCGGCGGGGGATTTCTCCTCAGTGCGACGTCACTGGACCAGACCAATGGGACACACACCGTGGGACTGATGTGGCTCAACGAGGACGGAAAGGTACAGCGCTCACTCACCTATGAGGACACGACGACACCGAAGTCCTCATACGGCCAAATGATGAACATGGCCATGACGTCCACCGGTCCTGTCCTATGCCAGTGGCGCTACTCTCAAGGCTGCTTTGGAACGAACATCATCAAGCTGGACATGGCTGGATCTGTGGAGTGGACCACTTGGGTTGGAGGTCTGAGAAGAGGAGGCGCTGAAGCTGGCCTCTGGGGCGTTGACGTGGGACTGGACGGCAGTCTCGTCCTCGTCGGTGCCACGACTGAATTCAGCGAGCACGATGACT
>JAPLGL010000039.1 GCA_026390155.1 Caldisericota bacterium
GCCGGAGCGGACAAAAGCCTTCACGAGGCGCATACCCGCCAGGTTCTCCTGCAAAACCGAGTTGAGGCGATCCAGCCTGGCCTGAACACGGAGCCAGATTGGCTGCGCCTTGGTCGACACCATGATGATCAGCGCGCCGGCGACAGCCAGAACGGCCAGCACGTCCAGCGCTAGCTTCGGGCTTGTCAGGAACATGAGAACAATGCTGCCCACCAGCATGAGCGGCGCCCGGGTTATCACGCGCAGGCTCATCTGAACGATGGTCTGCACGCGGCTCACGTCACTCGTCAGATTGGTCATGAGATCGCCGGTACGATGCTTATCCAGGTTGCTGAAACTGAACTTCTGGATGTTGCGGAAGGTTACACTCCGCACGTCCGCTCCGACGCCCACCGCCACATCGACCGCATACCTCGTGTTCAGGATCGACATGAGACCGCCCAGAGCTGATGCCGCCAGCATGATGCCCATGGTCCCCAGAACCACCTGCATGTTGTTCCTCGAGATGCCGTTGTCGACCACGTTCTGGATAAGGCGCGGAACAGCAAGATCGCTGGCAATCGTCACAATGAGCGCCAGCATCGCCAGAATAGCTTTGGTCCGATACGGTTTCAGCAAGCGAACAATCTTCATCAGTTGGTGCATATGCTACTCCTTTTCCGGCTCGGGGGATTGGTTCCCCATCAAGCCGTACAGGAGAATGTCGATTGCCGACCGCACCCGCTGGATCCGGGCCTCCGGCGTTTCCACCGCGGGACATACCCGCATCGGATGCATCATGAATGCCATCAGGAGAGCGATCACGGCGGCCGCAGTGACATTAGGATCCAGGGGCCGCAGCCAGCCTGCCTTCACCCCGCTACCGATGACGTGTGCCAGGCGTGAAGTCAACTCTTCGATATGCCCCGCCTGATACTGGCGGAACAGCTCATCATCGGCCCACGCCTCCTTGATGATCGTACGCATCCAAGGCTGCTCAGGAGCAGGCGCCATAAGGGCTTGTTCGATGAACCGCACGAACTGGTCGCGGTCGGTCAGGTGCTCAGTGTCCGCCAGTAAACGGTCCACGGGAGACGGTGAACGGGAAATGATGGCGACAAGGATGTCTCGCTTGCTGCTGAAGTAGTTATAGAGGCTACCTTCGGCGATGTCAGCTGCAGCGGCGATCTCCCTGGTCGTCGCTGCAGCATATCCCTTTGAGGCAAAGACGGAGGCTGCCGCCTGAAGGATCTCCTCCTGCCGGCGCCCGACGCGCCGCTCCCTCCGCGAAAAGCTGTCCTGATGGTTCTGATCGTCAGTCATTCCCCAACTCCAATTCCTGAGTACTTGCTCATTTTGTGAGCAGGTACTCAGTGTACTCAGAATTGGCTCTACACCAACTGCACTTTGTGATGTCTACACAGGTGAAAATCGGCATCTCAAACCAAGACTGGATTCCCGTCTGCGCAAGAGTGACGCCGCTGTCGGCCATCTTGCACGGCGCCCGTTCTCCGTCATAATGAGAATCGCACGAAGGAGAATACACTGCGTAGAAAGAATCGTGATGATGAGGCTGGGATGAGCGACAAAGACATGCCGGTCACAAAGAGCGTGACAGACGACCAGGAACTCGCACGGCTGATGGCAGACCTGCCTGGCATGGTTTACCGCGCCACCGCCGAGGCGCCCTTCCCCTTCGAGGTTGTCGGCGGTGGGTATGAGCGCATCTTTGGCCGATCAGCCGAGGACCTGGTCGGGAACCCGGAGGTTCTGGTGCAGACAATGCGTCCGGATGACGCGTCTCGCTATGTCGAGACGGTCGCGGCCGCGGTCGACAGGAGAGAACCTTTCCATCTCGAGTACCACCTCATCCGCTCCGACGGCACCGTGCGAACCGTCTGGGAACAAGGACGCCCACTGGCAATGCCGGATGGAAGATTCGTCATCGAAGGCACGATCGTCGATATCGAGGAACCTGTGCGTGCGCGGCAGGTGCAGGACGCCACGTACCGCATCTCACAGGCCGCTGCGTCTGCCGACAGCCTGAATCAGTTGTACAAGCGCATCCACCACATCATCGCCGAGCTGATGCCTGCGGAGAACCTGTACCTCGCTCTCCGGGATCCCCAGACAGGCATCATTACGTATCCATACTATTTCGACGAGTATGACGCACCCCCTGATCCGCAGACAGCGGAGACAGGACTTACGGCACATATCCTGAGCACGGGCACACCGCTGCTCCTGAGTGAGTTCCACGAGGAAGAACCGATCAAGTCGGGAAGCCTCATACCCACGGGAACGCCTCCCATCAGCTGGCTCGGCGCCCCACTGCAGCTGAAGGGGACACCGATTGGAGTCATCGCTGTCCAGGTGTATCATGGAACCTATCGCTACACCGAGCGGGACCGGGATGTTCTGTCCTTTGTCGCAGACCAGATCGCCGTCTCGATAGACCGCCAGCGTGCCACAATATCCGTACAGGAGAGTGAACTGCGTTATCGGCTGCTCTTTGAAGACGCCCCCGTCGCTCTGTGGGAAGAGGACTTCTCTGAACTCAGCGCGCGATTGAAGCAGGTGCTTCCACAAGATACGGAAGATGTCGCGTTGTGGCTGCACGCACATCCAGACGTCGTCCGTGAACTTGCATCGCTCGTCCACGTCGTCGACGTCAACCGCGCGGCCATCCGATTGGCTGGTGCCACGAACAAGAGCGACCTCATCGGTCCTCTCATGCGCACCATGCCTGACGAGGCCCTCGAACGCTTTGAGAAGGAGCTGGTGCATGTTGCTGCCGGAGATCTTTCGTTTGAATGGGAGGGGGCGGCTTCCACGGTTACAGGCAGACCGCTGGTTGTCTCGTCACAATGGATGGTCGCACCGGGCAGGGAGAAGAATCTCCACAGAGTCCTTGTCGCGATGGTCGATGTCACGGACCGCGTCGCAGCCGAGGCTGCCCTGCGGGACTCCGACGCGCGGATGCGGGCTCTGTTCGCGGCCATGAACGACGTCATCGTCATCATGGACCGAGGCGGCACGTGCATCGAATCGGTCTCCACGGGGGCATCGCGGCAGTATTCTCCGGACCGCCTCGTCGGCAGGAGCGCACAAGAGCTCTTCGCTCCTGACGGAGCCGAGGCGATCCTCACCCAAGTTCAGCGGGCACTTGCCGAACGCGTGACAACCGAGGCGGGACTCAGTCAGAACATCGCCGGCTCTCAGCACTGGTTCGAGGTCCGCATCAGTCCACTCACAGACGAACGGGTCCTGCTGGTCGCGCATGATGCGACAGCCCGCCACGATGCTCAGGAAGCAGCGCGCGTCGAAGCGTCCAAGGCCGAGACCTACTTCAACACGTCAGGGGTTATAATGGAGGTCACCGACATGGACCTCCGGCTCGTGCGCCTCAACCAGACAGGCTACGACTTCTTCGGCTACACGCCGGAGGAAATCGTCGGCAAGAACTGGCTCGATATGAGGCTGCCGGAACGCGAGCGAGATAGGATCAAGGCATTGATCCGCAGCGAGCTTGAGGGAGGGTTCCTTCCCCGCTTCACGGAAAACCCGGTCGTCACACGCAGTGGCGAAGAGCGCATCGTGGCGTGGCATGACTCTCTGCTGCGGGATGCCGATGGCCAGGTCACGGGGCTCATCTCCTCCGGTGTCGACGTCACCGACCGTGTCCGCCTCGAACACGAGCTTCAGCGGATGGACAAGCTGGAGTCGCTGGGGACCCTTGCAGGCGGCATCGCACATGATTTCAACAACATGCTGACCGGTATCATCGGCAACATCAACCTGGCACGCATCGAGGATGACCCCGAACGCTCCCGCGAACTGCTGCAGGAGGCCGAGCAGGAGATCCTCCAGGCTCGGGGGCTGTCGCAGCAGCTGCTGACGTTTGCCAAGGGAGGTGCGCCTGTCCGTTCCGTCCAGGACGTGGCTCAAATCCTGCAGGAAGCGGTCAGCTTCGCCCTCCGCGGTTCTGACGTTTCGCCTCGCTTCGACCTGCCTGCGGACTTGTGGTGGGCGAGTGTCGACAAAGGACAGCTGTCACAAGTCTTCTCCAACATCGTCATCAACGCCGACGAGGCCATGCCTGCCGGAGGAACGATTTCCGCCTCGGCAAGCAACGTCACGTTCGTTGATCCGGTACCATATCCCGACCTTGCGCCCGGTGACTATGTCCACATCGACCTCAGCGACACTGGCACGGGAATCGCCGAGAGCAACCTTCGCAAGATCTTCGATCCCTTCTTCAGCACAAAGCGCCGTGGCAGCGGCCTCGGTTTGGCGACGTCCCATGCCATTGTCCACAAGCACGGCGGATACCTCGGCGTGGCCTCAAGGCAGGGGGTTGGCACAACCTTCTCCATCTTCCTGCCGGCTGCCCCTGCCCATCCATCCCGTCCGTCGTCCGAGATGGCTCTCCTCGTCGGCGGACAGGGCCGCGTCCTGGTCATGGACGATGAACCGGCGGTGCGACAGGTGGTGATCGCCATGCTGAAAAAGCTGGGCTATGACGCGGAGGGCGTCCCTGATGGCGCGGACGCACTCCATGCGGATGCAGAGGCGACTGCCGCCGGATGTCCGTTCAACGTCATCATCATGGACCTGACCATTCCGGGCGGCATGGGCGGAGAGGAAGCCGCCGCCCTGCTTCGCGCAAGACATACGCCCGCCCAGCTCATTGCCTCGAGCGGATACGCCACGGACCCCGTCATGGCCGAGTACCGCGCGTATCATTTCGATGGCGTGCTTGCCAAGCCCTACAACTTCGCTGAGCTGACGTCGGCCCTCGCGTCGCTGGCCGACCAGCCTCCTCTT